>NZ_CP102845.1:4507500-4755000 GCF_013307435.2 Microvirga terrae
TCAGACTCGCTTTCGCTGCGCCTCCACCTATCGGCTTAAGCTTGCTCGTTACTTTAAGTCGCTGACCCATTATACAAAAGGTACGCCGTCACCCAGGACGAACCTTGGGCTCCGACTGTTTGTAAGCATCCGGTTTCAGGAACTGTTTCACTCCCCTCGTCGGGGTGCTTTTCACCTTTCCCTCACGGTACTGGTTCACTATCGGTCGCTGAGGAGTACTTAGGCTTGGAGGGTGGTCCCCCCATGTTCAGACAGGATTGCACGTGTCCCGCCCTACTCATATCCAACCATCTCGCTGCTTCGTACGGGGCTATCACCCGTCATGCCTGCTTTTCCAAACAGTTCCGATGACAATCAGGTTGGCATTGGCCTGGTCCGCGTTCGCTCGCCACTACTAACGGAGTCTCAATTGATGTCCTTTCCTCCGGGTACTTAGATGTTTCAGTTCCCCGGGTTCGCCTTAAACCCCTATGTATTCAGGGCCTAATCCCTTCATCTGATCCTCCGTCTTGCAACAGCACTGTTTCCAATGACGTCACAAGACAAAGGATCGAAGGGGGGTTTCCCCATTCGGAGATTCCTGGATCAAAGCTCGTTCGCAGCTCCCCAAGACTTATCGCAGCGTACCACGTCCTTCATCGCCTCTCAGCGCCAAGGCATCCACCAGATGCTCTTACGACACTTGATTACTCTCATGATCAATGTCCGCTCGGCAAAGACCGGACATGACCTTCAAGAAAGACCTGTCTTCAACGCGTCACACGTTGAAGACGATTTTTGCTTGCCAAGCATATCCGACGCACACGGCTGCGGGCCGTGGCTGGTTCGCGGAACTAGGTCGTCCGCTGGTCGAATATGCCGCCTCTTTACGATTTCAAACATCCGCGCTCCCCCGCAAAGCAGGGGAGGCGAATTCCTTTGACATCCGGATACCCATAAAAAATGGTGGAGCCTGTCGGGATCGAACCGACGACCTGAAGCTTGCAAAGCTACCGCTCTCCCAGCTGAGCTAAGGCCCCGTCAAGATAAGATGGTGGGCCTGGGACGACTCGAACGTCCGACCTCACCCTTATCAGGGGTGCGCTCTAACCACCTGAGCTACAGGCCCCAATCGAAGCGCGAGCCTCGACCGATGTATCCGGAATTGAGAAGAGAAGCGAAGACGGCAGCGTCCCGCATAGCAGGGTCTGACTGACCCTATTGTTCCAAGTGTTCCGATATGAGCGACAGCCTGTTCGAGACGAACAGATGCCCCCAGTAAGAGAACATCCTTAGAAAGGAGGTGATCCAGCCGCAGGTTCCCCTACGGCTACCTTGTTACGACTTCACCCCAGTCGCTGACCCTACCGTGGTCGCCTGCCCCCTTGCGGTTGGCGCAGCGCCGTCGGGTAAGACCAACTCCCATGGTGTGACGGGCGGTGTGTACAAGGCCCGGGAACGTATTCACCGTGGCGTTCTGATCCACGATTACTAGCGATTCCGCCTTCATGCACTCGAGTTGCAGAGTGCAATCTGAACTGAGACGGCTTTTAAGGATTAGCTCCCCCTCGCGGGTTCGCTGCCCTTTGTCACCGCCATTGTAGCACGTGTGTAGCCCAGCCCGTAAGGGCCATGAGGACTTGACGTCATCCCCACCTTCCTCTCGGCTTATCACCGGCAGTCCCCTTAGAGTGCCCAACTGAATGATGGCAACTAAGGGCGAGGGTTGCGCTCGTTGCGGGACTTAACCCAACATCTCACGACACGAGCTGACGACAGCCATGCAGCACCTGTGTTCCCGCCAGCCGAACTGAAGAACCCTGTCTCCAGGATCCATACGGGACATGTCAAAGGCTGGTAAGGTTCTGCGCGTTGCTTCGAATTAAACCACATGCTCCACCGCTTGTGCGGGCCCCCGTCAATTCCTTTGAGTTTTAATCTTGCGACCGTACTCCCCAGGCGGAATGCTTAAAGCGTTAGCTGCGCCACTGACGAGCAAGCTCGCCAACGGCTGGCATTCATCGTTTACGGCGTGGACTACCAGGGTATCTAATCCTGTTTGCTCCCCACGCTTTCGCGCCTCAGCGTCAGAACCGGACCAGTCAGCCGCCTTCGCCACTGGTGTTCTTGCGAATATCTACGAATTTCACCTCTACACTCGCAGTTCCACTAACCTCTTCCGGTCTCAAGCCATGCAGTATCGAAGGCAATTCTGTGGTTGAGCCACAGGCTTTCACCCCCGACTTACAAAGCCGCCTACGCGCCCTTTACGCCCAGTGATTCCGAACAACGCTAGCCCCCTTCGTATTACCGCGGCTGCTGGCACGAAGTTAGCCGGGGCTTCTTCTGCGGGTACCGTCATTATCGTCCCCACTGAAAGAGCTTTACAACCCTAAGGCCTTCATCACTCACGCGGCATGGCTGGATCAGGCTTGCGCCCATTGTCCAATATTCCCCACTGCTGCCTCCCGTAGGAGTTTGGGCCGTGTCTCAGTCCCAATGTGGCTGATCATCCTCTCAGACCAGCTACTGATCGTCGCCTTGGTGAGCCATTACCTCACCAACTAGCTAATCAGACGCGGGCCGATCCTTCAGCGATAAATCTTTCTGCTCTCGCACGTATCCGGTATTAGCCCAAGTTTCCCTGGGTTATTCCGAACTGAAGGGCACGTTCCCACGCGTTACTCACCCGTCTGCCACTCACCCCGAAGGATGCGTTCGACTTGCATGTGTTAAGCCTGCCGCCAGCGTTCGTTCTGAGCCAGGATCAAACTCTCAAGTTGAAGAATTTGATCTCGACTATGTCACTACGCAAATTGACAGAGCACCTCCATCTCCAGCGTTGCCACTGAAGCGGTGTACTCACCAAAGCATAGATCAGGTCGATGTTCATTCCATCCGGCCCCAAAGGACCGGCGCAAGGACACCGCCGCCTACGCTTCTCTTCCCTCTCAACAATGTCAAAGAGCAAAATCCCAGCACCCGAAGACGCCAGAGAACCCCAAGCCTCCCGACCACCCTTGCGGGCCCGCCAGGCCTTGAAGTCCGCCGCAGCTCAGGTCCAAAGAACCCCGCCGCCGATGAAGTTGTTCTACTCGAACCCCTTCCCCAGGTCAACACCTTTCTCGAAGAAATTTTCTCGAAACCGGCGCCGCCCGGCCGTCAGAAAGTATTCAGACAAGCTTCACCGTTCGCGGAAGCGTATTCGCTTCCGCGTTGGTCTCATCCGGATCGATGATTTCGATCTGGATGCTTCCTCTTTGCGTCAGAGGAGCCTTGGAGACATGCCATATACTGGCGTCCATGGCTCTTGCCGTTGACCGGGGTCAAACAAGACTGCGGTCGGGACACAGACGAAAGGCGAGATCCGAGGATCTCGGCAGCGTCGGCGTCGTATGGGAGTGAAGCTCGCCCGAACCAAGTTCCGGCGGGGCTGCGGATATGTCGATTCCCGGATCGTTTGTCAACTCCTGACGAACCCGAAAGGGTGTCGATCATCCCGGACACGGACGCTTTCCGGGAGTGGTGGCACCTGGAAGGTGCACGAACCCCCTGAACGAACGATGGGGTTCGAACCCATGACTTGCCCCCTCCCCCTGGCCGGAACCGCGTTCGGCTTCATGGCTCGAACACGGAGTATGGGGGGCGCAGCAGGAAGACGCTCACAGCCAAGACGATGCTCCGGAGATGGCAAGGCCGCTTCGGGACGGCCGGCCTGCGCAACGGATTTCGGCGCCCCTCAGCCTCCACCCAGCCCTCCGGTCGGAAGGGCGGAGGCGAGCCCGGCACCTCGATCCGAACAGGTCCGCTTCCTGGCGGACCCGGGAGCCCAGCCTGCCGTGCGGATGCGGGACCTATGCTTCTCCGAGCGGAGGCTGACTGCGCCCGCGACGGTCGGCGGCGAATGTCGACCGCACGAACTCCCAGGCCGCGACGAGGTGGCGACGAAGTGCTTCCTCTGCACCGTCCGGATCTCGGGCCGCGATGGCATCGAAGATCGCCTCGTGCCCGGCATAGTTCATCTGGTCGATGTCGGCGCCGCGCTTCATGGACCGCCAGTGCTGGACGAGCCACTCCACATAGGCTTTGTGCACGGCCGGATAGATGGGATTGCCGGGCATCCGGTAGAGGACCGCATGGAATTCGGCGTCGGTTGCGTCGAACTGAAGGGGGTGGCCGATGGCCTGTCGATTGGCTTCCAGCGCGGCGCGAAGCTCCTCGAGGTCGTCACGCCGGGCATGGCTGGCAGCCCAGCGGGCCAGCGCCGCCTCGAGAAAGATGCGGGATTCGAACAGATTCCAGACCCCGTTCCGCTCCACCACGAGATGTCCAACGAGATTCCCGACCTTGTCGATGGCGATCTCGTAATCGGGCTTGCGGACGATGGGGCGGTGCCCCAGCCGAGTCACCACGAGCCCACGATTGGCCAGCGAGACGATGGCCTCCCGGACCGCCGAGCGGCTCACGCCATAACGGTGCATCAGGTCTCGCTCGGCAGGAAGGCGATCGCCCACCTGAAGAGTGCCCGACTGGATCATGCGCGCGAGCGCCTCCGCAACCGCGTCCGACCGACGCCCGATCGGATCCTTGCCAAGCAGCTCCACGTCTCGATCCATGACGTCCCCCGTCCGTTCTTCCGCGCGGACAAGTCCTTCATGTGAGACTTGGCGCGCTCTTCCTCGGCTAACATATGGTCGGACCAAATGCCAGTCTCCGTCAGACGATCAAGGAGTATCGGATCATCCTATCTCCTTGACAGCCCATATTCCGCTGCTCCATCCTAGTTTCGGTCATACCAAATAGATTCATCAGCGACGTTTGGTGTGATGTTGCTCAGCCTGAGCAAACTCGGAGGAAACACGAGTGACGCCATTTGCAGGCACCCCAGGGCAAGGCTTCGCCTTTGCCCCTCAAGCAACCTCTTTTGTCGGGAGCTCGCGATGAGTGCTCCCACGTCCGCCCGCCACGCCGACACAGTGACCCCCTATCAGATGTATATCGACGGGGCCTGGACCGATGGCCGGGCGCCTGGCCGCCTTGAGGTCGAAAACCCTGCCAACGAGTCAGTTTTCGCGACCGTGCCGGTCGGCTCGGTCGAGGATGCGACGGCCGCCCTGGAAGCTGCCAAACGGGCCCAGCCGGCTTGGGCGGCTCTGCCGCCCATCGTGCGCGCGGGCTACGTTTCCGATCTTGCAGCCGCCATCCGCCGTGAGAAGGCGCATCTCGCCCGGATCGTGGTGCTGGAGCAGGGGAAGCCCCTGAACCAGGCCGAGGGCGAGATCGACGCCGTCATGACGTTTCTCACCTATGCGGCCGAGAACGCCCGGCGCATCGAAGGCGATCTCCTTCCTTCGGACCATCCGAACGAGGATGTCTGGATCCGGCGCGTGCCCTTCGGCGTGGTCGTCGGCCTGACCGCCTGGAATTATCCGGCGGCTCTGGCCGCCCGCAAGATCGGCCCTGCCCTCGTGGCCGGCAACACCATCGTGGTGAAGGGTCATGAATCCACTCCCCTGTCGGCCATCGAGATCGCCAGGCTCGCCCATGAGGTCGGGCTGCCGAAAGGCGTGCTCAACGTGGTCACCGGCGACGGACGATCCATCGGCGACGCCCTCGTGCGTTCGCCTTTTACCGACCTCGTGACCATGACGGGCAGCGTGCGGGCGGGACGGGAGATCTACGCCGCAGGCGCCCAGGACCTGAAGGTCATCCGGCTGGAACTGGGCGGGAAGGCACCCTTCATCGTTCTCGAGGACGCCGACGTCGACGCGGCCGTCGAAGCGGCGATCATTTCCCGCTTCACGAATTGCGGGCAGATCTGCACCTGCAACGAGCGCATGTATCTGCACAAGGACATTGCCGAACCCTTCCTCGACAAGTTCGTCTCGCGCGTGAAGGCGCTCAGGCTCGCCGATCCCATGACGAGTCCCGACATGGGTCCCAAAGTGAATCGGCCCGAGGTCGACAAGGTCGAGGAGATCGTCAACGAGGCCATGGCGGCAGGCGCCGAGGTGCTCGCCGGCGGGCACCGGCTGACCCGGGGCGAGTTCGCCCGGGGTCACTGGTTCGAGCCCACGGTGCTGCGGGTCGACAGCAACCGGGCGCCGGTGATGCAGCGGGAGATCTTCGGCCCCGTGGCGCCTGTCATGACGGTCGACAGCTTCGAGCAGGCCCTGAGCTTCGCCAACGACACGAGCTACGGCCTGTCGGCCTATGTCTACACGAACGACCTGCGCCGGGTCATGCGCCTGTCCCGGGAGCTCTCCTTCGGCGAGCTCTACGTCAACCGCCCGTGCGGGGAGCTCGTGCAGGGCTTCCACACGGGCTGGAAGCATTCGGGGCTCGGCGGCGAGGACGGCAAGTACGGTTTCGACGGATACCTGCGGAAGCAGACCACCTATGTCCGCTGGTGACGGCCTGCAGCCCCGAACGGCTGCAGCAATCCATAAAGAACCCCGACAAAGGGGCGAAAAACTTCATGGAGGAAAACTATGCTCAGAAGAACTTTCCTGGCCCTCGCGACAGGCGTGGCCGCCATCGGCCTGGGTCTCGGCGGCGTGTCCGCGCAGGAGCTGCCCAAGCTGAAGCAGAAGGACAAGTACAAGGTCGGCTTCGCGCAGACGGAGTCGAACAATCCATGGCGCATCGCGCAGACGGAGAGCATGAAGGCCGAGGCCGCAAAGCTCGGACACCAGCTCGTCTACACGGACGCAGCCGGCTCCGCCGCCAAGCAGGTCGCCGACGTCAACTCGATGATCGCTCAGGGCGTCGACCTGATCTTCCTCGCCCCGCGCGAGGAGAAACCCCTCATCCCGGCCGTGATGGCCGCCAAGAAAGCCGGCATCCCGGTCATCCTGCTCGATCGCAACGTGGACCAGAACCTCGCCAAGGCGGGCAAGGACTACGTCACCTTCATCGGCTCGGACTTCGTCGACGAAGGCAAACGCGCCGCGGAGGCCCTGACCAAGGCCATGGACGGCAAGGCCAAGATCATTCAGCTCGAAGGCACCACGGGCTCCTCGCCGGCCAATGACCGCCGCAAGGGCTTCGAGGATTACATCAAGGCTCATTCCGGCATGAAGATCGTGGCGTCCCAGTCGGGCGACTTCGCCCGCGACAAGGGCCGCCAGGTGGCCGAGACGCTGCTGCAGGCCCATCCGGACGCGACCGCCATTTACGCGCACAACGACGAGATGGCCATCGGCGCCATCGCGGCCCTTGAGGCGGCCGGCAAGAAGCCGGGCAAGGACGTGATCGTGGTCTCCGTCGACGGCACGCGCGATGCGCTGCAGGCCATCATCGACGGCAAGATGCTGGCCACCGTCGAGTGCAATCCGAAGTTCGGACCGAAGGCTTTCGAAACCCTGGCACGCTATGCCAAGGGCGAGCAGATCAAGCCATGGGTGGTGAACACCGACCGCTTCTTCGACAAGTCGAACGCGGCCCAGCTCATCTCCGACGCGTACTGAACGCCGGGGCGCTGCCTGCCTGCGCAGGCAGCGCCTTTCCTGTTTGGCTGAACCCCTTACCGGAGCTTTCATGGCGCCGCTCCTCACCATGCGTGGCATCGACAAGCGCTTCGCCGGCATCCCGGCTCTGCGCGAGGCCGAACTCGCGGTCGAGAAGGGTGAGGTTCATGCGCTGATCGGCCAGAACGGTGCCGGCAAGTCGACGATGATCAAGATCCTGACCGGCTACTACCGCAAGGATGCCGGCGAGATCCTGTTCGACAGCAAACCCGTCGAGTTCTCCTCCCCGCAGGAAGCCCAGAGGGCCGGCATCAGCACGATCTACCAGGAGATCAACCTGGTGTCCTACCGGTCCGTGACCGAGAACATCTGCCTCGGCCGTGAGAAGCGGCGCTTCGGCCTGCTCGACTGGCCCGCCATGCACGCGGAAGCCCGCACCCTTCTCGCGCGCTTCAACATCACCATCGATGTCCACCGTCCACTCATGGTGTACCCGACCGCCGTGCAGCAGATGGTCGCCATCGCCCGGGCGATCGGGTTCGATGCCAAGCTCGTCATCATGGACGAGCCCACGTCGTCCCTCGACGAGCGCGAGGTCCAGGTTCTGTTCGGGGTGATCCGCCAGCTCAAGGCAGCCGGCGTCTCGGTGATCTTCGTGAGCCATAAGCTCGACGAGCTCTACGCCGTCTGCGACCGCGTCACCATCATGCGCGACGGCCGCACCGTGCAGGTCGCGCCGATGACCCGTCTGTCCCGGCTCGATCTCGTCACCTCCATGCTGGGCCGCGAACTGACGCAGGTCCTGCAGGAGCCGCACGATGCGGACCCATCGGCCGCCGACGCTCGCGCGCCCGTTCTGGAGGTTCGAAACCTCGCCGCCGGGCGCAAGGTCCGGGACGTCAGCTTCGAAGTGCGCCCCGGTGAGATCGTCGGTCTCGCCGGACTGCTCGGCGCGGGCAGGACCGAATCCGTCCGTGCCGTTTACGGAGCCGACAAGCCGGATTCCGGCACGATCGCTTTCGCCGGACGGGAGAACGCCATCGCGGCCCCGTCGGACGCCATCCGGGCCGGCATGGGTTTCTGCTCGGAAGACCGCAAGCTGGAAGGCATCATTCCCGACATGTCCGTGCGCGAGAACCTGACGCTCGCGCTCATGCCGCAGCTGTCGCGACGCGGCATCGTGGACGAAGCCCGCAGCCGCGAGATCGTCGACCGCTTCATCAAGCGTTTGGGCATTCGCTGCTCGGGACCGGAGCAGCGAATCCGCGAACTCTCGGGCGGCAACCAGCAGAAGGTACTGCTGGCGCGCTGGCTCTGCATGAACCCCAGGCTCCTCATCCTCGACGAGCCGACCCGTGGCATCGATGTCGGCGCAAAGGCCGAGATCCTCAGCCTGATCCGGGAACTGGCCGGCCAGGGACTCGGCGTTCTGATGATCTCGTCGGAGCTCGAGGAGGTGGTCGAGGCGGCAAGCCGCATCTTCGTTCTCCGCGACGGCCACACGGCCTCGGAACTGAAAGGCGATGCCGTGACCGAGCAGAACGTCATGGCCGCCATGGCTCACGGGCACGAGAGCGTTCCGGAGGCCGCGCATGGCTGAGACCGCCACGACCCTGCCTCCGGCACAAAGGGCTCCTCGGCTCGACGTGAAGACCGTGCTGACGCGCCATGGAGCCTGGATCGCCCTCGTGCTTCTGATCCTCGTCAACCTCGTGATCACGCCCAACTTCGCCACCTGGCAGACGCTCAACGTCAACCTCACCCAGGTCTGCACCATCGTGATCGTGGGCGTCGGAATGACGCTCGTCATCGCAACCGGAGGGATCGATCTCTCGGTCGGTGCCCTCATGGCGATTGCCGGAGCCCTGGCGCCGCTGATCTTCCTCGGTAAGCTTTTTCCCCTCCCCCACCCGGCCATCGGCATCGCACTGGCCTTCGTTGTGCCTGTTCTGGTGACGGCGGCGCTCGGATGGTTCAACGGGTGGCTAGTGACGCGCCTGCGGATCCAGCCGATCATCGCCACCCTCGTGCTGTTTATCGCCGGACGCGGCATCGCCCAGGTCTTCACCAACGGCAACCTGCAGGTCTTCAACCTGCCGAGCTTTCAGTTCATCGGCCTGGGACGGGTCTTCGGCATCCCCTTTCAGGCCATCCTGATGGTTGTCATCGTCGCGGCGGCCGCCTGGATGCTCCGGCGCACCGTCTTCGGCCGGCAGATCCTGGCCATCGGCGGCAACGAGCGCGCCGCCCGGCTCGCAGGCATTCCCGTGACGTCCGTGAAGCAACGGGTCTACTTGATCAGCGGGCTCCTGTCCGGGGTCGCAGGCCTCATCGTGATCGCCCGCAACTCCGCGGCCGACGCCAATCTCGTCGGCCTCGGCATGGAGCTCGACGCCATCGCGGCCGTGGCGGTGGGCGGGACGCTGCTCACCGGCGGACGGGCTACCGTGCTCGGCACCCTGGTCGGCGCGCTCATCATCCAGCTCGTGCGCTACACACTGCTCGCCAATGGCGTTCCCGATGCGGCGGCCCTCGTGGCGAAGGCCGTCATCATCGTCCTGGCCGTCTGGCTGCAGCGGCAGAGCCATCGCTGAGGTCGCCGATGAACACAACCTCCCTCAGGATATTCCAAGGCATCGGCCGCTACGGGGTGCTGATTGCTCTGCTCGCGCTCATCGTGTTCGGCTGGCTCCGGTACGAGAACTTCCTCGGCGCCTTCAACGTCCTGTCGGTCCTTCGCTACAACAGCATGTTCGCGCTGGTCGCGCTCGGGATGTGCTTCGTCATCATCACCGGGGGCATCGATCTCTCGGTCGGATCGACGGCTGCTCTCGGCAGCGTCGTGGCCGCCCTGCTCTCTCCCTACGGGGTCCTGCCCGGCCTGCTCGGCGGACTGGCTGCCGGTCTGGCAGTCGGCGCGTGCAATGCGTTCATCATCACCCGGCTCGGCATCCTGCCGTTCATCACAACCCTCGCGACGATGCTGGCGGCGAGCGGCTGCGCGCTGCTGCTGGCGGAAAACCAGTCCGTCTCGGTGTCCTACGAATCGGGCTTCACCGAACTCGGTCAGGGAGATTTCCTCGGCTTTCCGATCCCGGCCTGGATGGCCCTGTTTGCCTATCTCGTCGGCTCCCTCGTCCTCAATCTCACCTCCTTTGGGCGCACCGTGCTCGCCATCGGCGGGAACGAGGATGCGGCTCGTCTCATGGGATTGCCCGCGAGCCGGGTGAAGGCGCTCGTGTATCTCACCAGCGGCGGCCTCGCGGGCCTGGCAGGCGTCATCCTGGCGGCGCAGTTCGGCGCGGGCCAGCCGATCGAGGGCGTCGGTTGGGAGCTCTTCGCGATCGCGGCCGTGGTCGTGGGCGGCACGCTGCTGACCGGGGGCGTCGGCTCCGTCGGATCCACCCTCGCGGGCGTTCTCCTGCTCGGGCTCATCTTCAACATCCTGAATTTCGAGAACGGCCTCGGCTGGATCAGCCTCTCCGCGTATTGGCAATCGGTCATCCGCGGCGCATTCCTGCTGCTCGTCGTCGCCATTCAGGCGCGGCTGAGCATGCGCACCGAAGAGGCCGCATAGGGCCAGCCCCGCATTCGACCACCGAGCGAAGAAGGACGACCATGCCCCGCATCACTTCCATCGAACCCGGCTTCTATCGCATCCCGCTGCCGAGCGTTCTGACCGATTCCATGCATGGCGAGATGCGCGCTTTCGAGCTCAACACGGTGCGCCTCCGCGACGCAGACGGAGCGGAGGGCGTCGGCTACACCTTCACGGTGGGCCGCAACGGCGCCGCCATCGACACGGTTCTCGCCCGCGAACTGCCCGAGATCATGGACGGCGAGGAGGCCGACGAGATCGAGCGCCTCTGGCACAAGGCCTGGTGGGCGCTCCATTACGGCGGCCGCGGCGGCCCGACCGTCCTGGCGCTGTCGGCCTTCGACATGGCCCTCTGGGACCTCAAGGCGAAACGCGCCAATCTCCCATTGTGGAAGGCCCTCGGCGGCTTCGACGCCAAGGTGCCCTGCTATGCCGGCGGCATCGATCTCGAACTGCCCCTCGACAAGCTCCTGCGCCAGACGGACGACAATCTCGGCAAGGGTTTTCGCGCCATCAAGATGAAGGTGGGCCGCGCCAACCTGTTCGAGGACGTTGAGCGCGTCGGCGCCATGCGCGAGCATCTCGGCGCCGGCTTTCCCCTGATGGCCGACGCCAACATGAAGTGGAGCGTCGACGGAGCGATCCGGGCCGCCAGAGCCCTTCAGCCCTTCGACCTGACCTGGCTCGAAGAGCCGACCATTCCCGACGATCCGGCGGGCCACGCCCGCATCGTGCGCGAGGGCGGGCTCCCGATCGCGGCGGGCGAGAACCTGCGCACGCTCTGGGAGTTCAAGCTCTACGTGGCCGGCGGCGGCGTGACCTATCCGGAGCCGGACGTTACCAATTGCGGCGGCGTCACCCCGTTCATGAAGATCGCCCACTTGGCCGAGGCCTTCAATCTGCCGGTGACCAGCCACGGCGCTCATGACGTGACCGTGCATCTTCTCGCGGCGTGTCCGAACCGCTCCTATCTCGAGGCCCACGGCTTCGGGCTCGAACGCTACATCGCCGAGCCGCTCGCGATCCGGGACGGCTTTGCCCTAGCGCCGGACCGACCCGGCCACGGGATCGCGTTCGACTGGAAGGGCCTTGAAACGATCAGGGCCTGAACCCACCCGATGGGTCGGCAGGAAACAGGTGTCTCCATGAAAGAGCGTTTTGACTACATCGTCGTCGGCGGCGGCTCCTCGGGCTCGGTGGCGGCCGCGCGCCTGGTCAACGAGGGTCGACGCGTGCTGCTGCTGGAAGGCGGCTACTCGCACCGCCATCCCCTCCTCGACATGCCGCCGGGCATCTTCAAGATGATCAACGGCAGCAAGTACATGCGGTATCACCACACGGTCCCGCAGGAGCATCTCGAGGGCCGGGTCCACGACATTCCGCAGGCCAACGTCCTCGGCGGCGGCTCCTCGGTCAATGCGCAGGTCTACATGCGCGGCCGCCCATCCGACTACGACGAATGGCACGACATGCTGCACGGGGAGAACGATTATCCCGGCTGGAGCTGGGCCGACGTCCTGCCCCATTTCCGCACCATGGAGGGTAACAACAGGCTCTACAACGAGCTGCACGGGGCGGACGGGCCGCTTCTCGTCTCCGACCCGGGCCACATCAACGACATGTCGCGCTGGTTCGTTCAGGCCATCCAGGCCCTGGGCGAGCCGTTCTCCCCGGACTTCAACGGGCCGACGCAGCGGGGTGTCGGGTTCTACCAGTTCATGAACCGGCGCGGCCGGCGCAGCAGCGCCGCCTATGCGTTTCTGGCTCCGCTGGCGGACAACCCGAACCTCGTCATCCGCCTCCAGTCCCGGGTGCGCAGGATCGAGATCGAGAACGGCCGCGCCGTGGGTGTCACCTATCGGGATGCCAAGGGGATGGATCACACGGTCCATGCGGATGGCGAGGTGATCGTCGCCTCCGGGGCGCTCGTCACGCCGCAGCTCCTCATGCTGTCCGGGATCGGCCCCGCCGATCAGCTGCGGGAGCACGGGATCGATTGCATCGCCGACCTGCCGGGCATCGGGGAGAACCTCATCGATCATCCGGAGGTGCCGCTCATCGCGAAGGCGAACGGACCCTACGGCTATTACAAGCAGGGTGTCGGGTGGCGGATGCTCCGCAACGGCATCCACTTCCGGCTCTTCGGTTCGGGCCCGATCCTTTCGGCGGGCGTCGAAGCCGGCGCCTTCGTCAATCCGACCGACCCGAATGCGGAACCCACCATCCAGGCCTTCTGCGTGCCGATCATCTATCTCGATCGCGACACGCTCGGCCTCGTGGACGACACCTACGGGCTGACGATCACGACCGTGGTGGTGAAACCGAAATCCCGCGGCTATGTCCGCCTGAGCTCCGCCGATCCGGACGCCATGCCGTTGGTCTCGCCCAATCTGTTGAAGCATCAGGACGACGCCCAGGCCATGATCGACGGTCAGCGCTTCTTCATCCGGGCTTTCGAGACCAGCCCGCTGAAGGAGCGGATCGAGCGCGTGTCGATCCCCGATCCGAACGACCTCAGCGATGAGGCGATCATGAAGCACTGCCGGCGTTTCGTGAAAACGAACTATCACCCGAGCGGGACATGCCGGATGGGAACGGCGAGCGATCCGATGGCCGTCCTCGATTCCAGGCTCCGCGTCCGCGGGGTCGAGAACCTGCGCGTCTGCGACCTCTCGGCCATGCCCAACATCAACGCGGGGAACACCAATGCCCCCGCCATGATGATGGGAAGCCGCTGCGCCGAGCTCATCACCGGCCGGCCTACGGTCAGCACCTCCCAGTTCGGACCGCGCCTGTCCGAACAAGGAGACATGAGCGTCGCCACGCTGAGCTGAACCTGTCCTGGAGGGGAAGACTGCTCGGCGGTTGTTCGGCGCAACCGCCTGGTCTCTCCGGACCGCCGGGGCACTCTGGTCGACCCCACGGAGTCCAGACACGAAAAGCTCTGCAAATGCAGGGCTTTATTTGGAGCAGGCGATGGGAATCGAACCCACGACATTCAGCTTGGGAAGCGCTTGCAAGTCATTGATCTAGCTAGGATCTAGCTAGACCACGCTCCTCGTCCACAAGGACAAAGGGAACATTTCGTAAGGGACAAACGAAGGATTCAAAAGAAAACCGCCGCACCGGCTGGTCCCCGGAACGGCGGCAATGTGGTCAAGAAGCTAGGTAGAACTTCCGCCAACGATTTTAGGACGAGCCCCCTGTCCCTGACAAGGGTGCGCGTGGTCGCCTGCTTCAGTGATGAGGGCTACCTCTATGGCTGGGTGGCGGCGCGATGAGTACCCTCTCCCTCGCCTCCCTCGCCGACACACTCGGCGGTGGGGTGTCTGGCTCACAGGTTCTGGCGCCTGGCCCGAAGCATTCACCCGGGACCGCTCTCTTGCCGTGCGGCTCGATCCGCAGGCCCCCGGCGGCTTCCTCGTTCATAGCTTCTGCGGCGACGGCCCTCTGGAGGCCAAGGATTATGTACGGGACAAGCTGGGCCTTCCGTTCACTTATTCAAAGACTTCCGAAAAAGGGATTTCGCTGGATCCGCTGAAATGGTGTGCCCATGACGGTCTTACCTATGCGGCTCGCTCTGCCCAGGCATTGCGCATCTGGGCCGAGGCCATGGATCCACACAGCACTCCCGTTGAATCCTATCTCCGGCGCCGTGGGCTCGATCTGCCACGCGCTGCCGCGGGTGAAGCCATCCACTTCCATCTCACTTGTCCCTTCGCGGGAAGCTCTACAGCGGCGATGGTGTGTCTTGTGCGGGATATTCTCACCAACGAACCCAAGGCCATCCACAGGACCGCTTTGACCGCCGAGGGGCACAAGGGGAATGTATCAGGCCATGACGCCTGTCTCTTGGTCCGATTCATGGCGGTGCGATCAAGCTGACACCCGACCCAGACGTGACCTTATGCCTTGGTGTGGGTGAAGGCCTGGAAAGCACCTTGTCTCTCCGGCTCGCCCATGAGTTCGGTCCTGGCCCTATCTGGTGCCTCCTGTCCGCTGGAGGAGTGAGCAGCCTACCGGTCCTTGGTGGTGTCGAGTGCCTTTGGATGGCAGTCGACAATGACCCAGCGGGCCAAAAGGCTGCAAGCACCTGCTCCGAACGGTGGCGTGAAGCCGGCCGTGAAGTCTTCGTCGTGACGGCTCATGCCGAGTCCTCTGATCTCAATAATTGTCCGAAAGGGGACCGGCACCATGCTTGATCCCAAAGCGTACACTGTCGAGCACCTTCCCCCCACACCAGCGCGGCGCCCTCTCAACCTGCCTCCGGAGCTGGAAGACGGAGCAGCAACGGCATCAAGCAGATGCTCTTCAAGATGACCAAGGCAGGCGAGGTTCTGAAGTTATCAGGAGGATCTTGCGCACGTGCAGGATTGTCGTCGGGTTTTTCCAACTGAAACGCCGGGTAGACCGTACAGCCGTCCATGTCGATGGCGATCAGCTCGCCCGCCTCACGTCATGTTCCGGATCCACTCGATATTCCGCGCCCTGGCCGGTGCCATTCAGTTTCCATGACGGCGGCGTCACGCGAGGTCAGAATCGAAATCGTTGGATCATGGTACCGCCAACTGTCGCTTGATCGCTCGCTCGATCCATGCAGCCCGTGACATCCCAGCCCCCGCCGCTGCCTGCTCTACTTGGCTAAGTACCGTCGGCACCAAGGGCACGTCGAGGAGAACCTCCAACTCCTCTTGGCCCGACTGCCCGTAGGCGAGCCCCGTCACCTGCCGCGCGAACCGCCGAACCCGGTCGGTCTTCTGCGGGTCCGAGAGGGTGGCGTCGTTTGCCACGAGCGGACAATAGGCGCCAACCAGATAGTCGACGACGAGAGCCGGTTTCATTCCATTCTTGCGAAAGTCGGCCACAAGCTCACCGACCCGAGTGTCGGCTGTGAGGTTCGTTGCGTCCGAAGGTAAGGCGCTCAGCAAGGGCGTATTCCTCAGCGCATCGGTCGTCACGGTCTCCGGGCAGGTGAAGGCTGCGGCAGCAGTCGGTCGTACGATCAACCCCGTGAGCGCGGCTCCGTAGGCCAAGATCAGAAGCATGACAGGTCTCACCGTCATCAAATCCTCCTTCAACGAAGCGTTACGTTGAAACCCGGTAAGCTACCTCGCAAAGGAACCGACCGACCGGGATCATGATCGAATTGTCGATGGTCGCTCGTGCGGTCCCCACTCGCGGCAAAACGGCTGCGCATGCGAGCGGAAGGAACGACTTACCAGAAACCGGGCCCCCACGGCCCGAAGTCGAAGGCATCCTGGTTCATCATCGCGGTCATCTGCTGCTCATCGGCCAGTTGCTTGGCAAAGACGGCGGCACGGTAACTCGACCAAGCTGCCTGGTTGCCGAAATAGACGCACTGACACCCGGCAGGATCGGCATAGACATAGACCACCGTCCCACCTGAGGTCTGACGAACGAACTTGTTCGGCGGAAGCTTTTTCATGGCGGCAATCCGTGCCGGGGAATTGGCGGGCTGAAGCGTGAACCCGGCTGCCGCGAGCAGATCTTCCTTGTCCTGAACAGCCTGCTGCGGGGTTTGGCATGCGGACAAGGCCAGGCTGATTGCGCCAAGCGTCAGGATCGATGGGATCTGCATTGTTACCCTCCAGGTGGCTGGGATCTCGACGGGAACGGCTCGGTCTACGCGGACAGCCTCCCGCAAAAGCGAGCGGCCAAGTTCTGATCGATGCGCGGCGTCGGCGCTCGGCGCATCCTGCCGCCGCCGTCGTAGCCCGGATCGCTGGAGCCGACGGTGTCGGCGAGGATGAACACGACGCTGGGCTTCGGCTGCTGGGCCACAGCTGCGGCGCCCGGCAGTGTCAGAGCCGCGTCGCACGAGCCGAATGGCAGTGCGGCCCGCGATTGGCGTGTGAATCGGTGCATGCTGCTCCTCCCTTGAGGCGATCAGGATTCGCTCCTTGCGTCTTGCCCCGGCCTTGCTCCTTGCCGCAGCCTGGCGCCGCGATCCGGCAGTGGCTACTCGAACGCGAAAATGCGCTTCCAGTCGTTCTTCATGCTGATCACCGTCCAGCCGTCCTTCCCCGCCTCGTCGTAGAGGCCCGGGGAGAAGGTGCCGACCTTGCTGTCGGGCAGGCCCTGCGCCGGGCCGTAGGCGTATTCGCGGGTGGCGTCGTCGTGGAGCACCAGCATCTTCAGCCGCACTCCATCGCCGGCACCGACCCACTCCAGCATTTCCCGATCACCGACCGAGTTGCCGAAGGCGGCATTGGGCCGCCGGCCGATCATCAGGTGAATCCCCTCCGGCTTGCCGGCGTCGTTGTTGTTCAGGAGCAGCTTCGGCTCCTTTGTCAGAAACGGCTTGCCGTCCGTGTCATAGCCGAACTTCGTTCCGCCGGCGGTGCCGACCACCTGCTCGGGCGGGATCCCGTAGACCTGCTGCGCATAAACGCGCACGAAATCCTGGCCGCCGCCGGTGACGATGTAGGTCCTGTAGCCGTTGTCGCGCAGGTGGCGCAGCACCTCGAGCATGGGCTGGTAGGCGAGCTCCGTGTAAGGACGTTTCCAGCGCGGGTCCCGCGCCGCAGCGAGCCACCTCTGTACCTCGGTGGTGAACTCCTCGACCGACATGCCTGTCAGCGTCGCGGCAAGGATCCGTTCGAGGTCCGCCATCGGGAGGCGCGCCATGGCCTCGCGATCACCCGAGAGCACGGTCTTGAAGGGCTCGACGTCCCTGAGTTCAGGCTGTTTCTCCACCACGGCAGGAACGCGCTCCAGGCAATAGACCACCTGGGTGTACATCGGGTGCTCCACCCACAGCGTGCCGTCCTGGTCGAAGGCGGCGATGCGATCCTCCGGCCGGACGAAGCCTGGGTTCGACGGGTCGGTGGTGGCGCGCACGAAGGTGAGGATGGCACGCTTCGCCGCCCCGTCGTTCCACGACGGCAGCGGGCCACCTTCGGTTGACGTCTGCGCCGCCGCCGGGATGGGACGGGAGAGCCCGGACAGGGCCGGCAGCAGCGCCAGGGACGAGAGCATGAGGCGACGGTTGATGCCGGAGGGAGGATTGATCGGTTTCATGTCGTCTCCATTCCTATCCGCGATGACGCAGCTAATTGCTGGATGGTGGATTCCTGAGCTTCTCCATGGCCTGCTCGACCGAGAAGGACCCAGGTCGCTGGCGAGGCGGAAACTGCTGGAAGCTCGCCAGATGCTGGCCGACGATCGCCTGGGCCGGGACAACCACGAAGGCATGCTCGATGAACCAACGGACGTAGTCGCCGGACTCGTTCTGGGCGCGCTCGAAGGGATCGGAGCGAAGATTGAAGAGCATCGGCAGCCGCAGTTCGATCATCGGCTGCGCCCACACATCAAGACCATGCGCCTTCTGCTCCAGGAACACGGCCTTCCATTGGTCATAGCGGAGGCCGGCGAGATTGCCGTCATCGGTCCAGTAGAAGAACTCGCGGCGCTTGCTCGGTCCCTTGCGTCCGAGCAGGTCGCGCTGGTCGTAGCCGTCCAGGTGAACCTTGAAGGTCTTGCCGGCCGCATCGTAGCCTTGCAGCAGCTTGCTCTTGATGTCCGGCTCGCCGGCGGCGGCCACAAGCGTTGTCGTCCAATCCTCGGCAGAGACGATCTCGTTGACTTCGCTGCGCGGCGGCACCGTGCCGGGCCATCGCACGATGGCCGGAACGCGATAGCCGCCCTCCCAGTTGGTGTTCTTCTCGCCACGGAACGGCGTCGTGCCGCCGTCCGGCCATGAGAACACCTCCGCCCCGTTGTCGGTGGTGTAGATCACGATCGTGTTGTCGGCGATGCCGAGGTCGTCCAGCTTCTTTAGAACCTGCCCGACCTGCCCATCGTGCTCCGCCATGCCGTCCGGGTAGATGCCGAGACCAGTCTTGCCCTGCGACTCAGGCTTGAGCCGGGTCCAGATGTGCATGCGGCTCGGGTTGAGCCAGACGAAGAACGGCTTCCGGTCCCGGTTCGCCCGGTCGATGAAGTCGAGTGACGCATTGAGGAATTCCTCGTCGATCGTCTCCATGCGCTTCTTGGTGAGAGGGCCAGTGTCCTCGCAGGTCTGCTTGCCCCATGGGCCGAAGCGGGAATCGCTGCCCGGCGTGTCGGTCGCGGTGGCACGGCAGCGCAACACGCCGCGCGGTCCGAACATCGCTCTGAAAGCGGGGTCTTTCGGATAATCCGGATGCTCGGGCTCATCCTCCGCATTGAGATGGTAGAGGTTGCCGAAGAATTCGTCGAAGCCGTGCACCGTCGGCAGGAACTCGTTGCGGTCCCCGAGATGGTTCTTGCCGAATTGCGCGGTCACGTAGCCCTGCGGCTTGAGCAGTTCGGCAATAGTCGGATCCTTTTCCGACAGGCCCTCCTTCGCGGCAGGCAATCCGACTTTCAGGAGCCCGGTCCGCAAGGGGCTCTGGCCGGTGATGAAGGCGGCACGCCCCGCCGTACAGGATTGCTGGCCGTAGTAGTCGGTGAAGATCGCACCCTCATTGGCGATGCGGTCGATGTTGGGCGTGCGGTAGCCCATCATGCCGCGATTGTAGGCGCTGATGTTCCAGTAGCCGATGTCGTCGGCCATGATGACAAGGATGTTAGGCTTTTGCTGCTGCGCGACCGCCGGCGCGCCGGTGACCGTCGCGGAGGCAAGCAACGTGGCCAGTCCGAAACCGAGCTTCGCATGGGCTTTCATATCTCTGAGGCTCCAACTTAAAGGGATTGGGTGAGCGAACGGTCTCCCGCACATTCGCGCCGGTTCACTCACCTCGAAACGCACTCCGTTCAGTAGCAAGGCCCATACGGGTAGTACCCGCACAGGCCGCCACCGCCGTATCCAATGTCCGGATAGGCCGCCTCGGCGGCTCCCATGGCGGTCCCTGCGGCAATGCCGGCCGCCGTGGCGCCGGCCCCGTACCAAGCACCATGATAGACCGGGGCATGCCAGTAGGTGCCATGCACGACGTTGACGTCGCCGACACGCGCATAGCCGAAGCGGTCACCGCCGAAACGATCCACCCCGCCGCCGCGGAAGCCGCCGCCGGCGAACCCACCATGGAACCCGCCGAAGCCACCGCCGAAGCCACCAAAGTGATCGATGAACAGGGCCGCCGGTCCGCTCGCCCCGTTCAGATTGCCCTCCAGCACCGCCACGTCGAAGGTGAGGGTGCCGCCCTCGAGCTTGGGCGCCTTCAGGGTCACCACGGCATCGCTCACCTGCGAGCCGTCGCCGCCCAGGACCGACACGGTGGCGTTGGGCGGATCCTTGGCGAAGCTGTCCTTGCCCTCGTCCCACTGCATGATGAACTGCTGGGTCATGACGTGACCGGCCGCCCGCACCGGGCGATCGGCGAACACGATCGAACTCGGCGATACGCCCGTCAGGGTCAGCCGGTTGCCCTCGAGCTTGGCGCCCGCGGCGTTGAGAACGGCAAGCGACGGCACCGGGCCGGTGGGCGTGACCCGACCGATGGCTTTCGTCGGCATCGGCGGCTTGGCGCCCGCGTCCTGCGCGGGAGCGCTGATCGTCATCGTGCCGAGGCCGCCGGTGACCAGGATGAGACAGGCGACGTGCTTGCTGAACATGGCGAGAACTCCCTTTCGTCAGCGTCCGACGCACCAAACTGTCGGTGTGGATGAGAACCTGTGATGGGTCTTGCTGGCCTTCAATCGGCGGGCATCGGGTTAGAGCGGTGCCCGCTGATTTTGTGTGTTCCAGTGCGTGTTTCTGCTTCAGCTCGGGTCACTGACCCGGGGTCGCTGGTGGCTTCTTGAGCTGCTCCATCACCTGCTCGAGATTGTAGCTCGCGGGATCCTGCATCGGCGGGAATTTCCTGTAGGTTTCGAGCTCCCTCAGCCAGAGTGCTTGGCCGATCGGCAGGAGGTTCCAGTCGTAGACGTACGCTGTGGCCGGTCCTGCGAGTGCGCCGGCCATGCCGAAGAGCGACTTCGCCTGCTGCCCGATTGATGTCTCGAAGGGATCTCGCTTGATGTTGACGACTTGGCTCCAGTGATAGGGAAGGACCCCGGCAAGGAACCCGGTGGGCGCATCGGACACCATCGCGAAGTAGATCTTCCAGTTCTTGTAGCGCACCGCGGACGGATCCTTGCCCGAGTAGTAGAAGAAAGTGTCGCGGGAGGACTTGTCCGATTGGCCTTCCAGGTAGGCTCGCTGGTTGACGCCATCGAGGGTCGTCTTGACGATCCCGGGATACTCGCCCCGCTCGATCCGCGCCTTCAACTCGTTGCCCTTGGGGCCGCCGGCGATGTCGACGAGCGTGGGCAGCCAGTCGAGGGACGCGAAGATGTCGTTCTTGACCGTTCCCGGCTGGATGTGTCCCGGCCAGCGCACAACCAGCGGGGCGCGCATGCCGCCCTCCCAGGTCGACAGTTTGCCGCCCTTGAAGGGGGTGGTTCCGCCGTCGGGGAAGGTGATCGTCTCGGCACCGTTGTCGGTGGTGAACACGACGATCGTGTTGTCGAGTTCGCCCATCTCCTCGAGCTTCTTCAACACGTAGCCGATGTTGTCGTCCATCTGCTTCATGCCAGCTTCATTGACGCCCCAGTCCTTGCCGCCGGGCTCGCCCACCATCGCCATGTACTTGTCCGGCAGCACGGTCGTGACATGCATGCGCGCGGGGTTGTACCAGACGAAGAACGGCTTCTTGGTCTTCTCGGGGTCGTTGCGGTCGAGGAAGTCGATGACCTTGGCCGAGATCTCCTCGTCCACGCCCTTCGAACGCTCGAGCGTCAGCGGACCTTCGTCCTTGCAGGTCTGGTTTGCCGCGGTGCCGTCGGACGACCTGCACCACATCACCGGACGCGGCGGCGTCAGGCACGGGGTGGTCAAGGGATCGACCGCCGCCGGATCCAGGGGCAGGCCGGGGATCGGCGAGCTGCGGCAGACCGGTGCAACCGTCTGCTCGGTCGGCGTCTTGTTGATGTCGGGGAAGCTCACGCCCTGCATGGCGTCGAGGTGATAGAGGTAGCCCCAGAACTCCTGGAACCCATGTGCGGTCGGCAGCGCATCGGTGTGGTCGCCGAGGTGGTTCTTGCCGAACTCGCCGGTATTGTAGCCGAGGTCGAGCAGGAACTTGGCGATCGCCGGCGTGCCGGGGCGCAGATAGGACGGGCTGCCTGGCAGTTGCGGCGGGATCATGCCGGTCCTGAGCGGATGCATGCCGGTGAAGAAGGCGTTGCGACCTGCCGTGCAGCTCTGCTCGGCGTAATAGGTCATGAACTTCGCACCCTCCCGGCCGATGCGATCGATGTTCGGCGTTTCGCCGACCATCAGGCCCTGGTGGTAGATGCCGGGCTGCATCCAGCCGATGTCGTCGCCCATGATGAACAGGATGTTGGGCTTCTGCTGCGGGGCCTGCGCGATGACCGGACCCGCAACCGCCGCCGCGATCAGGGCCGTCGCCCCGATCAACGCGGCCTTCGTCTTCATCGGACAGACACTGCTCTTCCTGCCTGAAGGTCGTGAGGACGCACGGTCACTGCTCATGGGTTGCTCCTCTCTCTCTGATGATGCACCGGAAGCCGACATGGCTCATGGAGCTGTCGATCGGCTGCGGGTGGCGTGCTGCCGGGCGGTAGCGGCGGCAGTAGCTCGGGGCACACAGATGCGAGCCCCCTTTGACGACCTTGCGGGGAATGCGTGTCTCCGGTTGACAAGGATCGTAGCTCTGGTCCGCACGTGCACCGCGCGGGTTCTCGGGGATGCAGCAGGCCTTCGGAGCGTCGGCCGTGTGCTTCGGCACATAGAAGTCGGACGTCCACTCCCAGACGTTGCCGATCATGTCGTAGAGGCCGTAGCCGTTCGGCTCGTAGGTCATGACCGGCGATGTCCGCTCGTAGCCATCCTCCTTCTTGCTCTGGAACGGGAACTGCCCCTGCCAGGTGTTGGCCATGTGGCGGCCGCCCGGCGTGAACTCGTCGCCCCAGGCGAACTCCGCCTGGTCCAAGCCTCCGCGGGCCGCGAATTCCCATTCGGCTTCCGTGGGCAGGCTCTTGCCGGCCCAGGCGGCATAGGCCTCGGCGTCGTCATAGGCCACATGCACGACCGGATGGTCCTCCAGGCCCTTGATCGAGGAGCCGGGCCCGTGCGGGCGGCGCCAGTTGGCGCCGAAGACATAGGCCCACCACTGCCGCCAATCCCGCAGGTCCACCGGATAATCCGGCGGGCTGAACACGAGCGAGCCGGGCTTGAGCAGATGCGGCAGGGCCTTCGGATAATCCTTCGGGTCCGGCTGCCGCTCGGCGAACGTGACGTAACCCGTCGCGCGAACGAAGTCACAGAACTGCCGGTTCGTAACGGGCGTCGGATCGATCAAGAAGCCGTCGACCATGACACGGTGGGACGGGGCCTCCTCCGGATAGTGGAGGTCCGATCCCATGCGGAACGTGCCGCCCGGCATCCGAAGCATGCCTGCATCGGGCGGGCCCTCTGGCCTGCGGTCGTGGAGATGCCGAAGTGTGACCTGCGACATGGGCTGTGTTCCCATCCTGGCGAACCGGAAGTGTCGTCTCGAACGCCGATACAGGTCTATTGGGGTCCTCCCTGAAACTGACGGCGGCAGACCCTGATTTAGCATACAGGGAGTTGCCGGACCGGATCGACAGCACGCCGGTCAGGGTTTAACCTGTGCAACCGGACCGCGGCTTGCGTCGCGACCGCCGGTCCCGTTGCGTTGTCCTTGCGGCCGAAGAGCGCCGGCATGGCTGATGGCACCACCCCGATGGTTGCACTAACTCCCCAGGGCTTCGTGCCCCGCCTGCGGGGCCGGCTTGCCTTGACCTTCATGGCCATCACCGTTGCGGCATGTCTCGTCGCCGCGGCTCTGTTGATCTCGCACGCGGCGGACGAGCGACATGCGATCGAGCATCGCGCGCAAGAGGCCGCCAAGGCGCTCTCCTTCGGCTTCGATCAGGAAGTGGCCGCGGTCAACTACCTGCTGAAGGGCTTGTCCAAATCTCCGGCGCTCCTCTCGGGGGACATCAAGGCCTTTTACGATCAGCTCAGGGCCACCCCCGTTCCGGAAGGCTCCTGGCTGGTCCTGAACGATCTCGAGCGGCAGGTCGCCAATACTCTCCGACCATTCGGATCGCCGCTCCCGCGGCATGTGGACTTCCCGAATTACCAAGAGCAACTCGACCGAATCCGGGATCGCCGGTGGTCCGTGTCCGGCCGGATGCTGGCCCCCTTGAAGGGCCGCATCGTCGTGGCCCTCAGCCTTCGGCTCGATGGTCCGGACAGGCGGATGAGCGGTCACCTCAGCATTGCGCTGGCGGAGGCGCGTCTAGGGACAATCCTTGATGATCAAGCGGTACCGGTTGCCTGGGTCAAGGGCCTCTACGACCGCAAGTTCCAGCCGATCGTCGCCGACAGGGACGGCCACAAGGGATCCGATCTGCCGGTTCCCGCAGCACTCGCCTCCCGCCTCGCCGATGCAGGTCCAGACAACACGGTCACGGGAACCGTTGAAGCCACCGACGACCGTGGGGTTCCGGTCCTTGTTGCCTTCCGCCGGTCGGGGGCGACGAATTGGACGACCATCGTCTCGGTGCCGCAGGCGGATCTCAATGCGCCGATTACCGCCGCCTTGTGGCGGATGGCCGGCCCCGCGGCCCTGCTCCTGCTAGCTGGAGGGATTGCGGCCTGGTTCACGGCCCGCCAGGTCGAGCAGCCCCTCCGGACGCTGTCCGACCAGGTCTCGGGGGCGAAAAGGCAGGTCAACGAGCTGTCCGGCCAGTTGCTTGCTCTTCAGGAGGACGAGCGACAACGGATCGCCCGCGAACTGCATGACTCGACGGCCCAGCACCTTGTGGCGGCAAACCTCGGGCTTGCTGGCCTGGAGGGAGTGGTCTCGCAGATCCCGGCGGCCCGCAAGGCCTTGGCGGAGGTCGAGAACCTCCAGAGCGAGGCGCTGCGGGAACTGCGGGTCTTCACGTATCTGCTGCATCCGCCGAATCTCGCCAAGGATGGCCTCCAGGCGACCCTGCGGGACTTCGCCGAAGGCTTTGCCGGCCGCACGGGGCTCGTCGCCCGCATCCGGATCCCGGAGGAGGTCGACGAGACCCCGGCGGATCTCCAGCGCGCCATCCTGCGGGTGGTGCAGGAGGCGCTCACCAACGTGCATCGTCATGCCGGGGCCTCCCGCGTGTCGGTGGATGCCCGGATCCGGTCCGGACGCTTGGTCATCCGCATCCGCGACAACGGACATGGCATGGCGGGCCCGGATCGGCCCACCGGGCCCATCCGGCTCGGCGTCGGTATTGCCGGGATGCGGGCCCGCCTGGAGCAGTTCGGCGGCGACCTCCGGATCCGGTCCGGCTATAGCGGCACGTCGGTCGTTGCGGTCGTTCCGATCACGGTGGCGGGACGGGCGCTGAGCCAGGCCCGGCGCATGCTCGATCCCTGGCTGCCCAGCGCGACAAGGCTCGACGGCGAGGCTCCCTCCTGATGTTTCAGGGTTTGCATCCAGCAGATTCAGGGTATTGCTCAGGTGAGGCCGACGGCCGGTAGGTGTATCCTGCCTTGGGTTCGAGCCCGCCGGACGAGCCGGGCCTCCGCCGAAGGAGGTTGCATGATGACGCGCATCCTGATCGCCGACGATCACGACGTGGTCCGCTCCGGCGTCCGCACCATCCTGGAAGGGCATGAGGGCTGGGAGGTGGTCGGTGAGGCGCGGGACGGCAAGGAGGCCGTCGACCAGGCGACAGCCTTGCGACCTGACATCGTCATCCTCGACTATGGCCTGCCGCTGGTGAATGGAGTCGAGGCCACGCGGCAGATCCGCAGCCGTGTTCCCGGCGTGGAGGTGCTGATCTTCACCATGCACGACACCGACAGCCTGATGCGGGACGTGCTCGAGGCGGGAGCGCGTGGGTTCCTGCTCAAGTCGGACGCGAAGCAGTTCCTCGTGTCCGCCGTGGAGAGCCTGGCGGCGCACAAGCCGTTCTTCACCGGCAAGGTCTCCGAGGCCCTGCTCGAGACCTACCTGTCGAAGGGCTGCACGAAGCGGTCTGTGCTGAGCTCGCGTGAGAAGGCGGTGGTGCAACTGATCGCCGAGGGCAAGACCAACAAGCAGATCGCCGACATCCTCAGCGTCAGCACCAAGACGGTCGAGACCCATCGCGCCCTGGCCCTGCGCAAGCTCAACCTCGACACCACCGCCGCCCTGATCCGCTACGCCATCAAGAACAAGATCGTGGAGGGCTGATCATGCCCTCGATCGCGCCAACGTCTTAATCCAGGGCGGACGCATATCCGTTTCGAGGAGGAGTATGCATGCACCGCACATCCGCTTTCGTTGCCTTTGCGGCTATCGCATCCATGATCATCCCTGCGGATGTCGATGCCCAAGCGCGCCGTCAACAGGTGCAGGATAGTGGTCCCCTCGTCCTGGGAGTGAGACCGCGCAGCCTCTACCGCCTGACCCCGTCGTATCCCGTCGGGTCGACCTACGAGCCGAGGAATGCCTTCAATCCGATCCAGCTTGCTCCTCCGCTTGGTCCGTCAGCCAACAACGTCACGATAACCCTGCCGATATCGTCGGCGCAACGTCGGTTCACGCGAGTGGACGCCACTCTCTTCGCCAGTCGCGGCTGCCTGGGCCAATGAGGCCGCGCAGGCCGTCACGAATGCAAGACGCTGTTGACGCAAGCCGATCTCATGCGTCGAGCCGACCCATTCAGAACTTGGCGCTGATGCCGATGACGGGTCCGTGCTGGAGCATGCCGAACTCGTAGCGCTGCCGGCCCTCGCCCTGGACATAATCCACGTACAGCGCCCGGTAGCCGACCACACCCGAGAACGTGATGCCCTGGTAGGTGCCGAGCTCGAACCCGTAGGCGCCGATCGCCTGCCAGGAGAAGTCGCTGCCGACCCCGAAGCCGCCGATGTCGCCGCGCAGCCACAGTTCGTGCCCGGGCGCCACCGTGTAGCGCACCCGCGCGCCGATCAGCGGGTCGAGCCAGTCGACGGAACCGGAGCGGGCGAAGGCCCGGGCTCCGGCCACCTCAAGGTCGCCGACCTGCACCGCAGCCGTGACATCGAGCGACAGGTCTGCCTCCTGGTACCAGTAGCGGGCGCCGCCAAGCACGTCGACGGCGAGCGCGCCGAAGCGGGCGACCTCGTAGGCTGCCCCGACCTCCGCGATGGCCATTTCGATGTCGAGGCCGAGGGATGTGCCGAGGCTGCCCGTCACGCCCGGAGCCAGAGCACGGCTCCTGACATTGCTGCGCTCGACCCCGATCTTGCTCCAGACCACGTTGGCCATCAGGGCGAATGGGCCGTTGCGGGCCTCGACATCGCCCATCAGGGCCACGAGCGTGTCGCTCTCCTCGACGATGTCGGCGAAGCTTGCATTCACCTTCACGGAGCGCCCGCGCACCGTCTGGGTGCCGTTGAGCGCCGTGAGCCAGCCATAGGGCGTGACACGGTAGCTCCACGAGGGCATGGCGGGCGCCTCGATCACGGGAGCCGGAGGAGGGCCCAAGTCGGCCGCGAGCGCGGGATCTAGGCCGCCACCGAGAAGTCCGGCCGAAGCCAGGACGCCACACGACAGCCAGTGCGGAAGGTAGCGCATCATTCCCCCTTGGATTGCCATGTCCCGTGTCTCCGAGGCACCCCATGGCAGCGGAGGCCCTGCCTACCGTCAAGGCAGGAATCAGTAACCGCGGGGAGAACCTGGATGTTTGGCAGCCAGTGTTGCTTCGCGGGCATGGTGACTGCGGCTAGCGCCGCAGACCTGGGACCATAGCTCCTCCGGCTAAGGTCCGGGGTGCCGTCCGCATGCATGACCGCCGTCAGTTGAGTTGGCACCTTGGTTGGTGCCAGGGATGCCCGGATCTGGCGAGCCGATGCCTCACCCGGTCAAGCATGCGTGATGGGAGCGCGCATCAAGTGGCGCGGACCACAAGGCTCGCCAAGGTCACCCGTCCATCGGACCTATAGTGGTTGACATGCTCCGTGGCGAGACGTTGACCGGCCTGATACACCTTCACGTCCGTGATGGACCCGATGGTCTCCAGCTCGGCGATGATGAAATCACGCTCGACATTCGTGTCCGAATCCGTGGCGTGGGTGACCTGGAAGGTGAGATGGGTCAGGGACAAACCCGTATCCCTCGTGCCCGCCCCAATCCAGAGCACCCGTTCGTCCTCGGGTGGACGATCGGTGTTGAGCCAGAAGCCTGCCGCCCCCCCGGCCCACGTGCTCTCGGCCTGCACGATGCTCAAGGACCAGAACCGGATGTGATGGCGCTTGCGGGGACTGTCGCCGATGGCCTTCTGAAACCCGACATCCTGACCGCGTCCGAACAGATAAAGGGTGCTGAACGGAGCCGACGGATAGGGCGAGTCGAACACGAAGGCCCGGATCATGCCCCAGGAGCTGACCAGGCCCAATCGGTCGGCCTCCGACCAGCCAAGCGCCGCAAAGGCCGCGCGAAGCTGCGCGAGGGTTCCCACGAGCGCCACGTTGACCGGATCACCCGGCAGCCCATCGCCGGTCGTCGTGAAGCTGGGCACCCGTTTGCGATGGAGGAGCTTGAGTCCCATGCGGATGACCCATGGGAGAATCACGTAGGCGGCGATGGCATAGGTGAAGCCCACGGCCAGGATCCAGGGCAGCCTTCGGTCGGCGGTATCGAAGACGACGAAAACAATGAGCCAGACGGAGAAGACGCCCAGCCCGAGGATGATCAGGCGTTGCAGGAGGCGGTTCAGCCATCGCATGATCCCAGCTCCGTCACAATTGACGCGGCAGTCGATCAGCAGTCCGTGCAGATGCCCTGCTTGACCTCCTGATCGATGCGCTTGGCCCTTTGATCCATCTGCTGGATCGCCTTGGCGTCATTGGTCGAGAATTCCTTGCTCGGCGCAGGCACGGTGGTGCTGTCGAGCATCCGATCGATCGCTGCACCGGACGGGATCTGGATCTCTCCCGAGGGCGTGAACGGTCGGTTGCTGTCCTGCGACAGAGCGGGAGTTGAGGCGATCAGCGTACCAAGGGTGACGAGGCAAAGGTGACGGCGCATCGAGATGTCTCCCGAATGAGGATGCCAGCCCCGCCCTGACCCTCATGCAGGATATACCTACCGGATGCCGAATCCACCTGGGCAAAACCCTGAAACTGGCGGGGACAGGCCCTGAAAGGTCAGGAGAGGATTCCGCCGTTCGCCTAGGTTGGCGTGCCAACCAAGGCATTCCCAGGTGCCCGGTCAGGGCTTAGATCCGTTCGCCCGATAGCTGGAGACGCTCCCGTTGAGGTGCGTTTCCGGCCCGGCGGGTCAGTGCCGATGCCACAAATCAGGGTTTGCCCCCATCACTTTCAGGATTGGCCCTGATGGCGGGACAGCCGGGTCTCCTCGGGCGATACTGGCGATCAGCCAGGACGTCGCACCATCCGGCAGCGGGTCTGTCCGCTGCAATGGCGTGAGTCGGGCGTCGGCGCCCTCGAGGGGATCACGCCATGAAAGCGATGTCACTTGCCCTTGCCCTGACCACCGCCAGCGTCCTGACGATCTCGGCCGCCCAGGCCCAGCAGACCACCGGAACCTCCGGTTCGCCGGACGCGACCACCACGATCGACGGCCGGCAATTGCCGCCCCCGCCGCCGCGGTTCGGCGGTACGATCAGGGAATCGGCGAAAGACTCCAAGCCCTGGTGGCCGCCCCGCGTCGTGCCGCCGAAGGGCGCGCCCAACGTGCTCCTCGTCCTCACCGACAACCAGGGCTACGGGGTTTCCGGCACCTTCGGCGGCGTGATCCCCACGCCGGCGCTCGACCGGATCGCCAATGGCGGCTTGCGCTACACCCAATTCAACTCGACGGCCCTGTGCTCGCCGACGCGGGCGGCGCTGATCACCGGGCGCAACCATCACTCGGTGGGGTTCGGCATCGTGACGGAGCTGTCGACGGGATACCCCGGCTACAACTCGATCATCGGGCCGGAGAGCGCGACCATCGGCACGATCCGGCGGGACAACGGCTATGCAACCTCGTGGTTCGGCAAGAACCACAACACGCCCGCCTTCCAGTACAGCATAGCCGGTCCCTTCGACCAATGGCCGTCCGGGATGGGGTTCGACTACTTCTATGGCTTCATGGGCGGCGAGTCGGATCAATGGGAGCCGTTCCTCTTCAAGGACCACACCCAGATCTTTCCGTGGGTCGGCAAGCCCGACTACAATCTCACCACCGACATGGCCGACGAGGCGATCAAGTACCTCAACGGCCTGAACGCCGTCGCGCCGGAGATGCCGTTCTTCCTGTACTATGCGCCCGGTGCCGCTCATGACCCGCACCAGCCCAAGGCCGAGTGGATCGACAAGTTCAAGGGCAAGTTCGACATGGGCTGGTATGCGCTGCGCGAGCAAATCTTCGCAAACCAGAAGCGGCTGGGCGTCATTCCCGAGAACGCCCAGCTCACCCCCTGGCCCGATGCCCTGCCGAAGTGGGACACGCTGTCGGCGGACGAGAAGAAGCTGTTTGCCCGGCAGGCGGAGGTCTTCGCGGGCTATTCGGCCTACGCCGACTATGAGATTGGTCGTGTGATCCAGGCCATCGATGATCTCGGCAAGCTCGACAACACGCTGGTGATCTACATCTTCGGGGACAACGGGACGAGCCCCGAAGGAACCACGCGCGGGACGCCCAACCAGTACACAGCCTTCAACGGCATCCTCGATGTTCCGGTCGCGGAGCAGCTCAAGTACTACGATCAATGGGGCTCCGCGACGACCTATCCGCATATGGCGGTCCAATGGGCCTGGGCGTTCGACACGCCATTCAAATGGACGAAGGAAATCGCCTCGCACTTCGGCGGCACGCGGCAGGGCATGGCGATCGCCTGGCCGTCCCGCAGCAAGGATGCCGGCGGCATCCGGAGCCAGTTCCATCACGTCATTGACGTCGTGCCAACCATCCTCGAGGCCGCCGGCATCGAGGCGCCGCAGATCGTCGACGGGATTGCGCAGAAGCCGATCGAAGGCGTGAGCATGGCCTATACCTGGGACAGGGCGAACGCCGACGCGCCCTCGACCCGCCATACCCAGTATTTCGAGATCACTGCCAATCGGGGCCTCTATCACGACGGCTGGTACGCCGCCACTACGCCGCCGGTGGCGCCGTGGGTCCTGAACACCCCCCGGCCGCCGGTGAACGAATACAAGTGGGAGCTCTACGACCTCACCAAGGACTATTCCCAGGCCAACGACCTCGCGGCGCAGATGCCGGACAAGCTCAAGGAGCTCCAGGCCCTCTTCATCGAGGAGGCGGCCAAGTACCAGGTCCTGCCGCTGGACAACACGCAGTTCCAGCGCGCCATCACGCCCCGGCCGAGCGCCACCGCCGGCAAGACGGACTTCACCTACAGCGGGGTGAACCTCGGCATTCCGCTCAGCGACGCGCCGAGCGTGCTGAACCGGTCGTTCACGATCACGGCCGACGTCGATGTGCCGGACGGCGGCGACGGAATGATCGCGACGCAGGGCGGCCGATGGGGCGGGTTTGGACTTTACCTGCACAAGGGCAAGCCGGTGTTCAACTACAACGGCCTGATGCTCGCCCGATTCCGTGCGGAGGGATCGCAGCCGCTGTCGGCCGGCAAGCACACGATCGTCTTCGATTTCACCTACGATGGGCCGGGCTTGGCGAAGAGCGGCACCGGCGTGTTGAAGGTCGACGGCAATGATGTTGCGACGGTGAAGATGCCGAAAACGATCCCACTGCTGTGTCCGGTCGATGAGACGTTCGACATCGGAGCCGACCTGCGCACGGGGGTCAACGACGCCGACTATCAGGTGCCGTTCGCCTTCAACGGCAAGATCAACAAGCTCAACCTCAAGCTCGAGCCGGTGCGGTTGGATTGAACGGGGGAATGCAAGGTCCGTGCGATCAGCACGCCGACGCAGGGACGGATTGGGTCGTCAAGTGAGCGCATCAATCCGACCGTCCCTTCAAGCCTAGACGGCCAAGTCCCGACTGATCCGAGTTGGGGTGTGGGCCGGTTGAACCCGTGGAGGCCGCGAGTCATCTCGCCGTTGCCACGACCTGCGCAAGAGGAGCCTGCCTCATGACCCATTTACGTCTTTCGAGGATCGCCACGGCGGCCCTGATGGCGACCGCCCTCACCTCCCTCGGCACGGTCCCTGCCTGGGCGCAGCCCATCGAGGCCGGCCGGGCCCTGTCGGCCACGAGCCTCAAGGAGCACGAGGCCTTTGCCATCGCCAAGGACGCCTATGTCTATGGCTATCCGCTCGTCACCATGGAGATGACCCGGCGCGTCTTCACCAACGTCGACCAGCCTGGCGGATCGCGCGCCCCGATGGGTCAACTGGTCAGCAAGCGCGAATACCCGACCGCCGCCTACCGGGACGTGACGGCCCCGAACGCCGACACTCTCTACACCTCGGGCTTCATCAACATCGGCCAGGAACCCTACGTGCTCTCCCTGCCGGAGATGAACGGGCGCTACTACCTGTTCCCGATGCTCTCCGCCTGGACCAACGTCATCGCCGACCCGGGCACGCGCACCACCGGAACCGGACCTCAGACCTACGCCATCACAGGGCCGGGCTGGAAGGGTGCGCTGCCAGATGGTGTGAAGGAGATCAAATCACCGACCGACATGGTCTGGTTCATCGGCCGCCTCTACTCGACGGGCACGCCGGAAGACTACAAGGCGGTCTGGGCAATCCAGGACCAGATCAAGCTTGTGCCGCTCAGCGCCTACGGCAAGCCCTACACTCCGCCGCCCGGCAAGGTGGACCCGGCCATCGACATGAAGACGGCCGTGCGCACCCAGGTCAACCGCCTGGAGCCCGGCCCCTACTTCAACCTGCTGGCGCAGTTGATGAAGGACAATCCGCCCCCGCCGGAGGATGCCCCGATGCTCGCCCGCATGGCGAAGATCGGCATCGCCCCGGGGCGTAACTTCGACACGCGCCAGCTCGATCCCGAGATCGCCAAGGGCGTCGAGCGTGCCCACCGGGCCGGCTGGGAAGAGATCATGGCGGGCATCCGCACGGTCGGCACCCTAGAAAACGGTTGGGTGGTCGCCACGACGCTCGGGCGCTATGGAACGGACTATCTCAAGCGCGCCACGGTCACCGCCGTCGGGCTGGGCGCGAACCTGCCGCAGGATGCCGTCTACCCGACGACGAGCGTCGACTCGGCGGGCCGGAAGCTGACCGGGTCCGAGAAGTACGTGATCCATTTCGACAAGGGCCGACTGCCGCCGGTCAACGGCTTCTGGTCCCTGACCATGTACGATGCGAACTACTTCTTCGTCGCCAATCCCCTCAACCGCTATACCCTGAGCCAGCGCAACCAGCTCGCCCAGAATCCGGACGGGTCAATCGACCTCTATCTCCAGAGCGAGCCGCCCGGAGCCGGCAAGGAGGCCAACTGGCTGCCGGCTCCGGCCAGCGACATGAACCTGATGCTACGGCTCTACTGGCCCAAGGAGACCTCTCCGTCGATCCTGAACGGCACCTGGGAGCCGCCGAAGGTGGAGCGGGCCAGCGATCGGCAGGCCAGTGCCGCCTTGGAGCAGAGCAGGCTCGTGCCGACCAGCGCCGGCATCCCGGCAGAGACCGGCAGTGCCGGACCAGGCCCTGTCGCGGGCTCCTCGACAGTCGGCGTCGCGATCGTGGACGTGCGGACGCTCTACAGCGGCTACAGCGTCAAGAACCAGATCCTCGGGCGCGAGATCTACAACGACAGGGGTGAGCGCGTCGGCCATGTCACGGATCTGATCGTGGCACCCGACAAGGTGGCAACCTACGCCATCGTCGGAACCGGCGGCTTCCTCGACCTCGGGGAGCACCTGACGGCGGTGCCCGTCAGCCAGTTCACCCTGAAGGACGGCGAGATCATGCTGCCGAACGCGACCAGGCAGTCGCTGGAAGCCATGCCCCGGTTCGTGCGGGCGAGCAACGAGTAGCGATGGCGGGGCGCCATCCCGCAGCGCCCCGATCGCAAACAAGCACATGGAGACGCCGCCATGACACGACTGATTGCTGTTCTTACGTTGACCTTCCTGACGACAGGTGCCCTGGCGCAGGTCGGCCCCTCGACCACGGGCCGGCCGTGCTCGGCCGACCGCGCACTGGTCAATGACCGTGGTGCGGTCGTCTTGAGCACGGGCCAATACACATATGGCCGCTTCGTGCGGGATGCCCGATACTGCCAGGTCGATCAATACCCGCAGCCCGCCTGGGTGCCGAGTGACGACACGGCCCAGTGCTTTGTCGGCTACCGCTGCGCGGACGGGCCGAACGACGACTTCTGAGCACACGGTCGCGGAAGCGATCGCCAACGGCGGGGCTCTGCCGGAACGCCCCGCCCAATCGATCGGAGGAGAGCCGCCATGACAAGCCGCTGCGTGATCCGTTCCTTCCTGCTGTCCGCTGCCGCCAGTGTGCTGCCCCTGTCCGTCGGACCAGCCTTGGCCTACGGCCCGTCCCCCACATACTCGGCCGACGTCCCCGCCTGGATCACCACGCCGGACAGCGTCGAGACGCGGATCGGCCCCCTCCGGTTCCGCAACGGCGTCCCTGACGAGGACACCGTCAGGCGCGTCTATGATCAGCTTGATTTCTCCCGCGGGGTCGAGGCGTTCCTGACCGGCATGCCGGCAACCTCCGTGCGCGCCCTCTGCAACGGCATCGAGCAAGCCGGGGTCAAGCGGAACCAGGCGTTCGGCATCACCGAAGACCTCATGGATGCCCGCTCCCTCTTCCTGACCCCCAACACGACCACCGTCTACGGCTTCACCTGTCTCGACCTCCGGAATGGCCCGATGGTGCTCCAGGTGCCGACGGGCGTCTTGGGGACGGTTGACGATGCCTATTTCCGCTGGGTGAAGGACATCGGAGTGACCGGGCCTGACGGCGGCCGGGGTGGAGAGTATCTCTACGTTCCGCCCGGCTACACCGGCGATCTGCCATCGGACGGCTATTTCATTGCCAGGCCGCGCACCAACACCCTGCTCGTGTTCTTCCGGGCGTTCGTGAAGGGCGGCGACATCGCGGCGGCGGTTCAACACGTCGAAGCCGGCGCCAACGTGTTTCCGCTCTATGCGACGTCGGAAAGCGGGGAGCCCGCGAAAGCGCAGTTCATCAACACCTCCGGGGTGAAGTTCAACACGATCAGTGCCAACACATTCCGCTTCTACGAGGAGTTGAACGAGGTCGTGCAGACCGAGCCCGCCGATTTTCTCGATCCCGATCAGGTCGGGCTCTTCGCTGCGATCGGCATCAGGAAAGGACATCGCTTCGCGCCCGATGCCCGGATGAAGGGCATCCTGACCGATGCAGTCGCTGTCGGCAACGCCACGGGGCGATCGTTCCTGTTCGCCTCGCGCGACCAGCAGGCGAAGTTCTATCCGGATCGCCAGTGGGTCACGGCCTTCGTCGGGGGCAGCTATCTGTTCCAGGAGGGGGCCGAGCGTCTGCTCGATGCGAAGTCGATGTTCTTCTACTACGCCACCGGCATCACTCCGGCGATGGCCATGGCGCGGGTTGGGTCGGGCTCCGCCTATGCGGCCACGTTCCGCGACGCGACGGGACGCTATTTCGACGGGGTCAAGACCTACAAGGTCCGGCTGCCGGGGCCGATCCCGGCCAAGGAGTTCTGGTCCTTCGTCGTCTATGACAATCAGACCCGCTCGCTGTTGGAGACTGATCAGAAGCTCGCCGGCGTGGACAGCACGCAGCCCGGTCTCAAGACCGATCCGGACGGCTCCGCGACGGTCTGGTTCGCTCCCAAGGCCCCGGCCGGGCAGGAGAGGAATTGGGTCCAGACCATGCCAGGCAAGGGCTGGAATGTGCTGTTGCGGCTATATGGTCCGCTGGAGCCCTGGTTCGACAAGAGCTGGAAGCCCGGAGATATCGAGCTGGTCGAGTAGCCGAAGCCAACGGATAGGTCACGGCCTTGGGGCGGGCGGCGCATCAGAACCAAGGCTAATCCGAGAAGGGATCGGCCACAGAGACGTGTGGCCGAAGCTTCAGTTCCTGCACAGCCATCGGATCGCTCCGACCCTGAAAGTCAGCACCGGGTCAGAATGTAGCGTTCAACGGACAAAGCGAAGGTCCGCTCACCATGCCATTGCAGAAGCGCAATTCAGAAGGGAAGGGGCTCACTTGCGGTCTCCTAACGATCTCAAGATCCTGCGATCTCAGGATCCTGTCGCGCAAGGACGGCCTATCTCGAAGTGATGTCGTTCTGATCCAAAGACGATGTCGCCGGGGCGAAATTGGCTAGGCATTTCAGTGGGATCGAGTCTCAGAGAGTCTGTCGCCCTCCAAAGGTGGAGCGGGCGATGGGAATCGAACCCACGACATTCAGCTTGGGAAGCTCAGGCAAGCCATTGATCTAGTTGAGCTGCGTTCCTCGTCCAAACGGACGAAAGGAACGTCTCGTGACGGAGAAGAGACTAATACAAAGAGAAACCGCCGCCCCGGCTGGATCCCGGAGCGGCGGAGTAATGCTTCATCGATTGAGGGCTGTGAAGAGCCGCTACTCGCAACAATGCCCCAGGGTTGCGCCTCTTACAAGCGTCAGGTTCATCCGAGTTGCTCGTGCCGACCATCAGTGGCAACTCCGAGGAACCCCCCTCCCCTTTCCAGCTATCGACACTTCTTGGGCTGGAGGTGCTCTATGACACTTCTGAGGACGTATGCCCGGTTACTCAACGGTGCTGTCGTTGGGCAACAAATCGTCTTTCCCGCCCCAGGGCATTCCAAGCGGGACCGGTCAGCATCACTCAAGTTCAGCCCTCAGGCCCCAGGCGGTTTCATCGTCCACTCCTTTGCGGGTGATAATCCGCTTCCGATCCGGGACCATGTCCGTGAGTGCCTCGGGCGGGCCATCCTTCAAGGAACGCTATTCATAGCGCCTGTTAGCACTCCCGCTGCAGCCAAAGACCTTCGTAGCCGAGCTCTCGCTGTTTGGAGGGAGAGCCAGGATCCGCGGGGTACAAGAGTTGAGGCCTATTTCCAGAATCGGAAGATTGAGCTCATTGAGCAGGCGTCGGGCGAGACGGTTCGCTACCATCCCGCTTGCCCCTTTGCTGGCGAGTACGTGCCAGCGATGGTGTGTCTGATCCGTGACATTGTGACAAACGAGCCGAAGGCGATCCATCGCACGGCTCTCACCCCTCAGGGCGACAAGGCACAAGTCAGAGGTCAGAGTCGCCTTAGTCTGGGACCAGTGGCAGGTGGTGCCATCAAGTTCACACCCGACGAGGAGGTAACAACCTGTCTCGGCATTGGTGAGGGGCTCGAAAGTGCTCTCAGCCTCCGCCACACACCAGAGTTCAGTTCCTCCCCTGTGTGGTCACTGATCTCAGCAGGCGGGATTGAGCACTTCCCGGTTCTTGCGGGTATCGAGTGTCTCTGGATTGCCGTCGACCACGACGAGACCGGGTTGAGGGTGGCTCGTTCAACCGGGCGGCGCTGGCAAGCGTCCGGAGCCGAGGTGTTCCTGGCAACCCCTTCGACCGCTGGTGCCGATTTGAACGATGTTCTGATGGCGGGAGGGATCTGATGGTGAACTCTCCATACATCATTGAACACCTTCACCCTAATGCGGGCTCATCATATCAAAACCTTATCCCTGGGGAACTGAGCTTTGAGACGATCACCTTGGGCGAACTTGTCCGACTGAACCTCCCAAAACGGCAGCAGGTCATCGCTCCCATCATACCTGTACAAGGATTAGCCATGCTCTATGCAGCGCGCGGAATCGGCAAAACCCACGTGGCCTTGGGGCTGAGCTATGCAGTGAGCTGTGGCAGCACGTTTCTCCGATGGCAGGCACACAAGCCGCGCCGAGTCCTGTATCTTGATGGAGAGATGCCCGCGCAGGCTCTTCAGGAGCGTGCTCGGCAGATTATCGCCGCAAGTCCGCACCAGCCTCCTGCAGAGGACTACTTCCGGCTTCTGTCGATGGACAGGCAGTCTTTGGGGTTGTCTCTCAATCTGGCAAAGCCAGAGCACCAAGCTGCTTTGGAGCCCCACCTGATCGGCGTCGAACTTGTCGTGATCGACAACATCTCGACCCTGGTCAGTGGCGGCCGTGAAAACGATGCGGACTCCTGGGACGCCATGCAGGCTTGGCTCCTGCAACTGAGACGCAAGGGGATCAGCGTTCTGCTCATCCATCATGCTGGCCGAGGCGATAATGCTCGTGGCACCTCCAAGCGCGAGGATGTTCTGGATACGGTCATCCAGCTCAAGCGTCCGGAAGACTACGATCCCGAGGAGGGCGCCCGCTTCGAAGTTCACCTCACCAAAGCTCGGGGTGTCTTTGGCGAAGACGCCCTGCCGTTCGAAGCCAAACTCGAGGTGATTGATGGTCAGGCTCATTGGACCTGCAAGACGTTACAAGATCATGAGCTCGTCCAGGTGGAAGAGCTCTCCCAGGCGGGAATGTCCGTGAGGGACATCGCTGCACAAACCGGTCTCAGCAGATCGAGGGTAAACCGCATGCAGAAGAAACTGCGAGAAGAAGGACGACTTCGGCATTAGCAGAACTATCGTGTCCCGCTGTCCCACTCTCTTGCATGTGGGACAGCGGGACAGAGGCTTGAATGCGAAGGACTGGGACACGTGGGACAGCCGGGACAAAACGAACGAAAGAGGAACATTCAAAGCTCGTCCTAGATTTGGATGGATCCTGCCTCCTAATCAAACGAACCTAGTCAGCGTCCAAGTGACAGCCTCAGAAATCAAAAGGAAATCAAATGGCACAGCGTGGTGGGAAGCGTTCCGGGGCTGGACGCCCTCAAGGCCGGAGGAACAAAGCAACGGTTGCCCATAAGCTGACCCTTGAAGAACTAGCCCGATCGCACACTGAAGCAGCACTTAATGTGCTGGTTGAGATCGCCCGGCAAGGGCAGAGTGAGGCAGCACGCGTCTCTGCGGCCAACGCAATCCTTGATCGCGGCTACGGAAGGCCGCGCCAACTCGAACCAGAACCGCAGCCGGAAAAAATCACCCCCGAGCAGAGGCAGCAGTACAATCGAGACTCAATCGCGGCTGTGCACGCATTGCTTGAATCATGTCTTCCCCCAGTCCCGGGCTAATCAAATCCTCATGCCGGTAGCATGGGAGCATGACAAACTGCGGGGGCTTAGAAGGACAAAACGACCGAGTTGCGTGGAGGTATCGGCACACTGGTAGAAGCCAAGCCTCTATGTCTCGCTTCTAGTCCAAAGCTGACCTAAGGATTTGGTCCGAGAAGTGCCAGAACCTGACCTTCCAATCTGAGGGCAACATTTTCGCGCAAGTGCACCGAACATCGGATCACAAAACTAACAATATAACAATCGTATTATGTTATGCACTAAAGCTTGTACGGAAGTCTATGGCCAATAGACCTTATGCAGTTTTGACTGGGCGACAAGCTTACCGGAAGGTAGGTGAACTCATCAGGTGACGGCCATGCGGTTTCTCTTTGAGGACTATACGCTCGACTTGGAGCGACGGGAGTTGAAGCGAGGTCAGCAGGCGATACCAATGACGCCTCAAGCCTTCGATCTGCTCGTCGTTCTGATACAAAACCGCAATCTGGTCATCAGCAGGGACCGCCTGCTGGAAAGCGTCTGGGGCGGCCGCATCGTATCGGAATCGACGATCAACAGCCACATCAATGCCGTGCGCCACGCCTTGGGCGATAACGGTCAGGAACAGCGTCTCATAAGGACTGTATCGCGCAAGGGCGTCCATTTCGTCGGTCTGGTCTCGGAACTGGATGCACGTCCGATGCCCACCATCTTCAATGGGTCGGGGAACCCGCTGGCGGGCATCCCCCCGGTTCCCGCAAGGCCATCGATCGCTGTTCTCCCGTTTACCAACCTAAGCGAGAATCCCCTTCAAGGATATTTTGCGGACGGTATCACGGAAGACATCATCGAGGCGTTGACGCGGGTTCGCAGGCTGTTCGTGGCGGCGCGCAGTTCGAGCTTCAGCTATCGGGGCCGAGCGATCAACGTGCAGCAGATCGGGCGCGAACTCGGCGTCCGCTATGTGCTCGATGGAAGCCTGCGTCGCGCAGCGGATCGATTGAGGGTCAGCGTGCACCTGATCGACGCAGTGACCGGAAGGAACATCTGGGCTGACCGCTTCGACAGTGTCGTGGACGACATCATCGACGTCCAGAACTACATCGCCACCAGCGTCGTTGGGGCGATGATGCCCAAGTTGGAGCAGGCCGAAATCAACAGAGCCATGCATGCGCCGACGGAAAGCATGGATGCCTACGAACACTATCTCCGGGGCATGGCCTGTTTCAACCGGGGCGGTCGCAGGGGCTTGCGCCAGGCGCTGACCTTTTTCTACATGGCGATAGAGCTCGATCCCGAGTTCGGGATGGCCTATTGCACCGCAGCCTGGTGTTACGTCCTGCTCAAGCAATCCTTCTGGATGGATGACATTGCACTTGAGAGCGCGGAGGGAGCCCGTCTGGCGCGCCTTGCCGTCGAGGTCGAAAACGAGGATGGACGGGCCCTGACGTGGGGCACCTATGCCCTGGGGCATTTCGGCGAGGATCTCGACGTCTGCTCGACTCATATGAACAGGGCGCTGAACATCAGTCCGCACCTCTCCAAACCCTGGTACTTGAGCGGGGGACAGAAACTGTCGGCCGGTCGGCACGAGGAGGCGTTGGAGCGCATCTCGCAGGCACAACTCATTGATCCAGGCAAGACGGAAGTGCGCGAAATTGCGATCCTGTCCTCCCTGGCCCACATGCTCCAGGGCCGTGTCGAGGAGGCCGGATCATGGGCACAAAAGGCCTTCGCGGTTGCGCCTGACCTGCCACGGGCGATCGGCCTGCTGGCGGCGAGCCATGCGCTTTGCGGGAGAGGCCAGGAGGCTGCTCGGGCGATGGCACTCCTGAGGCAGCATGGCCCTGAGCTGCGCCTTTCCGGTGTCAGGAACTGGGTCCATCTCCGTCGCCAGGAAGACCTCGATGTCTTCGAGGACGGCCTCCGTCGAGCGGGCTTGCCCGAATAGCGAACACACCTCTTCCGATCCATCAATGGGATGGGACGACCTGAATGGCAGCTCCTTGAACGGAATTCCAAGGGGCTGACAAGGAAAATCCACGATCCCTGCAAGGATTTCAGCCAGGGCCCATGCCAGGGTTGCTGCATCCACTGCGTTGCGTCTGCGCACACCCGTCGGAGCGGTCAGGTGGGGCCGCACTGGCCAGAAGGCATCGAGGAGATCCCAATGCCACACCAATCCCATCAAGACATTTCCGCCATCGGCCGGCGTGACCTTCTGGCCGCCGGCATGGGAGCTGCCGCCATCGCGGGCTTTCCCCTGGCGGCCACGGCCCAACAGGCCATGACGAGCCATCCCGCCACCCCATCGAGGGCCGATTCCATGAGCTATGTGACCACGAAGGATGGTGTCCAGATCTTCTACAAGGACTGGGGACCGCGTAACGGACAGCCCATCGTTTTCCACCATGGCTGGCCCCTGAGTTCTGACGATTGGGATGCACAGTTGCTCTTCTTCGTGTCCCACGGCTACCGCGTGGTGGCCCATGATCGAAGGGGGCACGGACGGTCGAGCCAGGTCAGCGACGGTCACGACATGGATCATTATGCGGCCGATGCGGCCGCCGTCTTTGAGCACCTCGACCTGCGCAATGCAGTCCATGTCGGCCATTCCACGGGCGGCGGCGAGGCGACACGTTATGTGGCGGCCCACGGCAAGGGGCGCGTTGCCAAGCTCGTGCTGATCGGCGCCGTTCCACCGCTCATGGTGAAGACCGACAGGAATCCGGGAGGGCTGCCGATTTCCGTCTTCGACGACTTCCGGAAGAACCTCGCGGCCGATCGAGCGCAGTACTACCTCGAGATTCCGTCCGGACCCTTCTACGGCTTCAATCGCGAGGGCGCGACGACCATCCCTGGTGTTGTCCAGAACTGGTGGCGCCAGGGCATGATGGGAGGCGCCAAGGCGCAGTACGACAGCATCAAGGCGTTCTCCGAGACGGACTTCACCGAGGATCTGAAGGTCATCGAGGTCCCGACCCTGGTCATGCACGGCGAGGACGATCAGATCGTTCCAGTCGACGACAGTGCGAGACTGTCGATCAAGCTCCTCAAGAAGGGTACCTTGAAGACTTACCCGAACTTCCCCCATGGCATGGCGACGACGCACGCCGACGTGGTGAACCGGGACCTCCTCTCGTTCATCAAAGGCTGAAGCCAACTATAGCGCTGCGGCGAGACCAAAGCCGCAGCCACCACACCATCACGAGGAAAACCCATGAAGATGCTCACAGGCGCAGTCGCGCTCTGCATGCTGTCGGCTGCCTCCGCCGCCATTGCCCAAACCAGGAAGCCTGGTGAGGCTAGCCGGATTGCAGGGTCCGTGAATGCCAAGGTCACTCTGGTTTACGAACACGCCCTGCCGGGGCTTCCCGGCAAGAGCCTGAAGGGCGTGCTGGTCGAGTACGGTCCGGGCGGTCAATCGCCGGCCCATACCCATGCGAAATCGGCCCTCATCTATGCAACGGTCATAGAGGGTGCGGTGAGCAGCAAGATCAACGGCGGGCCGGTCAGGATCTACCGCGTCGGGGAGAATTGGACTGAACTGCCCGGCGACCACCATGGCGTGAGTGCGAACGCGAGCAGGACTGAGCCGGCGAAGATCCTCGCCGTCTTCGTCGTCGACGACGGCGACACCGAGCTCACAATACCAGACAGGAATTGAAGGGCCTTCGATCCGACTGACGGTTACCCCCACTGGAAACGAACACTCAGTCTGTCGTGGACGATGTCCACTTTCTGAGTTCGAGGAGCAACGGATATGACGCAGCGTCTGAATTATGCCCACCAATCGCCCGAGCTCTTCAAGAAGCTGGCGGAATTCTCCGGTGCCGTGAAGTCCGGCGCGATCGACAAGCGGATCCTTTCCCTCGTCGAGATCCGAACCTCGCAGATCAACGGCTGCGCCTTCTGCCTCGACATGCACATCAAGGAAGCGCGAATCCATGGCGAGCGGGAACTGCGCATTCACCATCTGTCCATCTGGCACGAGTCGTCGCTCTTCGACGCGCGGGAGCGAGCAGCGCTTGCCTGGGCGGAGGCGGTCACCCGCCTGCCCGCGCAGGGTGTGCCGGACGACCTTTACACAGAGGTCCGTGGTCAGTTCTCCGAGAAGGAGATCTCGGATCTGACGTTCGCCGTCATGGCGATCAACGCCTGGAATCGGGCCAGCATCGCCTTCCGTGCCGAGCCGGGCTCGGCCGACAAGCTGTACGGCCTAGACAAGGCCGATCTGCACTAGGAAACCGTGAGCAAGAGAAGCACGAAACACAGCCAGAAGTGAGTCAAGAGGACTAGCAATCACTGACGTCGACAGGAGGGAACCATGTCGCCAACGACACTTGAAGTGCGTGATGCGTACCGGGCAGGGTCTTCCGAGGTCCACCGAAGTCAGGATTCGAGCCTCACACCGATCCCGCCCGGCGTGGTGCATGACCTCGGCAACCTGATCCAGATCGCAACGTCGGCGGTGAGTGTCGTAGCAAGCCGGCTGGGCGATGCTTCCGATCCATCGACCGTACGGGCGGTTGCCGGTGCGACGACATCCCTCGAGCAGGCTGGTGCCCTCATCCGGCAGACCATGAGCATGGCCCGCGCTGCGGGCAAGGCATTGGATCTCGTCGATGTGGCCCTGTTCCTGAATGAGTTCGAGGTTCTGATCCAGCCATCCTGGAGACCTAACATTAGGCTCGATCTCCTGATCGGCTCCGATCTTCCGGCGGTTTTGTGTGATCGGATTGGCCTGCAAAATGCCGTCTTGAACCTAATCTTCAACGCTCGCGATGCCATGCCCGACGGCGGGACAATCTCGATCTCGGCGGTCGCGGAGGATTACGCCTTGGGGGCTGCCGTCATCATCCGTGTCACGGACACGGGCCTAGGGATGAGCGAGCAGACAATGGCGCGAGCATTCGACCCTTGCTTCTCCACGAAGGATGGCGGGCTTGGCGGCTTCGGCCTCTCGATGGTCAGGAGTTTCGCCCTCGAGGTCGACGGGAGCGTCGACATCCAGAGCAGCCTCAGCACAGGCACGACCGTGACCCTGCGACTGCCATGCAACGGACGGCAGGAATCCCCTGCGGCCGGACCTATCCTGGCGGCGACCGATTGAAACGCCTGAGCGACACCCCGCGGCCCGCCGAGGGAAAGATGCCCACCGAACGCCTTGGGGAGGAGACAATGAAAATCGCCGTGATCGGAGGAACGGGACTGATCGGTTCGAAGGTCGTTGGCCAACTGCAACGCCTTGGACATCAGGTGAGCGCGCTGTCCAGGGGGCACGGGGTCAACGTATTGACAGGCGTTGGCCTCTCATCGGCCCTGACAGGCGCCGAGATCGTGATCAACACCATAGACGCTCGATTCCCCAATCCATCCGAGATGTCCGCGTTCTTCGTAACAGCCGAAATAAACATCTCGCGGGTCAACCGAGCTGTTGGGGTGACGCACTACATTGCCTTGTCTGTGCTCGGGGCGGATCGTCTGGCGCTGAACGCCTATTATCTGGCAAAGCTGATGCAGGAGGATGCAATCAGGACCTCGGGTGAGAACTATACGATCCTACGTTCGGCTCCGTTCTTCGAATCTCTTTACGCCATCATCGGAGATGGGGCTCGAAGCGATCGCTTACGTCTCCCTCCCGTCCACATGCAGGCGATTGCCGCGGATGATGTGGCCGATGCTCTTGTCTGTGCGGCGCTTGGCCCGCCATTCGGCGAGATCATCGAAGTCGTGGGGCCGGAGAGTTTGCGGCTCACGGACTTGGCTGCGCAGATCATGGCGGCGGATGAAGATCCCAGAGGCATCGTCCCGGACGGAGCTGCGGAATACCTAGGCACGCGGCTCGGAAACGAGGAGCTTGTCTCAAGCAAGCCCTGGCGGATCGGTGGAACGCGATTTGAGGACTGGCTGCGCAGCTCCGTTGCCGCCGCCTGACTCAGGCACAGGCATGAGTGACCCATCATGGCAATGCCGATCACAGCCCGGAACAAGTTGGTCTCCATCCTCACGGCCACAGTAGTCTTCACGACGCTGGCGACCCTCGCCGTCGTGGCGGTCGGAGAGCATTTTCATGGCGGGATGACCAATGGCTTGATCGTGGGAGCCGGGGTGGGATGCCTGGAGGAATTCTACGTCCAAGGCAAACGGGGACGCTGGATGCGATCGATCCACCCTCTGAAGTATCTGGCGATCTATGCGCTGATGGTGTGGGCGATCTATCTCGTCGGCGTCCACTTGACCATGCTGATCTACGGTAGCGGGGACGAACTCCAGGCCTTCTACGGGCGCCTGCCCATCGCCCTCCCGGTCTTCCTTGGCTTTGCGGTCGCCAGCATCCTGATCATCCGCGTGATCCATTTCATCGGCATGGCTGACCTGCTCCACCTCATGCTCGGCACGTATCATCGACCTGTCCTGACCCGAAAGGTCATCCTGTTCCTCGACATCAACGGATCGACCGCCATCGCCGAGCATCTCGGGGCGCTTAAGGCACGCGACCTCATCGCGAAGTTCTTCTTCGACATCTCCAAGCCGCTGACCGACCATGGAGGAGACGTCTATCTCTACAAGGGAGATGGGTTGATAGCGACCTGGGACTGGGACAAGGCGGTCAGGCGCGAGGCCGTGCTCAGGGCCGTCGACGCCATGGATGTGGCGATCCGAAGCCAGCATGATGCATTTCAGGCCCGCTTCGGACTGATGCCGTCATACCGTATCGGGATCCATGGCGGAGAAGTGGTCATCAGCGAGCAGGGCGATACCAAGAGGTCCATCGGCATCTACGGGGATCCGATCAATATCGCGGCCCGTCTCGAGGAGGTAGCCAGGATCCATGGAGTCGCCTGCGTTGCGTCCGGAGATCTGGCGGATGCCTTGGAGTGCGGTACCACAACCCGCATGGCCTATCTCGGGACCGAATCCGTCAGGGGCATCTCCCATCCCATTCGGATTTTCACCTACCGCCCGGCATGACCTGCGCTGTCGAGCGGTTGTTTGCGCATCCGCATCCCATCAAACCGCAACTGGCTGACGGGCGCGCCGGGCGATGATCGACAGTCCGATCTTCACACACACGAGGATCGGCACTGCGGCAATGAACATCAGCGCCAGCGTCGCAAAGGCGGTGTCGAAGGCAATGATGGACGCCTGCTGTCCTAGTGCCCGATTGAGGAGTGCACGCGCGGCATTGGCGGCCGGGGCCGCATCAAGCCCGCGGGCCATGAGGGCGGCACTTGTCGCGGCCAAACGTTCGCTGACCCCGGTCACACCCGAGGTCACGTATGTGCCGAGAACGCTGGAACTCAGTGCCACCCGGTGGTCAATCAGCGTCTGGAGACCGGCGACGCCCATCAGGCCTCCTAGCTGGCGTCCGATGTTGAAGAATGCAATCCCCGATGCGACCTCGGCTCCCCGCAACTGACCGAATGCCATCAGGGTCAGCGCCAGGAACATCAGCCCAAGCCCGAATCCCCGGATCTGCAACGGCAGGGTCATGTCCCCGCTGCCGCTCTGGAGATTTGATTGCGCGAGCAGCCACATCGCCGACATGACCATCAGGATCCCGATCGGGACCAGGACCAGTCCCGGCAGCTTCGCCTTTTGGACCAGGATCGCCGCAACGATGAGGGCGGCAAGGAATGGAAGAGACCCCGGCAGGAGCAAGGACCCTGCCGACAGGGGAGTGTATCCCAGAACGCCCGTCAGGAAGGCGGGGAGCACGAATGCGCTGCCGAACAGGGCGGCACCGGCAACGAAGCTGATCACAAAGGCAAAAGCGAAGGTTTCCGTCGCAAATGCAGAGGTTTGGAGCAGGGCTTGGGAGCCGCTCCGTTGCTGTCGGACCAGGAACGCTGCGCATGCAAGCACGGCGGCTGTCAGGCCAAGGACGATGCGCTCCGAGGCCAGCCAATCCCAGCGGCTCCCTTGGCTGAGCACGAACGTCAACGGGAGAACGGCCATGCTGAGCAGCGCGAACCCAATCAGATCGAACGGGCGCGTTGGACGCACACGCTGGACGGCGACGCCGGAGAGGATGATCAATCCTGCGGCCAGGGCACCGATCGCAACGACAGTTATAAACACCCATTCCCATGACCATACATCGATGATCCAGCCCTGGAACGCCGGAGCGATGGTGCCCGGAGCGACCACGGCGCCCGCAGCAAAAACGGCTTGGAGAAGCGGTTGATGCGCACGCGGGAACACCCAGAACACGATGCTCTGGCCCGCTACCAGCAGTGCGCCGCCGGCAAGACCCTGGACCGATCTGAGGATGGCCTGGGTTTCCAGATTGATGATCAGCCCAGCAAGGCCGCTGGCCGTGGCGAGGATCAGGCTCGCGGCCACGACAACGTCGGTCGGTCGCACGCGGGAGACGAGCCAGGGCGCTGCGGCGAATCCCATGATCCTGGCCGTGGTATGGACGATGTCGAGCCAGGCGAACTCATCGGGCGTTGTCGCCAGGTCGCCGGACATGTCGGCACGTCCAAGCGCCGGAAGTGTTCCCGAGACTGCATCGGCGAACGCGGTAAGGATGATGCCGGTCATCAGGAGCACCCCAGCCATGGCGCGCGGGGCGCACGCCGGTTCATCGCGCGAACTGCTCATTGGCTTGAACCCTGATCGATGGTCACGCGTGCGGAGAGGCCCGGCAGGACCCGATCCAGCATCGGATGGGACTCGAACCGGATCCTGACCGGCACACGCTGGACCACGCGGACGAAGTTACCGGTCGCATTGTCGGGCGGGAGGAGCGAGAAGGTCGCGCCGCTGCCCGGAGCAATGCTCTCGACCCTTCCGTTCAAGGGAACATCCGGCAGGCCATCGACCTTGATCCGAGCGGCCATGCCCGGCGCGACATGGGGCAACTGGGTCTCCTTGAAGTTTGCGACCACCCAGACATCCTGGGTCGGCACGATATCGAGGAGGCTCACTCCCGGTGCGACGAGACGGCCTTGGCGTATCTGGCGATTGCCGATGCGGCCGGCGACGGGAGCGCGCACGATCGTGTTGTCGAGATCGATCCGGGCAAGGTCACGAGAAGCCTCGGCCTGCCTCAACGCGGCCTGCGCTCCCTGGAGTTGAGCCTCAAGCAACGCCAATCTGCGACGCTGCGCCTCCGTGGCGGCCTCCGCACCGGCCAATCCGGCCTTCGCCCGTGAAAGAGCGCTTTCGCTCTCATCGACCTGCGCCGTGCTGACGGCGTTGGTGCGAACGAGACTGAGCCGCCTGGCGCTGATTTTCTCGGCCAGCTCCAGTTCGGCCGTTGCCGTCAGGTATTGCGCCTCGGCCTGAAGGATCATGCTTTGCTGGAGGTCGATCTCGGCCTGCGCGCCTGTCAGGCGCGCCCTGGCAGCAGCCACGTTGGCTTCAGCCTGAGCCACCTTGGCACGGTAATCCTCGTCGTCGATTCGGAACAGGATGTCGCCGGCCGCCACGCTCTGGTTGTCCGAGACAGCGACTTCCCTGACGTAGCCGCCGACCCTCGGCGCGATTGAGGTGATGTCGGTCCGGACATAGGCATTGTCGGTGCTGACCGCGCCGCCTCCGATCAGGAAGATGGCCCCTCCGGCGACGATGCCACCCAGGCATAGAGCGACACCGACAAGCTTCTTCTTTGGCGACAGGGTCATGACCCGCTCCGGTAATGATTAGTACCGGATTGACATATGTGGTAACGATCATTACCAGTCAAGAGGTAACTGGAGGATGTGAGATCGGATGAGCGATCTGAACCAACCTGAGGTGTCTCGGGCGCCGCGACAGGATGAGATCCTCGCGGCCGCGGCTGCGTTGTTCTTCGAGCGCGGCTATGCCGCCACGAGCATCGACGCGATCATCAAGCGGGCCGGAGGGTCGAAGCGGAACATCTACAGCGCCTTCGGGAACAAGGAGGGACTGTTCATCGCCCTGATGCTCGAAACCGCGAAGGACGTGCTGTCGAGCCTTGAGGTGGATCGCGCGCAGCCACGGGACCTGCGCGAGGCCTTGCTGGCCTATGGATTGCATGTGCTGGACATCTACACAGGTCCGGCCCTGGTCGGCATCTATCGGACCGTCATTGCCGAGAGCGGCCGCTTCCCGGATCTTGCCCGCCGTTTCTTCGAGGAGGGTCCGGCCCGGGCAACCGCCGGCTTGGCTCAAGTTTTGGATGCCGCCAGGGACAGCGGGGAACTCCCTGAAAACATCGTGCATACCAAGATCCTAGCCGAACAATTCGTCGCGATGATGCGCAACAACGTGCATCTTGAGGTCGTGCTCGGTCTTCGCCCACCGCCATCGGCTGCGGAGATCCGGCACTATGTCGAGGCGTGCGTGGATACGTTCCTCATAGGCATCGGTGCGAACAGGCGCCTTTGATTGGTTCGGTCGCTACGATCGCCGGATCCGGCCCATCACTGCGACCTTCAGCCTAGTGAATGTCTATCTTCCAAGGGAATGAATGATGAGCCCCGTCAAGACACCGTTTGGATTTCACTCGACTGCCGACCAGATCCTTGCTGGCGTCGATCTAACCGGGAAACGTGCCATCGTGACCGGAGCGTCCTCCGGCATTGGAATCGAAACCGCACGGACTCTCGCCCATGCCGGAGCCGAAGTAACGCTGGCCGTACGCAACCTGGAAGCCGGAGAGGCAACGGCCACCGCGATCCGTTCCTCGACGGGCAATTCCGGCGTTCGTGTCCGGTCCCTTGACCTGTCCGATCAAGGCAGCGTTCGCACTTTCACAGCCGACTGGGACGGCCCCTTGCATATTCTGGTCAACAATGCAGGCATCATGGCCCTTCCCACACTCGAGCGCACCCACGAGGGCTGGGAGATGCAGTTCGCCACCAATTACCTTGGGCATTTTGCGCTGACCGTGGGTCTCCATCGGGCGCTTGCGGACGCGAGTGGAGCCCGTATCGTCTCGGTCAGCTCAAGCGGGAACCTGATCGCTCCGGTGATCTTTGACGATCCCCACTTCAACTTCCTGCCCTACGATCCGCTGGTGGCTTATGGGCAGTCCAAGACCGCCTGCGCCCTCCTGGCTGTGGAGGTGACGCGGCGTTGGGCGGATGACGGCATCGTCGCCAATGCCCTGAACCCTGGCGCGATCGCCACCAATCTCCAGAGGCACACAGGTGGCCTGAAGACGCCGCCCGAGCGCCAGAAGACACCGCGGCAGGGCGCTGCCACGTCCGTCCTGCTGGCCGCCTCGCCTTTACTGGAGGGAATCGGTGGACGATATTTCGAGGACTGCAACGAGGCTCCAAGCGTGATGAAGCGCCCGGACGATTGGAAGGGCGTCGCGCATTATGCGCTCGATACCGGAAATGCTGAGCGTCTTTGGGAAGCATTCCGTCCTTTGATCGCCTGATCCAAACTACGGTTCGACTTCCATGATGCTCATTGAGCATCATGACATGGCGTAGCGGTTGTCCTGACGGCCGCTGTCCGATCTTGCGACTACCGTTTCAAGCCGGAGCATCTTCGTCCGTTTGTCCCATGCGCAACCTGGAGCGATAGCTTCTGGGGGACATCCCTGAGCTGCGCTTGAAGGCATTGCTGAAAGCGCTCTCTGATGTGTAACCAACCGACAGTGCAACCGAGGCGATCGGCGCGTCGCCATGACGAAGTGCACGTTCAGCCAGTCGCATGCGCCAAGCCAGCAGGTAGGCGACCGGAGACACGCCAGACACCTCCTTGAAGCGGGCAGCAAAGGTCGTTCGGGACATTGCACTCGCGCGGGATAGTTCCTCCAGCGACCAGGAGCGACTGGGGTTGGCGTGGATCAGACGCAGGGCTGGGGCGATCTGATCATCAGCCAGGGCCCGAAGCCAACTGGCGTCCGATGAATGGGCGCTGGTGGCGAGATAAGCCCGCAGAACCTGCACGAACATCAGTTGAGCGAGGTGAGAGGACGCGAGCGCTCCTCCGGGGCGATGAGCGCCCAGTTCCCCTACCAACTGCTCCAACAGCCAGCGTAGGACTCCCGCCTCAGACCTCGCGGATCTGACATGGATCAGGGGTGGCAGCACATTCATCAGCAGGTCTGCACGCACGGCATCGAGCGCAATGTGCCCGCCGAACAAGGACACCTCGTCCCCGACGCCAATCCTTGCCACGTTATCCGGAGCGTCCCGAAACAACTCTCTCGCATCGACGGGGTCGACATCCACATCGCTGGTCAGTGTGAAGGATCGTTGACCATTGACGACAATCACATCTCCAGCCTCCAGACGGATGGGATCGGCCGCCCCTTCCATCATGAGCCAACACTCGCCCCACAGGAGAGCGCTGAATTTGATCTTCTCGGGAGGCGGAAAGAGCACGCCCCAGGTGCCACCGGCAACGAGACGGCCGGACAAGAGGCTTCGCGCCTCGACCATAGCCAGCATATCGGACAAGGGATCATTCATTTCCGGACGATCGCGCAGAACTGGCGCACGATCAAGCATTCAAAATCCGTCCATGGTGGAGCATGCTCTTGGCGAAGGAGAAGCCCATGACTTTCCAGACTCCCTTGAACTCCGGGTTCGGCCCGTCGACGACCGCGATTGAGGTCGTCGCAGGTCGTGACCTTTCCGGCAAGGTCGCTATCGTGACTGGCGGTTATGCTGGGATCGGCCTGGAGACCGTACGCGCCCTCGTCTCGGCTGGGGCAAGTGTCATCGTGCCAGCACGCGATCCGGACCGGGCCCGTCAAGCACTGACAGACATGCCTGGCACATCGTTGGAGGTGCTTGACCTGATGGAACCGGGGTCCATCGATGCCTTTGCCGACCGTTTCCTGGCGTCAGGCAAGGCGCTTCATATCCTCGTCAACAATGCCGGCATCATGGCCAATCCTCTCGCCCGCGATGGCCGAGGGTACGAGTCCCAACTCTCCACCAATCATCTTGGACATTTCCAACTGACTGTGCGCTTAGCACCTGCCCTGCGGCGAGCCGAGGGAGCACGCGTCGTCGCCGTCTCTTCCCGAGGGCATTGGATCTCTGGGATCGATCTGGACGATCCGAACTTCGATCGGCGCGCCTACGATCCCTGGATTGCCTACGGACAGTCGAAAACCGCCAATATCCTCTTCGCATTGATGCTGGATCGGCTCGGCGAGTCCGACGGCATTCGGGCCTTCTCCCTCCATCCCGGGGCGATCCTCACAAATCTGTCGAGGCATATGACACGCGAGCAGATTCAAGCCCAAGGTGCCCTCGACGAGGATGGCAGCCCTATCATCGATCCTGCCCGCGGTATTAAGAACGCGCAACAAGGCGCGGCAACCAGCGTGTGGTGCGCCACGAGTTCGCAGCTTCAGGGACTGGGCGGGGTCTACTGCGAGGACTGTGACGTCGCGATTGTAGCCTCGGACAATCTTGAGGAACCCCGGGGAGTGCGGCCGTGGGCGATCGATCCTGACATGGCTAGCCAATTGTGGGCATTGAGCGAGCACCTGACCGGGCATGTCTGGAGAAGCAATTCTGTTCGCGTCTAATGGTCGGCTACGAGTAGAATGTGGACTGTCGGCTTTCGGGTCCAGCGGCCACGCAGCAGACACTGGTCCCGTCTGTGTAGCCGGTGTGCGGTGTGGACTGAAGGGTTAGGCCAGTGTCTCGCAGCCCGACGCTCACAGCCATGGGTTGGATCGTGAATGGCGGAAGCGGAACGGCGCCGGGGCCGTTCCGTGACGATGCAAAGAAGCGGATCAGGCCTTGGCCTTGACCGGGAGCCGAAAGGGCGCGCCCAGCCGGTTGAACGCGTTCATGGCCGCAATCGTGATCGTGAGGTCCACGAGATCCTTGGGCGCGAAAGCCGCGCTTGCGGCCGCATAGGCCTCGTCGGAGGCATGCGTCTCGCTGACGAGCGTGACTTCCTCCGCCCACGCGAGCGCGGCGCGGTACTTGTCGGGAAACAGGTGGGGCACCTCGGCCCAGACCGGAACGAGGGCGACCTTCTCGATCGGCATCGTTTCCAGGAGGTCCCGGGTGTGCAGGTCGATGCAGTGCGCGCAGCCGTTGATCTGCGAAACACGCAGGAAGACGAGGTGGATCAGTTCGTGGGGCAGGTCGGTGCCCGTGGTGATGTAGTGGTGGACGCCGAAAAGGGCCTTCGCACCCTGCGGCGCCACCTCGTTCCAGACCAGCCGTTTGTTCTCGCTCATGACACGTCTCTATGTTCGGAACGCCGGAGATCGACGTTCGAAGCCATGACGGGCCAAGCGGCCAGGGTGTGACATGCCACTCGGCATTTCCGCTCGAAGCGACCGATGTCACATCCGGGCCCGTCCGATCGTCTTATCCTCGGGTTCGGGATGCGCGAGCGACGGGAGAGCGGCTATGGTCGGCGAGGAAACGGGGCGGATGGAGGCGATGGACGATCGGCAGACCACCGAATTCGAGGCGGAGCGCAGGCGCCTGACACGCCTGGCCTACCGGATGACGGGCTCGCTCACCGAGGCGGAGGACGTCGTGCAGGACGCATGGCTGCGGTGGGTTGGGGTGGAGGGCGGCATCGATTCGCCTCCCGCCTATCTCACCCGCATCGTCACACACCTGTGCCTCGACCGACGCCGCTCCGCGCGGGCGCGGCGGGAAACCTACGTCGGACCCTGGCTGCCAGATCCTCTCGTGGGTTCCGTGGAGCCGGACGAGACGATGGCCGACGACGTCACGGTCACGTTGATGCTGGCCCTCGAGCGTCTGTCGCCTCTGGAGCGGGCTGCTTTCCTTCTCCATGACGTCTTCGACGTGCCGCTGACCGAAGTGGCCATCACCCTCGGCCGCGAGCCGGCCGCGGTTCGTCAGCTCGCGGCGCGCGCCCGCAAGCACGTGCAGGCCGCACGTCCCCGCTTCAACGTCGAACCCGCGGATGCGGACCGGATCACCCGTGCCTTCTTCGCCGCGGCGCGCGACGGGGACGTGGCGGCGTTATCAGTGCTGCTGGCAAGGAATGTCGAGATCCATACCGATGGCGGCGGCAAGGTCCTTGCCTTCCGCAATGTCGTCCGGGGCATCGAGCGGGCCCTGCGCCTTTTTGCCCGGCAGCGGCGCAAGGATGCCGTGCCGCCGACGCTGCTTCGTGTCGTCACCATCGACGGCCTACCAGGCTACGTCAGCCTCGATGGAGGCGGCCTGCTTCAGACAACCGCACTCGACATCCGCGAGGACGGGATAGCCGCGATCTACATCGTCAAGAACCCGGACAAGCTGTCTCACTTGGTGGCAGAAGTGGACTTTCCGAAACGCATCTCGCCGATACTACCAGCCTGATGAGCCGTCTGAGTGACTGCGGTAACGCGGATAACCGTTCGATAGGTTGCACACGTGGCTCGTTCACGGTCGAACGCCCACTTCGGGTCACGGACTGCCCTTCAGCCTGTCCGTGTGAGAGTCCGCTTTGACCTAGAAAGCCGTCCTCCGCTGCAGAGCTACCGTTCCATTGGACCCTGCCTCTGTGGAACGTTCCATAAGCCTGCCCCGGTCGTTCCAATAAACTCAGATTTGATTTATGGAACGAGGCGGTTTAAACTTCTTAGAAGTCATTGGAACGAATGGACCGTACGTCAAATGCTAATCGGATATGCCCGCACCTCGACCCTCGAACAGGAAGCAGGATTTGAGGCTCAGTTACGCGACCTCCGTGTGCTCGGATGCGAGAAACTTTTTCAGGAACAAACCTCATCTGTTGGCCCCCGCAAGACTCTTGAGGCTGCAATTGAATTCGCTCGCGAGGGCGATACACTGGTCGTAACGAAGCTCGACCGCCTTGCTCGGTCTGTGACCCATCTTGGCGCCCTCATCGATCAACTCACCGCCAAGGGTGTCGCTCTGCGCATTCTCAATCTTGGTGTGGATACTGGAACCCCCACTGGCAAGCTCATCCTAACTGTCATGGGTGGCATTGCTCAGTTCGAGCGTGAAATGATGTTGGAGCGACAACGCGAAGGCATTTCCAAGGCCAAGAGCGAAGGCAAATACAAGGGTCGCAAGCCTACAGCTCGCGCCAAGACCAATGAAATCAAAGCCCTTCATGCCCAGGGGCTAAGCATGGGCGAGATCGCTAAGCGTCTTGAGATCGGGAAGGGTTCGGTGCATCGCGCACTTAACCAATAAGGCTTGGACTGTGCTGCCACTTCGCGCCTGTGAGCCTCTGCCGAGGCAGTCTTGAGAATATCACCCATTCGACTTTATGAAGGCGCATCGGGGCCGGATTGCCCGCGCCGAACGAGGAGTGGAATGTGTCCGGTAGTGCTTCTGGCCCCCAGAGAAAATCACGATCATCTCTCCAAGATGATTATGCGATTGTGCTGAGTATCCATCCTCGATGGGTCGAACTTATCCTATCCGGCAAGAAGACTATTGAACTCAGGCGCAGAGGCATCAATCCACGTCATATCGGGGCGGAGGTCATCATATACGAAACGAGCCCGACCTCTGCATTCGTCGCGACCTGCCGAATTACGGAAATCCTTCAAGCCCCCCTAAAGGAGCTTTGGACGTTAGCCGGCAAGGCTTCGGCGGTTCCCGAAGATTTGTTTCACCGTTACTTTGCGGATCTCCAATCAGGTTTTGGCCTGCGGCTCGAAGCTGCAAGGCGCCTTCCTGAACCAGTTTTATTAGAAGCAATGCGGAAGAGGGCAAAATGGCACCCCCCGGTGTCCTGGTGCACCATTTCCAGAGATGATCTAAAAAGACTAATGGCGGGCTCTGATTGATGATTATGATTGTTGGCATATCTGCTTCAGGCAAGACTTACACGATACAGCGCCTGCAGGAGCAGTTTCCAAACACACATCATATTAGAGCAAGCAGCATACTAAGAGCGGCATCCCGACCATTACGTCCCATCACAGAAAAGGACGTATTTGAGAACCAGAGGGTGTTGATAGAGAACCTGCCCCGCCCGCTTAGCCTAACAGGGACAGTTTTATTCGATGGCCATGCGATGATCGAAACTACCTCAGGCCCGATGCTGCTACCTGATTGGGTGTTCGATAGCCTGACCCCCTCAAGCATCGTCTGCATTGTGGACAGCCCAGCTATCATTTCAGAACGGCGACACGCCCGTGGATGGTCAACCACCGCGTCCGAAGTTGAAGCGCTCCAGGAACTGGAGGAAGCCCATGCGCGGACGCAAGCGAAGCGGATGGAAATTCCTTATCTGAAGGCACTTGCAGGCGATGTAGCCGCAGTAAGCCAGCTGCTCCAGTGAAGGATTGCAACTCAATCTAGCGGGAGGGAGCCGTTGAATACGTACTCATCGCATCCTGGGCGGTAATACGAACGAGCAATCTGCGTCTGCTTAAAGTTACTGGTTGCAAGCAGCCCACGGAACTCGTGAAGGCGACTATGAGGGATACTGATCATTGGCCGATCAGTGCCGAGCCATTTCATCGCCCTCTTAAAAATCCTGTGGGAAACTCCGGTCCGCCTGAATTTTTGGTCAACCCAGACGGTGCATAGCTTCCGCTCAAGACCATCGCGCTTAGCGATGATCACGCCTGCCAAAGTGCCTGCCTGCTCTTCGCAAAAGAGCCCTCTCCGACCGTCGGATAGGTCGGGAGCTACTTTGCCCCAATACCACTGTTCGAAATCTGGATAGAGCGCCTCAAGCTCGGCCAAGTGCGCGTACACGCGCCCCAACTGCAGCGTCTCAGCTACTGGGGCCTGCCGCGATCCGACCGCCTCTGAAAGGTACATCATCTTCTCCAGCCCAGCTTCCCAGCGTACGCGCCCCTACTCAACGCCGCAAGAGCGAGACGGGTCCGAGCATCTCCGCTATCGCGGTTTCTCAGGTCATACCCCGGAAGTCAACTTCCGAAGACGGCTCTGCACAGCCTTTGATTTGAGTACAAAGAACGCTGCTCCGAGCAAGATGGCCCCAGCCAGAAGTGTACTCGGCACCTCATTGTCTTCGGCACTGAATAGCCCAAACAATCCTTGGAACCCTGCAACCATACTATCTTGAAGTACTCCACCAAGAGCACCGAACACCAGAAGAAGCACAAGGTAAATAGGAAGGTTTGGTTGAGGCACTCGGAAATTAGCTAGCGCAACGAAATCCTCGATCCCTTTTCCGTCCTTGCCATCAGCTTTCCAATGGTAAATGACCATGCGGTTCCCTGCATTAGCAGGTAAATCGTTAATATAATGCTGCCAGAGGTCCGCCTCTAAACGTCGAACTTTCCGGAAATCGGTGTGGGAAGCAACAAGCTCATAACGCAAGTCTCGAACTAGAAAGTAATGTATCGCGGAAAGACGCGGGCTGCCTGCATTGGATAGGCTGACAATAGCTTTTGGATAGCTACGACGTTCATTCAAGCGAAATTCTGTTATTTCTATCAACCCAAATGAGCTTAATAGCGGCGCGTCCTCAGGTGCGAAATATGAGCTGAACAGCTCCCCTTTCTTCTTTTCTAAACGAAATCGGAGCCGGATATAGTGGTCTCCTGGCATCCCACGAATTCTTTGGCAGAACTCCCTGCTTAGAACTACGACCGCGCCCCTTCTCTCGCTGTCAATATTTATGGCTTTTAAGGTAAAATCCGCGATGGGTTCGACACGATGCAGCGTATGGAAGGGACCATTTCTCGTGGTTGTTATTATATGACTTCCGTCATTGCGCATTATTTCGACGACATCATTGAATACTGCGTTCAATGTTTCGCCCTCAGACATCTTTGGGAACAAGTCCTCAATGTCCGAAAGTTCAAGCTCAATTGGGAGGAAGAACGAAAATTCTTTCAGGTCCTGAACATCTTTGAACAAAATACCAACGTCAAAGAAGTTCACCTCAATATTGAGGTCGCGCCATAGATTGAAATGCAGTTCAACCTCAGGGGGACGCCCTTTGACATCTCCGATGTGGAGCGGCTCGTACCAAACTGCGAGACTGCCTTTCATGGCTCCCCTACTGCTGCCTATTTATGATTGTCGCAGGCCGTGAATTAGCAGAACTGGCAGTCTGCGGGAACAGCGTGGAAGCAGTCCGAACCAGACGCGGGCAGGCCTCCGCCACTCCCGTCGAACTTCAGAACCTGGATGTATGGCAATCACGCTTGGTTTGTCGTTACCTAACCTAAGCTAAAGTCGCTGCACACTGTAATCGCTTGCCACCGATTTTTGGTACACACCTGTGGTACAGAACTCATCCATGGCGAAAATTAAGTTGTTGTAAATGCTAGATATTTTATATTCCGGTTCTCCTCCCCTCAACGAACTTTTTCGGGAAATACCTGTCAGCCGAGATTTCAAGCGTGCAATCGCTCGTCACACAATGAGAGCGCCACTTGATACGAAGCCTGCAAGCACACTGACTCTGGTCGCAAGAACGTGCTTCAGCGAATAACCATCAACTGCCCAAATCCTTCTGGCATATGAGTTAGCCTCCCAGAATAGGATCTGGTTTTGAGCCATACGACTGAGCGCCTATCACAAGTAAGGCATCTCTCGGGAATATTGCCGGTCGGAGCAGTAACGCCTGGATGGCTCCCTAAATCTCATAAGCACGTTTATGACAACATATAATTCGATCGAAGCAGTTATGACAACAGATTATTCCATCAATACGTTTATGACTCCTAATTATGTATATCGGACAATTGATATCTATGCTTACTTTCATCGACAATAATTGCAGCATTCCAGAGCTTTATTCTTGATATTTTTTTTAGAAGACACTTTTTATCTTCCATCAAAGCCCATTTTCGGCAACAAGTATCACTGCGCTGATTCAGGGCCTCGCTTAAGACGCAGTGGCTCATCAAATTCCGCCGCAGCCACGGCGGGGACGCGGAACCAGAGACCTTCATCGGCCCCGGTTTCGCAAAATTGCGAACCCTAAATGCGTCCAGGGCGTGGCTGGCTGGGCGCCGATGAAGATGGGCGAATAGAGAATGGCCCGTGCGGACAAACACCAGCTTGGCTCTAAGCCACGCAAAATGTACTTAGTGGCGTCAGACAAGAGAATTAAGGCGGGCGGGCTCTTCCCTTCTGAAGCGGAAATTGCACGGCGCCTGAGCCAAGAACCGGCCGAATGGGCTGCAAAGGCCAAAGTTCTTGAGCGTGATGGCCTACCCCCAATCGATCCCATGATGGGCGGGCGACATTGGCCTTCTGTTATGGCCTATTTCAATCGTCGCTACGGCTTGTCTAGCATTGAGCCCCTCCAACCAGACGGAGAGGAGAACCTCAATGCAATTTGAACTAAAAGCGCCAGGGCTCAAGAGGCGGCTGAATAAGGACGGGACAATCCGTCTCTATTGGGTGGCGAGAGCCGATCTCGCGAAAGCCGGGTACGAGCCGGAGACCATTCCCCTTCGCTACGATATCAACAACGAAGAGCAACATCCGCTGATCACGGCTGCATGTCTGCGGTATCAAGCGGAGATGCTGGAATGGTCCTCCGGTCGGAAGCGGGAGCTAAACCGCTTTGACGGAACCCTTCTGTCTCTCTCCCGGAAGTACCAGACCGATCCGGCGAGTCCCTTTCAGCGCTGTAAATGGAACACGCGCGAGAAGGACACCTATACGCTCGCCATCATCGAGAAGGCGTTCGGCAAACGGGCACTCGCGGCTCTCAAGATCGGCGACTTCTATCGCTGGTACGATGAGGCGAGAAAGCCAAAGACTCCGGGCGGTCCCGAACGGGTCCGGAAGGCTCACGGCATCATTGCGATGCTTCGGCGCCTCGTCGCCTATGGCGTCATGGCTGAATTGACCGGATGCGCTCGCCTGAAGGCGATCCTCGACGAGGCAAGATTCCAGCAGCCGAGCCGGCGGCGGGTCCGGCTAGAGATCCACCATCTCCAATCCTTCATCCCGAAGGCTATCGAGATGGGACGGCTATCTCTCGCCCTCGGGACGGCTATCCAGTTCGAAACGACGATGCGTCAGCGCGACGTGATCGGCGAGTGGTCGCCACTCGATCCAGGCGAGGCGGAGACCGGGATCGTCATGAACCGGCGTCGGTGGGTTAACGGCCTGACTTGGGCGGATATCTCAGATCGCCTTGAGATCCGGAAGGAGACGACGAAGACGGGTGCGATCGTCGCGCACGATCTGAATTATTGCCCTCTCGTCCTTCAGCTTCTGGATAAAGTGCCGCCGGAGCGCCGCGTCGGACCTCTAATCATCGACGAGAAAGCCGGTCGGCCCTACGCTGAGGACGCCTACGGTAGGGAATGGCGGATCGTCGCACGCGCGGCCGGGGTTCCGGATCACGTCTGGAATATGGACGCTCGCGCCGGTGGCGTCTCCGAAGCCGATGAGGCCGGAGCGGATACGGATAGCATTCGTGCTCAGACAGGGCACACTCAGTCTTCTACGACGGAACGCTACAAACGTGGCGGGAACATCGAGAAGTCGCGAAAGGTATCGGAACTTCGAATCGCATACCGGAACGCGAAGAACGGGGCCTGAACAGCCCATAGGGAACGTGATGAGGAACGTGGGGAACGCGAGATCAGTGGCAGAACGTTGAAAGCTTCATCCACCAATGAGTTAGGTGGAGCGGGCGATGGGAATCGAACCCACGACATTCAGCTTGGGAAGCTGACGTTCTACCTCTGAACTACGCCCGCGTTGCACTATTCATATCCGGCCTTCCGGCGATCCGGCAAGGGGGTTCGACCGGAGTTCCGGCGAAGATCAGCGGAAATGCTTGGAGAGCTTCAACCCTTGCGCCTGATAGTTCGAACCGGCGCCCGCGCCGTAGAGCACCCTGGGGCGCTCGGCCATGCGCTCATAGACGAGCCGTCCGACGATCTGCCCATCCTCGAGGATGAAGGGGACGTCGCGGGAGCGGACCTCGAGCACCGCGCGGGCCCCCTCCCCTCCCGCTTCGGCATGGCCGAAGCCCGGATCGAAGAAGCCGGCATAATGAACCCGGAACTCCCCCACCAGAGGATCAAAGGGCACCATCTCGGCGGCGTAGTCCGGCGGCACGTGCACGGCCTCCTTAGAGGCGAGGATGTAGAACTGGCCCGGATCCAGGATCAGGGTTCGGCTGGCATCGGCATAGAGTGGCTCCCAGAAGTCCGCGACGCGGCATGAGCCGGGCTTGTCCACGTCGACCAGACCCGTATGGCGCTTGGCCCGGTAGCCGATGAGGTTGTCGGGGCCGAAGCCCGCAAGATCCACGCTGACCGCGACCCCGTCCTGGATCGACGGCTCGGTCGAGGTCACGACCCGCTCCCGCTCGTGCACGGCCAGGAGCTCGGCATCGCTCAGGCGCACATCGCCCTTGCGCAGGCGCAGCTGCGACAGCCGCGTGCCGGTCCTGACCAGCACGGGAAAGGTCCGCGGCGAGATCTCGGCAAAGAGGCGTCCCCGATATCCGGCCCCGATGGTGTCGAATTCCTGGCTCCGGTCGGTGATCACGCGGGTGAACACGTCGATGCGGCCGGTCGAGCTCTTGGGGTTTGCCGCCGCCGACAGATCCTCCGGCAGGGCCAGCTCCTCCTGCAGCTCGGCAATATAGACGCTGCCGGTCTCCAGGATTGCCCCCTTGCCGAGGTCGATCTCGTGAAAGCTCAGCTGGTCGAGCCGATCCTGGACCGTATGGTTGCGGCCCGGCAGGAAGCTGGCGCGCACCCGGTAGGCCCGGCGCCCGAGCCTGAGATCGAGGCTCGCCGGCTGGACCTGGTCGGACGCGAAGGGCGTCTCCGGCCTGATGGCCCCTGCCTCGGCCAGGTGCATGATGGCATCAGCCGATTGGATCCCGTCCTTCAACGCAACCATGTCCGTCTTCCGAGGGGCCTGCCCCCAATTGAATGTTGAGCCTGGCAATATCTGTAAGGATTGCTGCGGAATTCTCAACGGCTTTCGGCGTCCTGGGGATACGATATCCCGGCGAAGGAGGCTGGACCCATTCGCCGCCCGGTCGATTGACGGGGCTCGAAGGCCGCCGTACCAGAACCGCATGGAATTCTTCGACCGGCGTGAGGCAAGCTCATGTATAAAGCCGTGACCCGCGGCATCTCTGTGACGGTGACGCCCCGCTACATGCCGGAAGAATCCTCCCCCGATCAGAACCGCTACTTCTTCGCCTATACGGTCGAGATCATCAACACGAGCCTGGACAGGGTCCAGCTCCGCGCCCGCTACTGGCGGATCACCGACGAACACGGTCAGGTCCAGGAGGTGCGCGGCGCCGGCGTGGTCGGCGAGGAGCCGGTGCTGGGTCCCGGGGAGAGCTTCAGCTATACCAGCGGCTGCCCGCTGCAGACGCCGAGCGGCACCATGCAGGGCACCTACCTGATGGAGACCGCCACCGGCGAAACTTTCGAGGCCGAAATCCCCGCTTTCTCGCTCGATATACCCCGCACCAAGCGCGTGCTGCACTGAGGTTCCTGATGTCTTCTACCGGTCTACGGCTGACGCCGCTCGAGATGCTGGCGAAGCTGGTGTCGTTCGACACCGTGAGCTCGAAGTCGAACCTGCCACTCATCGAGTTCGTCGAAAGCTATCTGCAGAGCTGGAACGTGCCCTATGTGCGCGTGCCCAACGAGTCCGGCGACAAGGCGGCGATCTACGCCACTCTTGGACCGCGGGACCAGGGCGGGATCGTGCTGTCGGGTCACACCGACGTGGTGCCGGTCACCGGCCAGGCGTGGACGTCCGACCCCTTCACGCTCCGGATCGAGAACGACCGCGCCTACGGGCGCGGCGCGGTGGACATGAAGGCGTTCGACGCGCTGGCGCTCGCGCTGATCCCGGAGTTCCAGGCCGCCGGTCTCACGACGCCGATCCACATCATGCTCTCTTACGACGAGGAGACGACGTGCCTCGGCGTCGTCGATACGATCCGCCGTCTCGGACATGACCTTCCCATGCCGAAGGCTGTGATCGTCGGCGAGCCGACGATGCTGGAGGTGGCGGACGCCCACAAGAGCGTGGTCACCTTCTCGACGACGGTGCATGGTTTCGAGGCCCATTCGTCGAAGCCTTATCTCGGCGCCAGCGCGGTGATGACGGCGGCCGAGCTGATCGCCGAGCTCAACCGCATCGGCGACGACATGATGGAGCGCGGCGACGCCAGCGGGCGCTTCGATCCGCCTTACACGACGGTGCATGTGGGCACGATCTCGGGCGGCACGGCGCGCAACATCCTGTCGAAGACCTGCACCTTCCATTGGGAGTTCCGCGGGCTGCCGAACCTCGACCCGCACGAGATTCCGGATCGTCTCAACCGGTTCGTCGAGGAAGTCGCCCTGAAGCGCCTCAACCGTTTCGGCGAGTTCGGGCGGATCGAGACCATCCTGCACGCCGACGTGCCGGGTCTCGCGCCGGATCCGGGCTCGGCCGCGGAGGTTCTGGCGCTGCGCCTTGCAGGCCGGAACCACACGCAGACCGTGCCCTTCGGCACGGAAGCGGGCCACTTCCAGGCTGCGGGCATTCCGACCGTCGTCTGCGGTCCAGGCTCCATCAATCAGGCGCACCAGCCGGACGAGTACATCACGCTGGAACAATTCGAGGCGGGCCTCGCCTTCATGCGCCGGCTTGCGGCGACCTGCGCGAATTCCTGAGCGCCCCTGCCGTCATGGCCTGGCCTGTCCCGGCCATGACGGAAGATTGGACATCAAGCCTCGGACTTCGCGATCTCGGCTTCGACCTCGGCCGGATCGAGATCATAGAAGCGCGAGCAGAACTCGCACGTGATACCGATGCGGCCGTTGTCTCCGACCATGTCGCGGCGGTCCTCGGGGGAGAAGCGGCGCATCATGCCCATGATGCGCTCGTGCGAGCAGGTGCATTCCTCGTGCACGTGCTGGCCCTCGAAAACGCGCACGCCCCGCTCATGGAACAGGCGGTAGAGCAGCGTCTCGCTGGAGACAGTCGGATCGACAAGCTCATGATCCTCGACCGTGCCGACCAGGGATTTGGCTTCGAGCCAGGCATCGTCCTCCGAGGGCGCCGCCAGATCGTTCGACGGATGCCCCTCGGGGATGTCTCCGGGATGCAGGTCGGCCTGCCGCAGACGGTCCGGGGATGACGGCAGGAACTGGATCATCAGGCCGCCCGCGCGATAGGTGTGGCGGCCGTTCTCGAACTGCTCCGCCACGGCCAGGCGCACCTGAGTCGGGATCTGCTCGGACTGACGGAAATACTGATGGGCCGCCTCCTCGAACCCCTGACCCTCGAGCGCGACGACGCCCTGGTAGCGGCTGCGCTCGGAGCCCTGATCGATCGTCATGGCGAGGTAGCCTGAGCCGAGGAGTTCGCCGCTTCCCGGCGACGTGCTTCCAAGAGCCTCGAGCCTGTCCTTGTCGAAACGGGCCGTGGCGCGCAGGCGGTCCGGTGCGTTGAAGTCCACCACCACCATGTCGATGATGCCGTCCGTCTTGGTCTGCAGCTGGAAGCGTCCCTCGAGCTTGAGGGATGCGCCGAGCATGACCGTCAGGGCGGCCGCCTCGCCGATGACGCGGGCCACTAGGTCGGGATAGCCGTGGCGGGCCAGGATCGTGTCGATGGAGGCCCCGAGACGCACCACGCGCCCGCGCACGTCGAGCGGCTCGACGGCGAAAGGCAGGACGACGTCATCGTTTCCTTCAAGCGGGGCTGAACTCATGCGCTTGCTGCTCCGAGGCACCATGCCAGGATGCCCTTTTGTGCGTGAAGCCGGTTCTCGGCCTCGTCGAAGACCACGGATTGCGGACCGTCCATGACCTCATCCGTCACCTCCTCGCCGCGATGGGCGGGCAGGCAATGCATGAAGATCGCGTCCTTGTCGGCCACGCCCATGAGCCTGCCGTTGACCTGATAGGGCTTCAGCAGGTTCTGGCGGCGGAACTCGTCGTCGTCGCCCATGGAGACCCAGCAATCGGTGACGACCGCATGGGCGCCCTCGGCGGCTTCGAAGGCATCGGTGGTCACGCCGATCTTGGCCCCTTCCCGTTTCGCCCAGGACAAAAGCTCGGGACGGGGAGCAAGTTCCGGCGGAGACGCGATGTTCAGGGTGAAATCGAGCCGGGCGGCCGCATGGATCCACGAGGCGAGTACGTTGTTGGAATCGCCCGTCCAGGCGACCGTCTTCCCTTCGATGGAGCCGCGATGCTCCTCGAAGGTCATGATGTCGGCCATGATCTGGCACGGATGCGTCACCTTGGTCAGGCCGTTGATCACCGGAATCGACGCATATTGGGCCAGTTCCGTCACCATGGCATGGTCAAGGGTGCGGATCATGATGGCGTCCACGTAGCGCGAGAGGACCCGGGCCGTATCGGCGATGCTCTCGCCGCGGCCGAGCTGCATCTCCTTGCCGGTGAGCATGAGGGTCTCGCCGCCAAGCTCGCGCATGCCAACGTCGAACGACACGCGGGTGCGGGTGGACGGCTTGTCGAACACCATCGCCAGGACCTTGCCTTCGAGCGGGCGGTCCTTGGCCTTCTCGCCCCGCCGGCGCTTGGCCTTGATGTCCAGGCCGATCTGAAGGAGGTGCCGGATCTCCGCGCCGGAAAAGTCGCTGAGATCGAGGAAATGACGGGTCTTCATTGAACTGCTCCCGGCTGGGCGGCTGCCTGCTGACCAGCTTCGATGGCCGCGCAGGCGGCATCCAGACGATCGATGGCCTCTCCGAGATCGGCCTCGGTGATGATCAGCGGCGGCAGGAGACGGACGACATTGTCGCCGGCCCCGATCACGACGAGCTTCTGGTCGCGGGCGGCGCTGACGAAGTCCGTGTTGGGCACGACGGTGCGCAGACCCATCATGAGGCCTTGGCCCCGCACCTCGGCGATGACGCTGGGATGGCGGTCCTTCAGCTCGGCGAGGCGCTGCTTGAGCAGCAGGCCCTTGCGCTCGACCCCGTCGAGAAAGCCGGGTTCGAGGATCACGTCGAGCACGGCGTTGCCGACCGCCATGGCGAGCGGATTGCCCCCGAAGGTGGTGCCGTGGGTGCCCAGGGTCAGGCCCTTGCCGGCCTCGGCCGTGGCGAGGCACGCGCCCAGCGGGAAGCCGCCGCCGATCCCCTTGGCCACCGTCATGATGTCGGGCGTCACGCCGCTCCATTCATAGGCGAACAGCTTGCCGGTGCGGCCGACGCCGGTCTGGATCTCGTCGAAGATCAGGAGCAGTCCCTGGCTGTCGCACAGGGCGCGCAGCTCGCGCAGGAAGGAGGCCGACACGGTCCTGACGCCGCCCTCGCCCTGGATCGGCTCGATCATGAGGGCTGCCGTCTGCGGGCCGATCACCGCCTTGAGAGCCTCGAGATCCTCGGGCGGCACCTGGTCGAACCCCTGCACCTTGGGACCGAAGCCCTCCAGGTACTTCGGCTGGCCGCCGGCCGCGATCGTGCCGAGCGTGCGGCCGTGGAAGGCGCCCTCGAAGGTCACGATGTGGAAGCGCTCGGGGTTGCCGTTCACATAATGGTAACGGCGGGCCATCTTGATCGCGGCCTCGTTCGCCTCGGCGCCGGAATTGGTGAAGAACACGTAATCCGCGAAGGTGGCGTCGACGAGCCGCTGGGCGAGGCGCTCGCCCTCGGGGATCTGGAACAGGTTGGAGCTGTGCCAGATCCTGGCGGCCTGCTCGGACAGGGCCTTGACCAGGTGCGGATGCGCGTGGCCGAGGGCATTCACCGCGATGCCGGCGCCGAAATCCAGATATCGCTCGCCATCTCGGCCGTAGAGCCAGGGGCCCTCTCCCTTCTCGAAGGAAAGCTCGGCGCGGGCAAAAGTCGGCAGCAATGGCGATGTCACGGGTTGTCTCCGCCTGAAGAGAGGCCCAAGGTCGCACCCGGGCCCGAAAAAGAAAGCGCCGCCCCAACGGGGGCGGCACGGGAAGGGATTCTAACGAGGTGCGGGACCCTGTCAATTCAAGAGAAATGAAGTCACTCATCACAAGGAATTTTTGCCGATTTCGGGCCAGGGTGAGTTCCTTGGGGAAAACGACAGGGCCTCAACGGGGACTCTTGCGCCCGAGTCCACCCATCCTGTACCTTCGGGGTAGTCGAGTACAGCATTCGTGCCACGGCATTCACCCTCAGGAGCGATCCTCGCAACGCGGTCGGACACAAAACCCTGTCCGCGAGGCATCCGGGATTCTGAGCTTGACGCCTGTCGCGAAGGAGGAAAGTTTAAAAATGATGGATGCGGGCGGAACTTGGACGGACGAGCGGGTCGAGCTTCTCAAGAAGCTCTGGACCGATGGTTTGAGCGCGAGCCAGATCGCCGCCGAGCTTGGCAACGTGACCCGCAACGCGGTGATCGGCAAGGTTCACCGCCTCGGCCTGTCCGGCCGGGCCAAGGATGCGAAGCCTGTCGCTTCGGCGGCCGCCCGTCCCCGCAAGGCGACCCGCGCCCCGAGCGCGCCGGCTCCGATTGCGCCCCAGCCGCACAACAACAACGTGGTGCTGGCCCCGATCCCGCTGCAGCCCGCGGCCGAGGAGCCCGTGGTGTTCGCCGAGGACGAGGTCGCCATCCCCATGTCCGAGCGGGTGACGATCATGGATCTGCGTGAGTCCATGTGCCGCTGGCCCATGGGCGACCCGACGAAGCCCGAGTTCCGCTTCTGCGGCGCCCGCTCGATCACGGGCCTGCCCTATTGCACCCATCACGCCCGCATCGCCTACCAGCCGGTGGCCGACCGCAAGCGTGAGCGCCGGCTCGCCCGGGCCTGAGGACAATCATTTCAAGAAAATGGCCGCGCCGACGATGTCCGGCGCGGCCTTTTGCGCTTTTGCCCTTGGCCCGTCACAGAATCCTGCAGAACCACCGGTCCGAGAAAGCAAGGGGGTCAGGATCGGATCTCTCTTCCGTCGTCACCGGCCTTGTGCCGGTGATCCCGATTGTTCGAAACGCAGAGCCTCACCGGATCGGGATGACCGGGACAAGCCCGGCCATGACGTGGGGTGGAACGGCAACTTCGGGATCGGGAGAGTTGCGCTCTCAGAATGCGTCAGGCGCTCGCCGCCTGCTGCTCCTCGCGGGCGAAGGTCTCGTCGAAGGAGTAGCCGGCGCCGCGCACGGTCCGGATCGGGTCGGGGCGGCGCGGCAGGCCGATGGCCTTGCGCAGGCGGCCCACATGGACGTCGACCGTGCGTTCGTCGATATAGACGTCATGCCCCCAGACGGCGTTGAGCAGGTGCTCGCGGGAGAAAACGCGCCCGGGGCTCTGCATCAGGAACTCGAGCAGCCGGAACTCGGTCGGTCCCAAGTGCAGCTCCTGGCCGGCACGCCGCACCCGGTGGGTCTCGCGGTCGAGCTCGATGTCACCGGCCTTGAGCAGGGTCGCGATATGCGCGGGCTTGGCCCGCCGCAGCAGCGCACGCACGCGGGCCAGCAGCTCCGGCACCGAGAAGGGCTTGACGATGTAGTCGTCGGCGCCCGTGGAGAGGCCGCGGATCCGGTCCCCCTCCTCGCCGCGCGCCGTGAGCATGATCACCGGCAGGCGTTCGGTCTCGGTGCGGGCGCGGATGCGCCGGCAGAGCTCGATCCCGGACAGGCCGGGCAGCATCCAGTCGAGCAGCACGATGTCGGGAACCTGCTCCCGGAGGCGGATCTCCGCCTCGTCGCCGCGCGAGACGCTGTCAACCTCGTAGCCTTCGGCTTCGAGGTTGTAGCGCAGGAGCAGCATCAAGGGCTCCTCGTCCTCGACGATCAGAACGCGCGGTCCCATGCATCAGGCTCCTGCTGCGACCGTCGTGTCGATGGAGCGGTCGTTCTTGGGCCGGTCGATGGCCAGCGTCTCGCCCGTCACCAGGTAATGCACCGTCTCGGCGATGTTGGTGGTGTGATCGCCGATGCGCTCGATGTTCTTGGCGCAGAACAGGAGATGCGTGCAGAACGAGATGTTGCGCGGATCTTCCATCATGTAGGTGAGGAGCTCGCGGAACAGGGACGTGTAGAGCGCGTCGATGGCACCGTCGCGCTTCCACACGTCCAGGGCCTTCTCGGTATCTTTCTGCGCATAGGCGTCGAGCACATCCTTGAGCTGGCCGAGGACGAGATCGCCCATGTGCTGGAGGCCGACGACGATCTTCTGCGGCTGGAAGTCGTCGCCGATCGCCAGGGCCCTCTTGCCGATGTTCTTGGCCATGTCGCCGATGCGCTCGACGTCGCCGGAAATGCGGATGGCCGAGATCGTCTCGCGCAGATCGACGGCCAGCGGCTGGCGTCGGGCGATGGTCAGGATGGCGCTCTCCTCCACCTCGCGCTGGAGAATGTCGAGGCGCTTGTCGGAGATCACCACGGTCTGGGCCAGCGCCTTGTCGTGGCGGACGAGCGCCGCGATGGACTCGACGAGCATCTTCTCGGCGATGCCGCCCATCTCGGAGATGCGCTGCCGGAGACCCTGAAGGTCGTTGTCGTAGGAGCTGACGATATGTTCCGCCATTGGATTAAGTCTCCCTCGAAGAGCTTCGATCAGCCGAAGCGGCCCGTGATATAGTCCTGAGTCTGCTTCTTGGTCGGGTTCATGAACATCTTGGTCGTGGGCCCGAACTCCACGAGCTCGCCGAGATACATGAAGGCCGTGAACTGCGAGATGCGTGCGGCCTGCTGCATGTTGTGCGTGACGATCACGATGGTGAACTCGGAGCGGAGCTGCTCGATCAGCTCCTCGATCTTGCCGGTGGAGATCGGATCGAGGGCCGAGGTCGGCTCGTCGAGCAGGATCACCTCCGGCCGCTGGGCAATGGTGCGCGCAATGCACAGGCGCTGCTGCTGGCCGCCCGACAGGCCCATGCCGGACTGGCGCAGCTTGTCCTTCGCCTCGTCCCAGAGCGCAGCCTTGCGCAGCGCTTCCTCGACACGGTCGTCGAGCTCGGATTTCGGCAGCTTCTCGTAAAGGCGGATGCCGAAGGCGATGTTGTCGTAGATCGACATGGGAAACGGCGTCGGCTTCTGGAACACCATGCCGACGCGGGCGCGAAGCTCGTTCACATCGATCGAAGGCGAGAGCACGTTCTGCCCGTCGAGCAGGATCTGTCCGTCCACGCGCTGCTCGGGGTACAGGCTGTAGATGCGGTTGAAGGTGCGCAGCAGGGTCGACTTCCCGCAGCCCGAAGGGCCGATGAGAGCCGTGACCTGCCGGTCGTAGAAGTCGAGCGAGATGTCCTTCAGGCTGCGGAAATCGCCGTAGAAGAAGTTGAGGTTCTTGACCGCGATGCGCACCGGCGCGCCGGTATCGGCCGCGGCCGCATTGCCGATGGCGCTGCTCGTGTTGAGGGCGATGGTGCTCATCGGGCTTTATCCTTGTTCAGGAGGAGGCGCGCCACGATGGACAGCGCCAGGATCGACAGGGTGATGATGAGGGCGCCGGCCCAAGCCAGCTCGCGCCAGTTCTCGTATGGCGAGAGCGCAAACTGGAAGATCATGACCGGCAGGTTCGAGACGCCGCCCATCAGGGTCGGGCTGAACCAGAAATTGTTGTTGAGCGCAGTGAAGAGCAGGGGCGCCGTCTCGCCGGCGATGCGGGCGGTCGCGAGCAGCACGCCCGTGACCATGCCGGCGCGGGCCGCCTTCCAGCTGATCTTGATGATGACCGTCGACATCGGGGCCCCGAGCGCCGCCCCGGCCTCGCGCAGAGAACCGGGCACGAGGCGCAGCATGTCCTCGGTGGTGCGCACGATGACGGGAACCGCGATGATGGCGAGCGCCACGCCGCCGGCCCATCCGGAATAGCCGCCCATCGGCTGCACCATGAGCATGTAGACGAAGAGGCCGATGAGGATGCTGGGCGCGGCGAGCAGGATGTCGTTCACGAAGCGGATGATCTCGGCAAGCTTCGAACCCTTGCCGTATTCGGCGAGATACGTGCCGGCCAGCACGCCGACGGGCGTGGCCACCACGATGCCGAGAACGGTCAGGATCAGGCTGCCGACGATAGCATTGGCAATGCCGCCGCCCTGGCTTCCGGGACCGGGCGTCGTCTGCGTGAACACGGCAGGCGAGAGACCGCCGATGCCCTCGACGAGAAGCATGAGCAGGATCCAGCCGAGGACGAAAGCGCCCAGGACGGTAAAGAGCGTGCAGATGATCTTGAGGGCCTGGTCGGCCACATGGCGGCTGCGGCGCACCCGGCCCCAAGGGGCCGGAGCGGTCGTCGACGGCTTCGCCGGCGTGCGGGTCTGGAGAGCGGTATCCATCATGAACCTCCTACCCGACCTTCACGCGCGCCACCAACAGGCGGGCGAGCACGAGCACGGTGAACGTGACCAGGAACAGGATGCAGCCCAGCGCCATCAGGGCGTTGAGCTGGAGGCCGATGGCCTCGTTGAACTCGTTGGCGATGCGAGACGCGATGGTGGATCCGGGATCGAAGACCGAGCCCGACAGCCGGTTGGCATTGCCGACCACGAAGGTGACGGCCATCGTCTCGCCGAGCGCGCGGCCGAGTCCGAGCATGACCGCTCCGATGATGCTGACGCCCGCCTGCGGCAGCAGCACGTTGCGCACCACCTCCCAGGTGGTGCAGCCGATGCCGTAGGCGCTCTCGCGCAGCACGGATGGGATCTGATCGAGAATGTCGCGCGCGATCGACGCGATGAACGGGATGATCATGATCGCCAGGATGATGCCGGCCGTCAGGATGCCGACGCCGGAGGGCGTGCGCGCATAAAGAATGGTGCCCACGATGGGCATGCCCTCGACGATGTTCGACACGGGGATCTGCACATAGTTCGCGAAGAGAGGCGCGAAGACGAAGAGGCCCCACATGCCGTAGATGATGCTGGGCACCGCCGCGAGCAGCTCGATGGTGGTCGCCACCGGACGCTTGAGCCAAGGCGGGCAAAGCTGCGTCAGGAAGATCGCGATGCCGAGCGACAGGGGAACGCCGATCACGAGGGCGATCAGCGCCGTCGACAGGGTGCCCACGATGGCCACCCAGGCACCGTACTGGTCCTCGTTGACGTTCCAGACGCTCGACGTGATGAAACCGAAGCCGAACTCGCGGAAGGCCGGCAGGCCTCCATAGATCATGGCACCGATGATGCCCAGGAGCACGATCAGCACCAGGAGGGCCGATCCGAGGCTTGCGAGCCGAAAGATCCGGTCGAAGCCCGATTGGGAGGATCGGCGGGCGGGAGCATCCGCGCGCGTCACGAGACGTTCTTGCGAGAGAGCTGTCATTCGCCGATCCGCTTTGTTGTTCAATCGACCGAGATCAGATTACTGCTTGAAGACGGGCTGGCCCGACGCGTTCTTGATCTCGCTCGCCCAGGTGGCGCGAACCTGATCCTTCAGCTGGCTCGGGAGCGGCACGTAGTCGAGCTCGATAGCCATCTGGTCGCCGTTCTTGAAGGACCAGTCGAAGAACTTCAAGGCCTCCGCCACCTGCTCGGGCTTCTCGGGGGTCTTGGGCACGAGGATGAAGGTCGGCGCCGTGATGGGCCAAGCCTCGTCGCCGGCCTGGTTCGTCAGCGAGATGCCGTAGCCGGGGGCCGACTTCCAATCGGCGTTGGCGGCGGCAGCCTGGAAGGTCTTGGCTTCCGGCGCCACGAACTTGCCGTTCTTGTTCTGAAGCTGCGCGAACGGGATGCTGTTCTGCTTGGCATAGGCGTATTCGACATAGCCGATCGAGTTCGGCACCTGCTTCACGAGAGCCGCCACGCCCTCATTGCCCTTGCCGCCCTGACCGACCGGCCACTGCACGGAGGAACCGGCGCCCGGGCCGCTCTTCCAGCCTTCCGAGACCTGCGACAGGTAGGTGGTGAACACGCTGGTGGTGCCCGATCCGTCGGAGCGGTAGACCGGCGTGATCGCCGCGTTGGGAAGGTTCACGCCCTGATTGACCTGGGCGATCTTGGCGTCGTTCCACTTGGAGATCTTGCCGTTGAAGATGTCGGCCAGCACCTCGCCCGTCAGCTTGAGTTGGCCGGCGCCCTGGACGTTGTAGACGGCCACCACGCCGCCCATGACAGCCGGGAACTGCACGAAGCCGTCCTTCTGCAGATCCTCGCCCTTCAGCGGAGCATCGGTCGCGCCGAAATCGACCGTCTTGGCCCGGATCTGACGGATGCCGCCGCTGGACCCGATGGACTGGTAGTTCATCCGGTTCCCGGTTTCCTTGTTGTAGGCCTCGGCCCACTTGGCATAGATCGGGAACGGGAAGGTCGCGCCCGCGCCCGTGATGTCGGCCGCAGATGCCGTGGTCGTAAGGCTCGCGACGGCAAGGCCGGCCGCAATGGCGTAGGACATAATCTTCACGATAGGTCTCCTGTTCATGCAAGAGCGACAGGCGGCTGAAAAGCCCGGGCCGTGTCTCGCGATGGGACAGCTAGGCCCGACGGATGTCTCCTCTACGACAGTTGGATGACAATTAGATGACACCCCCAAAGGATCCCTTGAGGCGGCCAAAAGCATTGCGACGGGACGGAACTATTGGCGCGGGCCGGCCTCCGGAAAGGTCGCCGTGAACCGGGCGCCCTGCCCGGGCTCGCTGGCGATAGCCAGCTGCCCCCGGTGGCGGTTGACGATATGCTTGACGATGGCAAGACCCAGGCCCGTCCCGCCCTTGTCCCGGCTCTGCACGACATCGACCCGGTAGAACCGCTCGGTCAGACGCGGCAGGTGCTCCGGGGCGATGCCGGGGCCATAATCCTGGACCGAGAAGGCGATCTGCGGCACCGGCCCGTCGATGCGGGCGACCTCGACATCCACCCTTCCACCGCTCTCGCCGTATTTCACGGCGTTCTCGATCAGGTTCTCGGCGATGCGCAGCAGCTCGTCCCGATCGCCGAGGACCAGCGCCGGACGGTTGGGCAGCGAGGCCTTGATGACCATCCCCCTCTCCCGGGCCAGCGGCGAGAGGGTTTCCACCATCTGAGAGGCGATCGTGGCGAGATCGACCGTCTGGGTGGGTGACAGGTGGGCGCGCATCTCGATCCGCGACAGGGACAGGAGATCGTCGATCAGGCGCTTCATGCGCTGCGCCTGCCCCTTCATGATATCGAGGAAACGCTCCCTCGCCCTCACGTCCTCGCGGGCGGGTCCCTGGAGGGTCTCGATGAAGCCGAGAAGCGAAGCCAGGGGCGTGCGCAGCTCGTGGCTCGCATTGGCCACGAAATCGGCCCGCATCGCCTCGAGGCGCCGGGCCGAGGTGAGATCGCGGAAGAACAGGACGACACCGGCCTGGACCTCCGCATCCGAGACGTCCGCCTGCAGGGGGCCGATATGCACCTCGAAGGTCCGTTCCGTCGGGATCCGCTCCGAATACTCGACCTTGAGGGGTTCGCCGGTCTCCAGCACCTCCTGGATGCCGTCGAGCACGTCCGGGCTGCGCAGGGCGAAGGACAGGGGGTGACCCGTCTTGAGGCCCGCCAGGAGGTCGTAGGCGGCCCTGTTGGCCTCGATCACCAGCGCCCGCTGGTTCACCAGGATGACCGGATCAGGGATCTGCGCCAGAACCGCCTCGGCGACGCTCGAGCGCGGGGACGCCTTCGTCTGCGACCTGACGGCCGTTCCGAGCGGGCGCTTGGGGCTCGCCACGAGGAAACCGGTGAGGATCGCCACTCCGGCCCAGACCAGAAGCCACCCGTCCCCATAGCCCCGCACCAGCGCCACGGCGACCAGCACGAAGCAGGCGACGACCGCGCCGCGCAGGGCAGCGTCCCGGATCGGAGTGGCGCTCTGCCGGAGGGCGTCCGGCGTGAGGTCGTCAGGATCGGTCATCGGGCCAGGACGTCTCGGGGATGGGGCCTGCCCTCTTTAGGGGACGGCGGCCCCTGTGTCATCTCCCGCCAAGCTCGACGTCGCCGGAGATCTCGTTCTCGTCCGGTTTGAAGGCCAGGCGGGCCGACCGGATGCGGTTGCGGATCTCATAGGCGCCCAGGATCGCCAGGGCGATCACGAAGGGGACGAGGTAATAGCACAGGCGGTAGAGGAGCAGCGCGCCCAGGACCGGCTCACGGGGATAGTTCGAGAGGGCCAGCAGAATGGTGGCCTCGAAGACCCCGAGGCCGCCCGGCGCATGGCTGGCCACGCCGAGCATGACGGCAAAGATATAGACCGCCAGGAAGGTCTCGAAGCTCAGATTGTGTCCCCCGGGCAGGAGCACGAAGAGAACTCCGGCGCCGGCGCAGACATCCCCCGCGCCGATCAGGATCTGGGCCAGCGACAGGCGAAATCCCGGCAGCTCCAGCTTCCAGCCCTGGATCTTCACGGCGCGCCGCTTGATCGAAACCCAGATCATGTAACCGACGACGAATATGGCGGCGCCAAGGCCCACCAGCTGGTTCATCCAGATGTGGGTGTAGACGAGGCTCGCCAGTTCATCGGCCTTGCTGATCAGGCTCCAGGCCAGGACCAGGGCCATGCCGAGCCAGAAGGTCACGCCGGCGATCACCGTGAGGCTCGCCACCCGCCCCGGGCTCACCCCCTTCGGCGAGTAGATCCAGTAGCGGACCGTGCCGGCCGTCAGCAGGGGGAACCCCAGCGTGAAGCTCACCGCATAGCTGGTGAAGGAGGCGAGCGCCGTTGTGCGATAGCGGATCTGCAGCTTGAGCTGCCGCAGGGCGATGGCATCGTAGCAGGTCAGAAGACTGTAGCTGACGGCGGTCAGGAGGACGGCGAGGCCGATCTGGCGCGGGCTGGCCGCCGTGAAGGCCGCCTTCAGTTCATTGACGTCGATTTCTGACACGATATGCCAGAGAACCACCAGCGAGGCGCCGAACAGAATGATGCTCGCTGCCATCCCGATCCAGGCGAACCGGCGGGAACGGCGCTCCTTCGGATGAAGGGCTTCGGCAGAGGACATCTCCGGCGGCGGCGCCGGACGGGAGCTCATATCATTCATGAAATCGGTCAATCAGCCTCAGCGTGAGAAAGGTCGCATCGGGTACGAAGGCTGTCCTGCATCTATGCGCTGGCATGGGCAACCGCCAGTCGGCACCGGCCTTTTAATGGTTTCGCAAGGCTGGCGCTACTCTTTCGCCGGAGAAAACGCCGCGGGCGCCCGATGTGGGTTGTCAGCCTCGAAAAAGGCCTACAACAATGCTTCCTTTGGCATCGGAGACTTGGCCGCAAGGATGGCCCGGGAGTTTTGAGTGGATTTCAAGGAAACAGAAACGCAATTTGCTGTTCTGGCGGAGTCTCTGCCTCAACTCGTCTGGTCATCCCGTCCCGATGGATCTGTCGATTACGTGAATCGCCGGTGGCGCGAGTTCACGGGACTTCCAGGCGAGCATTTCCTCGGATCCGGTTGGGAGATTGCCATTCATCCCGACGATCTTCCTCAGGTCCGGGAACATTGGCAACGATCCCTTGAGACCGGACAGGCCTATGAATGGGAGTACCGGGTCCGAACCGCTGCAGGCGGGTACGAATGGTTTCTCAGCCGAGCCATCCCGATCCAGGATCTGTCCGGAAAGATCACCCGATGGTTCGGCACGAGCACGAATATCAATGCGCAGAAGACCGCCGAGGAAGCCGTGCGCATGCTCGAGAACCAGTACAGGATCGCCCTCGAGGCCGCCGATCTCGGGACCTGGCAGATCGACCTGGACAAGAACCTGATCACCTGGGACGAGGGCTCGTGCGCCCTCTACCATCTTCCTCATAACGGATTGTACAGCCTCACTCTCGAAGAGGCCTGGGCCATGATCCATCCCGAGGACGTGGAGGGGGTCAGGGCCAGGATTGCTGCGGCCGCCTCTGCCGGAGCCGACGGCAAGTATGACAGCCAGTACCGGGCTATCCTGCCTGATGGGAAACTCCGCTGGTTCCGCTCGCACGGACAGGCGCTCTACACCGAAGAGGGCGGGACCCATCGCGCAGTGAGCCTGTATGGCGTCGTCAGCGACATCACCGAGCGACATGCTCTGGAAGAGGCCCAGAAGCTTCTGACACGCGAGCTCAACCATCGTGTGAAGAACCTGTTCGCGATTGCGAACGGCATGGTTTCGATGACCGCCCGCACGGCTAAGGACCCCAAGGACATGGCCAATGCCCTGCGCGGGCGTCTGAGCGCTCTCTCGCGGGCGCACGAACTGGTGCAGCCCGTCGCGGGAGGAGAGACAGGGCAAGGTCCCGACGTGGAACTTGGCCGGCTGATCGAGGCTGTTCTCGAACCCTACCGGCAGTCCGGCCAGAACAGGATCGCCACCGAAGGCCCGCGCGTGCTCGTGGGGTCCAACACGACGACGAGCCTCGCGCTCGTCCTGCATGAGCTGGCGACCAATGCCGCCAAATACGGCTGTCTCTCATGCGCAGAGGGGGACCTCGCCATCCACTGGACCCTTCAGGGAGACGACGTCGACCTCCTGTGGACCGAGAGCGGTGGCCCGACCATCGAGAGCCCCCCGACCTTCGAGGGTTTCGGCACGCAACTGTCCCAGAGAAGCATCACCGGACAACTGGGCGGCACTCTCGACCGCGAATGGCGGCCGGAAGGCTTGCGCGTCCACATGATCCTGCCAGTCAGCCGGTTGAGCGCCTGAGCGGTCATGACCATTCACCGCCGCGTCCTGATACTGGGCGGAGCACGCTCGGGGAAAAGCCGCACTGCGCTGCAGCTGGCTGAGAGCACATCGCCTGAGCGAGACTATATCGCGACGGCTCAGGCTTTCGACGACGAGATGCGCGAGCGCATCGATCGGCATCGCGCCGAGCGCGACCGATCCTGGCAGACGATCGACGCGCCCCTGGATCTCGTTGAGGCCGTTCAGGCACGGGCCGCCCCCAGACACGCCGTGCTGGTCGATTGCCTGACGCTGTGGCTCTCGAACATCATGCTGGCGGGGCGCGATCCGTCCCGGGAGGCCGATCGGCTCGTTCAGACTGTCCGGGACGCCCGGGGTCCCCTCATCCTGGTCTCGAACGAGGTCGGCCACGGTATCGTCCCGTCGACCCCTCTTGGACGCTCGTTCCGGGACGAGCAGGGCCGCCTCAATCAAAGGGTCGCTGAGGTCTGCGATGCCGTGATCTTTGTCGCGGCTGGCCAACCAATCCTGCTCAAACCCGCCCCTCCCCTGCGGCTGCACCTGGAATAGACCGCGATCAGCGCACCTTCGCCCGGGCCTCGGCTCCCAGATGATCGATGGCCGCGGGTGTCGAGGGCCCGCCGCAGATCGTCAGCTTGCCGGGAAGCACCAAACGTCGGCTCGGGGGCACGGCCTCGGCAAGGGCCGGGTGAAGGAGCAGCGCCGTCCCGTTGTCGACCGCCTGGTCCGTAGCCGCATCGAGAAGCATGAAGGCCGGTGGCGTCGTGACGATCCTCTCGAGGCGCGCCACTCCTCCTTCGACCAGCCCCAGAGCCTCCTGGTGAAGCTTGAAGCCCATGCGGACCAGAATCTCGCCGAGGGGCGAACGGGGTGACGTGACCCAACCGCCCCGTTCCAGGGACAGGATGCTCTGTCCCTCAGGCACGGTTCCGCGCGCCCGCTCCAGAGCGGCATCGATCAGGGCGATCAGAGCCTCCCCGCGCTCCGGTTGACCGAGCCGACGGGCCAATGTGCGGATCTGGCTGCGTCCATCCGCGAGGTTCTCCCAGGGTCCCAGCGACAGCACGTCTATCCCTTGCCGTGACAGAAGCGCGACCTGCTCCCGCTGGCCGTAGGTGCCCGTCAGCACGAGATCCGGCCGCTCGACGATGATGGATTCGGCACTGCCGTCATTCAGGGGAACCGCGCCAGCCTGATCGGCCAGAAAGGCAATGGACGGATCCCGCGCGAGCCGGCTTAACGAGGCGATCTGGCTGCGATCCGCCAGCGCGAGCAGCAGCTGATCCGTACAGAGATTGAGAGACGCGATCCTTTCAGGCCGCGCGTGAGCCTGCGTGTCTCCGGGAATGAATGTCGTCAGGAACGGCAGAAGGAGCAACCAAGCATGCCGGAGGATGGATCTGAGGAGCATCGTGGGTGGACCGGGTCTGCGAGCTGCAGGCTCTTTATACCCGACGATCCATCGGCGGAAGCACGCGCATGTCCATGGGCAGCCTTGGTGCCGAGGCGCAGGATCGCTCTCGATGGCAGATCCCACAGTGCGGTTTCCCGAGGAGGACTTGAGATCCACACGTTGTGACGTCGAGTATTACGTTGCGGCAAATGAGTAAAGCTTGCCTATTGTCGGCTCATCAAATTGTATTATTACCCCTGCGTCATCTCGCCATCAGTTATATGGTTCTCATTCTAAGATTTTCGTTGGGAAATAAGGCTTCCATGAAGATGATCATTCATGAATCAGCCTGAACAAATAGTCGCACCCGGGAACAAATTCGAAATTTTAACGCCAAGCTGACCTATTCTGGACATATCACCCTAGCACATACTTGCCTCCGTTGAACGAAGAACGGCCGTGCACCCGCCTTGGCGGAGAAGCGGCGCACTCTTGGGGGCTTATCCATATGCAAATCCCTCTGACAGCGTCTCATGACGCATGCCAGCAGACGGCCATTTGCCTCGAAAGCGAGAACAGGAGCGGGTCTTCTACCGTCCGTGACGCCGTTGACCGGCTCTCACGGCTGCAGGGTGGGAGAACGCTCCTCGACCTCACCAAGTCCTTCGGTTTTGGCGCATGCCTGACGATTGCCATCGGCACGGCCGTCCACACGCCCAGCGCCTCGGCGGCTGAGTCGTGGACGGCGTTGCCACCGGCCCTCGATGCCGGCCAGAACGCCATCCGGGTGCCGCCTGTGCAGCCGATGACACCGTCCACCCTGTCGGCCGGGAACACCGCGCCGGCGGACCCGCTCGAAGCCATCGCTTCTGTCGGGGCCGTGAACGCGACGCCGGCCGAACTGCAGAAGCAGATCATCCTGTCCATTCCCCTGACCGATGCACCGACCTCTGGCAGCACCGCGACCGAGGAACCTGTCTCCCGCGAGCTCACGGAATTCATGGAGTTCGAGGACATGCGCGTGCCCGTCTGGATCGTCGACACGATCCTGCGCGCCTCCAAGGCAACGGGTGCAGATCCCGTGTACATGATGGCCCTGGCGGACAAGGAATCGAGCTTCCTGCCAGGCAACAAGGCGTCAACCTCGTCCGCGCTCGGCCTGTTTCAGTTCATTTCCAGCACATGGCTGGAAGCCGTCAAATCATTCGGCCCCATGCACGGCCTGATCGCCGAAGCGGAGGCGGTCGTCGGTTCGGGGGCTAAGATCGAGGTGACCGACGCGACGATGCGGGAGCATATCCTCGGCCTGCGCCGAAATCCCTACATCTCGGCTCTCATGGCAGCCGAGATGATGAAGCGCGACAAGGGGAAGATCGAGACGAAGCTCGGACGCAAGCTCAGTCGCTCGGAGTTCTATCTCTCCCACTTCTTCGGAGTCGATAGTGCAAGTCGGTTCATCGCTCTGGTGGACGACACGCCCAAGAAAAGCGCACCCGATGCCTTCCCGGCCGCCGCAAAGTCGAACAAGTCTCTGTTCTTCACCAAGGATGGCAAGAAGACCCGTCAGCTGAGCGTCGCCGAGGTCTACGACAAGATCGACGACATGATCGACAAGCGCCTCAACCGCTACGAGGCCGTATCGGCCCGGGCCACGGCGGATGGCTCGGCCTTCTGATCCGACGCCTCCGCTTTGCGGGAGCCGGCTGTTGCGAGGCTCTGATCGTCGAGGCCATCGACGTCTGCACGGGGTGTCAGACTGGCCGTCGCCGTGCTTGTCGGTGCGATATCGGCAAAGCCACCCCGGGCGGGAGACCGCTGCACCTGAAGAATCCGCATCACGATGAAGGCGACAAGGCCCAGCGAGGCGAAGGCCGAGTAGATGAACAGGCCTTTCGGCCCCATCATCTCCATGGCCAGGGCGCCGAAAAGGGGACCGACCGTGACGCCCGTCGCCCAGGAGAACAGCAGGGTGCCGACGGTGGAGACGATCTGTCCTGGATCAACGATATCGCAGGCATGGGCGACGCAGACGGAATAGATGCACAGGGCAAGGCCGCCCCAGGCCGCAAACGACCACAGGATCAACACGTTCGCGCCCTGTGCGCTCGCCCACAGAATCAGAAGTGAAACGAGGCTCGTTCCCGCAGCGAGCCCGGCAATCACGTAGCGGCGGTCCGCCCGATCGGATAGCCACCCGAGCGGCCACTGCATCGCGAGGCTTCCGGCCTGGAGGGCGAACAGAAGGGCTGCCGCCTGATCCTGGCTCAATCCGATGGTGACCCCGAAGACGGGCGTGATGGCGATGACCGGGCCATTGACCAAGCCGACCACGAAGGCGCCGACCACCGCAGACGGCGCCGTCGCGAACAGCTTCCTGACTTCGATCCGGACGCCTTGAGGCGCCGCCGGTTCCTTGGTGGTCGTTGCGGCGATCGGAAGGAGCGAGAGCGTGATCAGTGCGCTCACCGCCATGAACAAGCCATCGGTGCGGATATTGCCGAAACCAATCCCGAGCGGGGATACCATGAGGGCAACCTTGGTACAGATCATGTAGATCGACAGGATGCGCCCACGATGGCTGGAGATCGCGCGGGCGCTGATCCACCCGTCCGTCACGGTGAAGATGCAGGCCAGCGTCACACCCGTCAGCCCCCGCAGGAAGATCCAGGCCAGGGTCGAATGAGCCTGGGTCATGACAAGGATCAGGACGGATACCACCGCGGCGAGGCTGGCAAAGGCCCGGATATACCCCACGTGCCGGATGAAACTTGGGGCCAGCAAGCAGCCCGTCGAAAAGCCGAGCCCATAAGCCGCCGCCACGACGCCGATGGATGCGACGGAAATCCCCTCGGCCTGCATGCGTAAGGGCATGAGCGCCTGAAGCAGGCCGTTGCCGGCTTGCAGCAAGGTGGTTGCAGCCGTGATGGTCCAGATAAGTGCGAGGGATGAGTTCACAATCGAATCGGTGATGCAAAGCGGCAGCCGCAAAGATCACCAAGATAGAAAGCAGGTGCCACGCAAGATCAAGAGTTGATCCGAACCCTATCGATTTTCTTTAGTCGGCCCGATCGGCCCGGCCGCGCTGCCGGACACGCACGCATGTCCCCTCAGGCCTCACCGGCCCCGGCGATCCTTCTGGAAGCTGGCGAAGAGGTAGAAGCCGTTGAAGCGCACGCCCTCCATGGCAGCCTTCCGGTCGAAACCGAGGGGTGCCTCCTGGCTTTCGATCCGACCGCCGAACTGCCAGTGCGGTCCCACGACGAACGAGGGAACCGAGCGCTCTTCCGGGACGGCACAGACCAGACCGTCCGGCTGCGTACTTTGGAACAGATTATATGAGTACATGTCCCTGCTCCTGTGTCGGCCTCACGAATCGCACCCTGCCGGAAAAGAGTGACAGGAGTGTGATATTGCAGCGCAGCAAATACAGAATTTCTTCTCTGACTCTGTCCAAACGAAGTGGCGCAAGGAGACGATCCTTTGTTAGGCTCGTTCCAGACCGGTAGGTCCAACCACGGAAGAGGGAGCTTATCAGCATGACCAATCGGAATGCTCTTCGGCGGGGTTTCTTCGGGCTCGGTCTTCTTGCCAGCCTGCCTTTGTCCGCGCCGGTTCTGGCCCAAGCCCTCGCTCCTGCTCCAGAAGCTCCCACGGGGCGAACGCTCAAGTCCGCCGGCACGGCGACGAAAGACATGGTTGCCGCCGCCAATCCCCTGGCCGCACAAGCGGGCCGGGACATTCTCGCGGCTGGCGGCAGTGCGGTCGATGCCGCGATCGCCGTTCAGCTCGTCCTCAATCTCGTCGAGCCACAGAGCTCAGGCATCGGCGGCGGCGCTTTCATGGTCTTCTGGGACGGAAAGACAATGACGACGCTCGACGGGCGCGAAACGGCTCCGGCTGCCGCGAAGCCGGAGCGGTTTCTCGGCCCCGACGGCAAGCCGATGAAATTCTACGATGCCGTCGTCGGCGGCCGCTCGGTCGGCGTTCCGGGCACCTTGCGCCTGCTGGAAACGGCTCACAGAAACTGGGGCAAGCTGGCCTGGCCGCAGGTGATCGAACCCGCGGCTCGTCTCGCCGAGGAGGGCTTTGCGATCTCGCCGCGGCTCAACGGGCTCCTGGGGCAGGAAAAGTATCTCCAGAACGATCCAGTGGCCCGCGCCTATTTCTATGAGGCGGACGGCACGCCAAAGGCGGTCGGAACGGTCCTCAAGAACCCGGCCTTCGCCAAGACCCTCCGGGCCATTGCCGACAAGGGCGCGGATGCCTTCTACACGGGCGAGATCGCCCAGGACATCGTGACCACGGTGACCGGCCACGCCACGAATCCGGGCGACATGACCCTTGACGATCTGAAGGGCTACAAGGTCCAGGAGCGCGATCCCGTGTGCGGAAACTACCGGGCCTACAGGATCTGCGGCATGGGCCCGCCGAGTTCGGGTCAGGTCGCGGTGCAGCAGATCATGGGCGTCCTGGAGACGCAAGACATGGGGTCGCTGAAGCCCGACCCGGAGGCGGTTCATTGGATCGCCGAGGCAGGCCGCCTCGCCTATGCGGACCGGGCACTCTTTTTGGCCGATCCCGCCTTCGTCAACGTGCCGGTCAGGGGCCTGACCGATCCGGGATATCTCAAGAGCCGTGCGGCCCTGGTCGACCCGAACAAGTCCATGGGCAAGGCGAAGCCCGGCGATCCGCCCTTCCAGAAGACCTTCCTGTGGGGGCCGTCGGACGGAATCGAATTCGGCACGAGCCACATGTCCATCGTGGATCGCAACGGCAACGCGGTGTCGATGACGACCACGATCGAGGATGGCTTCGGCTCGAGGCTGATGACCAAAAGCGGATTCCTGCTCAACAACGAACTCACCGATTTCTCCTTCGCCACGACGGACGACGACAAGCCCGTCGCCAATCGCGTCGAGGCGGGCAAGCGCCCCCGTTCCTCCATGGCGCCGACCATCGTGCTCGACGGCAGCGGCAAGCTCTACGCGGTCGTCGGTTCCCCGGGCGGCAGCCTCATCATCAACTACGTGGCCAAGACCCTCGTGGGCATCCTGGACTGGAAGCTCGATCCGCAGGTCGCAGCCGATCTTCCCAATGTCGGGAGCCGCAACGGCCCGACCGAGCTGGAGGCCGGCACGGAGGCCGAAGGATGGAAGGCGGCGCTGGAGGCGAAGGGCCACGAGGTCAAGCTGATCGACCAGAACTCCGGCATCCATGCTATCGTCGTGACGCCAGCCGGGCTGGTGGGCGGCGCCGACAGCCGCCGCGAAGGCGTTGCCATCGGCAACTGATCTTGCCTGGGCGGCTCTGCTCGATTAGGCCGCCCTCACCATCATAGAGGATTGCAGGTGTCCATGCGTATCATCATCGTCGGCAAGGAAGGACAGGTCGCCCGTGCGCTGGCGGAGCGCGCGCGGGCGCACGGCGCTCAGGCCGTCCTCGTCGGCCGCCCCAAGCTCGATCTCGCCGATCCCTCAGGCATCGAGGACGCGCTGATCGAAACCGGCGGCGACCTGATCGTGAATGCCGCCGCCTACACGGCCGTGGACCAGGCGGAAACGGACCCTGAACTGGCGGAAGCCATCAACGGCATCGGCGCGGGCGTCGTGGCCGGTGCCGCCACGGCGATGAACGTGCCCGTCATCCACCTGTCCACCGACTACGTCTTCGACGGCACGGCCGACCGGCCCTATCGAGAGGACGATCCGGTCTCGCCGCTGGGAGCCTATGGCACGTCGAAGCTTTTGGGCGAGGAAGCCGTGGCGGCCGAGGCTGAGGATCATGTCATCCTGCGCACCGCCTGGGTCTACAGTCCGTTCGGCAAGAATTTCGTGAAGACCATGCTGCGCCTCGCGGCCGACCGTGAAGAGCTCGGCGTGGTCGGCGACCAGCATGGATCGCCCACCAGCGCCCTCGACATCGCGGACGGCATTTTCGCCATCAGCCGCAACCTTCTCGAGCGGCGGGAGGACCGGACGCTGCGCGGGTTGTTCCATATGACGGGGACGGGCTTCGCGAGCTGGGCGGAATTCGCCACGGAGATCTTCGCCCTGTCGGCCCGGCTCGGCGGCCCTTCGGCGAAGGTCCGGCCGATCGCAACGGCGGATTACCCGACGCCGGCCAAACGGCCAGCCAACTCCCGGCTCGACTGCAGCAAGCTGAAAGACGTCCACGGGGTGGTCCTGCCGCTCTGGCGATCGTCCCTGGAACCTTGCGTCAAGCGTCTGATCGAGGAAGCGCGCAAGGAAGTGGCGCGCTGACGACCGGATCGGAGAAGGAAATTATGAAACTTTCCGCGAGAAAAGACGATTGTTCTTTTTAAAGAACAATCGTAGGATCCCCTCATGACCTCGCCGCACCAACCCGACTATCACCTGGAAACCCGCCTCGTTCATGAGGGCCATCAACGCACGCCCTTCGGCGAGACGTCGGAAGCGCTCTTCCTCACCCAGGGTTTTGTTTACGAGAGTGCGGAGAGCGCGGAGAGGCGCTTCCTGAACGAGGAGCCCGGCTATAGCTACAGCCGCTACTCCAATCCGACGATCGACGCCTTCGAGCAGCGGATCGCTGCCCTTGAAGGGGCTGAGGCGGCCCGGGCTACGGCGAGCGGCATGGCAGCGGTGACCGCCGCCATGGTCGGACAGGTCCAGGCGGGAGATCATGTGGTGGCCGCCCGCGCTCTCTTCGGCTCGTGCCGGTGGGTGGTGGAGGATCTCCTGCCCCGCTTCGGCGTCGGCTGCACTCTCGTCGACGGCGCCGATCTGAACCAATGGCGCGAGGCGGTGCGACCGGAAACAAGAGCTTTCCTGCTCGAGACCCCGACCAACCCGAGCCTTGAGATCATCGATATCGCGGCCGTCGCAGCAATCGCGCATGAGGCGGGCGCGACGCTCACCGTCGACAACGTCTTCGCCACACCCCTCTTCCAGAAGCCCCTGGTCCTGGGGGCGGACTGCGTTGTCTATTCCGCGACCAAGCACATCGACGGACAGGGCCGCTGTCTCGGAGGCGTGATCCTGGCCTCGACCGAATTCATCGAGACGAAAGTGCAGCAGTTCCTGCGCATGACAGGGCCGTCGATCTCACCTTTCAACGCCTGGGTGCTCCTGAAGGGCCTGGAGACCCTTCCCCTGCGTGTCGAGAGGCAGACGGCAACGGCAGGCTATCTTGCGGACGCCCTCCATGATCATCCCAAGGTTCAGCGGCTGACCTATCCGGGTCGGGCTGACCATCCTCAGGCCGAGTTGATCCGGCGCCAGATGAGCGGTGGCTCGACCATGATCGCCCTCCAGGTGAAGGGCGGCAAGGAAGCAGCCTTCCGTTTCCTGAATGCGCTGAACCTGATCCGGATTTCGAACAATCTGGGTGACGCGAAGAGCCTCGTCACCCACCCGGCCACGACCACGCACCAGCGATTCACGCCGGGTCAGCGCGGCGAGATGGGCATTCCGGACGGCCTCGTGCGCCTTTCAATCGGGCTCGAGCATCGTGACGACCTGCTGGCCGATCTCACGGGTGCTCTCGAGCGCGCGTGAGCGCGAACCTATACTCTTGAGCCGATCTATTGCGGCGTCTGCGAGGGCGCGGACGTTGCGGGCGACCGCGCACCGGTGCCCTGCTGAGACTGCACCCGGTCGAACATGCGCAGGGCCGCATCGACACAGGACTGCGTCGATTCCCGATTCCCGCAGACGACCCGAAGCTGCGTATCGCCGCTGCGCAGGAAGAACCGGGCTCCGCGCTCGGGCCGCTCATCCCGATCATCGTCATCGTCCCGCATGATCGGGCTGCGGCGGCGGTCTCGGTCGCGATCCCATCCGTCGTGGCTCTCGCGCCAGCTTCCGCGACCGAAATCGTCACGGCTTCGCGATGATTCCTGACTCCACGCGCCGGTCGCCAAGACGACAAGGCCAGCGGCCAGAATGAATGCTCTCTTCATAGAAATCTTCCTCCGGAGATGATGCTAGAAACAGGAATGGATCCGCTTCCTCGTGGCACGAAGCAATTGCGCGCCATCACCAACGGATGTGAACAGGCCACAGGACGCTTGGTTCCTGTGGGGCGCGCACCTGCTGCATCCGAACCTGCAGTGCACCGGACCTGAGCCGGGCGCGGCACGACCATCGGAGTGGCTGAAACCAGGATTATCCGACATTCCCCAGTGCAATCTGGCTTGTCTCCATACTCTCACGAGGCGCATGAGCCGCGGAACCCCGACTGCACCTCTACGTTGGCCTTCTGCTCTTGCTGAGAAGGAGGCCGTCATGAAGTGCCAGTTCTGCCACCAGGAAATCGAGAACCCTTGCCACAATGCCCAGGAGATGCAGCAGCGCGCGGCCAGTCATGTGGAGCGCTGCGAACATGCGCTCCAAGACCAGCAAGGCATGGGGTCGGGCGCGCACCGCAGCGATATTCAAAGCAAAGGCTGAAGTCATGGCCGGCAAGGCTGACGACCGCGCTCAAGGTTTGGCCGAGCGGAGCCTGAACGCCAGCATCGTCCCTCCGACCGAGGAGAACTCTGTCCATCGAAGCCGCGACGATCGTTCTGCCAGCGACCGCCGACTGGACGAGAACGATCAGCGCGAGGGGTTGGAACAAGCCGATCCGGCAACCTCGACGGCGGACAGCCGCAGCACGCCATAGGAGTACGCGATGGCCCGCAAAGCCCGTATGAGACCGTCTTGGAAGAAGGCGAAGGCCCGCAAACGGAAGATCTTGGGATCCCGCAAGGAGCGAGTGACCCAACGCAGCTGACTTCGCTGAATTCTGCTCCGGCGGCCCGCGAAAGCGGGTCGTTTCATATAGCAGTCGAGATTCCTGAGTGGCACCTTATCACCGGAGACATTTGAATTGTTATAACAATATTGTAGTGATAATACCCTAGAAGATCTATTGTGCTTTCCCACACATCGGACATTGTGCTCACGGTTGTAGTGAAAACAAAAGCAAACGACCCAGGGAATACTTCTAGGAGGACCTCATGACTGCATCGTCGCTCAGCTTCAAGCTGGCTGTACTCTTCGTCATCGCCGGCATGGCGATGGGGATCGGGATGGCGGCTTCCCAGGATCATTCGATCATGCCGGCCCACGCGCATCTCAACCTGCTCGGCTGGGTGTCGCTGTTCCTCTTCGGCATCTATTACGAGCGTCGTCCCGCGCTCGACAGAAGCCGCCTCGCCATGATCCAAGTGGTTGTCTGGTCGATCGGCACGGTCATCCTGACGGTCGCGGTCGCCGCGCTTCATCTCGGCTATACGGCGTTCGATCCGGTTGCCGCGCTCGCTTCCCTGATCGTCCTGGCTGCGATGATGCTGTTCGCCTATTTCGTCTTCAGGCCGGCGCGGGACATCGCTGCGTCGCCGACAGCCCGCCTGACGCCTGCCGAGTGACAGCATGCCGAAGGGCAGCCCCTGCTGCCCCGCATTCACCGCGGCGGTGACCCACACGCCTTCGCGCCTGCGGAATTCCAGCTCGGCGCGGGCGCTCGATTGGCCGTGTCCAGAAAAGAGAAAGCCCCGCTCTTGGCGGGGCTGTCCTATCGAACCTTTGGCGCTCCCTAGGGGACTCGAACCCCTGTTTTCGCCGTGAGAGGGCGACGTCCTAGACCGCTAGACGAAGGGAGCTAGCAAGGTTGAGGCCGCTCGTATAACCACCCTTCCGAATCCCTTCAAGCCCTTTTGCTGAAAAAAGCGAACGGCTCAGATCAAATGAGGATGCGGTGAACGGCGCGACGCGACAGGAATGGCTTCTGGAACACGACATGACGGCGGATCGGCTCGACCGCGTGCTGACACGCCTGCAGGCGGATCTGTCACGAAGCCGCGTCCAGGCTCTCATTCGGGACGGGCAGGTCACCATCGACGACGTGCCGGTCCTCGATCCGAACCGGAAGGTTGCCGGCGGCATCCGGATCACCCTGACCGTGCCGCCGCCCGTCCCGGCCGAACCTGCCGGCGAGGCGATCGATCTCACCATCGTCTACGAGGACGACGACTTGATCGTCATCGACAAGCCCTCCGGGCTCGTCGTGCATCCGGCCGCCGGGCACGATTCCGGCACCCTGGTGAACGCCCTCATCGCCCATTGCGGCGAGAGCCTCTCAGGCATCGGAGGTGTGAAGCGGCCCGGGATCGTTCATCGCCTCGACAAGGACACCTCAGGCCTGCTGGTGGTCGCCAAGAACGATCTCGCCCACCAGGCGCTGGCGGCGCAGTTCGCCGATCACGGCCGCACGGGTCCCTTGGAACGGGCCTATCTGGCGATCCTCTGGGGCGTGCCCGAGCGCCGGCGAGGAACCGTCGACGCACCGCTCGCTCGCAGCACCCACAATCGAGAGAAGATCGTCGTGGTGGGCGAGGACCGTGGCCGTTATGCGATCACCCATTACGAGGTGCTGGAAGGACTGCCCCCGGACCAGCCTCTCGCGAGCCTCGTCCGCTGCGAACTGGAGACGGGGCGTACGCATCAGATCCGGGTCCACATGGCCCATCTCGGCCATCCGCTTCTGGGGGATGCAACCTACGGGTCCGGCTTCAAGACCAAGGCGAACCGGCTCTCCGGCGCACAGAAGGAGGCGCTCGATGCCCTGAATCGGCAGGCCCTGCATGCCGCCATCCTCGGGTTCGAACATCCGCGCAGCGGGGAATTCTTACGCTTCGAGAGCCCTCTCCCGTCGGACATGGCGGCACTTCTGGAAGCTTTGCGGGCTGAAATTTAGCGTCAATCGGTCGCAAAATGACGTCACGCTGGCACCCTTGCGACTCTGGAGCGTTCACCACGTCTTGAAGCCTGATGCCTCTATTCGGACAACGTTGAACCGCTTATATAGGGGGTTAGGGCGGCCGGCCTCGGAGGGGGGCCGCCCCAGGCTTGCCTCATGGTGAGGGAGCCAAAGGAGGAGAAGATATGGCTGCAGCGCTTCCGGTGCTTGCCAATGAAGGGGGCCTTTCGCGCTATCTCGACGAGATCCGTCGCTTCCCCATGCTTGAGCCGCATGAGGAATACATGCTCGCCAAACGCTGGCGCGAGCATGGAGATCGCGAAGCGGCCCATAAGCTCGTGACGTCCCACCTGCGCCTGGTCGCCAAGATCGCCATGGGCTATCGCGGCTATGGCCTGCCGATCGGCGAGGTCGTGTCGGAAGGCAATGTCGGTCTGATGCAGGCCGTCAAACGCTTCGAACCCGACAAGGGCTTCCGCCTCGCCACCTATGCCATGTGGTGGATCAAAGCGGCGATTCAAGAATACATCCTGCGTTCCTGGTCCCTCGTGAAGATGGGCACCACGGCGAACCAGAAGAAGCTGTTCTTCAACCTGCGCAAGGCGAAGGGCCGGATCTCCGCATTCGAGGAAGGCGATCTTCGCCCCGACCATGTCAAGCAGATCGCAACCCAGCTCGGGGTGACCGAGCAGGACGTGGTGGACATGAACCGCCGCCTCGGCGGTGACGCCTCCCTCAACGCGCCCCTGCGTGACGAGGGTGAAGGCGGCGGCGAATGGCAGGATTGGCTCGTCGACACCAGTCAGAGCCAGGAACAGGTGCTCGTCGAGGAGGAGGAAGGCCAGAACAGGCTGACCGCCCTGCGTTCGGCGCTCTCCGTGCTCAATCCACGCGAGCGCCGCATCTTCGAAGCGCGCCGTCTTTCGGATGATCCAATTACGCTCGAGGAGCTCTCCACCGAGTTCGGCGTCTCCCGCGAGCGCGTCCGCCAGATCGAGGTCCGCGCCTTCGAGAAGATCCAGGAAGCGGTCAAGAAGAACCTGACCCAGATCGAGACCTCGTCGGCCGACGCATAAGCCGGCTGGCGACGAAACCATGAAAAAAGCCGCGCAGCGAGCGCGGCTTTTTTGCTGTCAGGAGCAGGGTTGCCCTACTGCCATTGGTTGAAGGCGTCGTTGAGGATCTGGCTGCCGGAGCCGCCTTTCTCGAAGCTCAGGATCGCGCGCTGACCGGACACCATCCGGACCGGCAGGTCGATCCAGTTGCGGCGAACGAACAGCTGGGTGTTGCGCGCCACGTCGACCTGCAGGTTCGACAGCCCGATCAGGAACAGATTCTCGCGCACGGGCACCGGCAGCCCGGCGACCGGGGTTCCGCGCGCGGCTTCCTCATCCTTGAACTGGAGCAGCCCGACATCCCGGATGACGCGGTTCACGTCGCCTTCGCGGGTCGTGAAGGTGAGTTCGACCGTATGAGAGGCGGGCAGTGTCGCGTCGAGGTTGCGCCTCAAGACCATGCGCATCGTCAACCCGGCCTCGGGCACCTCGATCAGGGCGCTGACCGCTTTCTCGAGCGGCTGCCCCTGACCGGGATTCACGTCCTCAAGACGCCATGTCACGCGCCCGACCTGCGCCTTGGGGGTCTGCGGATTGGACGGATCCTCCTCGTAGAAGACCGCACGCTGCACCACGCCGGTCTCCTGGCGGGGCGCCGAGGCGGGAGCGGTCGTCGAAGGAGCCTGTCCGCCGACCCGCTCGTTGATCTTGGAATCGGCCGGGGCCGGCTGGGGCGCCGTCGCGACGGGGGCCTCGGGCGCGAGATCCTCGGGCTTGTCGCGCCATAGGAACGCGAAGGCCGCGATGGCCGCGATCACGAGAGCGAGCACCGAGCCGAAGATGATCGTCCGGCGCCGTCCCTTGCCCTGCATGGCCGGATGAGGGCGGCTGTCGATCTTGGGACGGGCTACGGCCGGCTCCGCATAGGCGTCCGCGGCCCCCTCGTCGGCGGCAGCCTGAGGGGCGGGAGCCCGGAGGCCGTGAACGGAACCTGAGCTCCGGGTCTCCTCCGGCCCCGCCCGGTCGCGAGCCGGCGCAGGCGGGAAGGGATCGGGATCGAACCCTGCGGCAGGTACGACGTAATCCGCCTCGACCCGGTCGATCGCCTCGTCGAGAGAGCGGCCCTCCTGCTGGATCTCCGTCTCGCTCAGAGGCGGATTGAGCGAACGCAGCTGGGCGATCAGAGCCGTGCGGGCGCGCTCGTAGACGGCGCGCCGCTTGTCGGGCGTCTGCTCGGGCAAGCCTTCGACGGCTCGTGCGATGAGAGGGTAATAATCTGCCATTTCTCTCTGGGAATGACCCGCCGTGGCTCCGTCGTCAACCCTCAAAGGGGTTCTTCATGAGGATTGTGTCGTCACGCTCCGGCGAGGTGGAGAGCACCGCGACGGGCGCTCCGATCAGTTCCTCGACGCGGCGAACATACTTGATGGCCTGTGCCGGAAGGTCAGCCCAGGAGCGTGCTCCTGCGGTCGAACCGCTCCAGCCTTCGATCTCTTCGTAGATGGGCTCGACGCGGGCCTGCGCGCCCTGGCTCGCCGGGAAGTAGTCGATGGTCTCGCCGTCGAGCCTGTAGCCGACGCCGATCTTGATGGTCTCGAAGCCGTCGAGGATGTCGAGCTTGGTGAGCGCGATGCCGTCGATGCCGGAGGTGCGCACCGTCTGGCGCACCAGGGTGGCATCGAACCAGCCGCAGCGGCGCTTGCGGCCCGTGACCACGCCGAATTCCTTGCCCTTCTGGCCGATCATCTCGCCGATCTCGTCGAACAGCTCGGTCGGGAACGGCCCCTCGCCGACGCGGGTCGTATAGGCCTTGGCGATGCCGAGCACGTAGCCGACGCCGCCCGGCCCGAGGCCCGAGCCGGTCGCCGCCTGGCCGGCCACCGTGTTGGACGACGTGACGAAGGGATAGGTGCCGTGATCCACGTCGAGCAGCGCGCCCTGCGCGCCTTCGAACAGGATGCGCTTGCCGGCCCGCCGCTCCTCGTCGAGCAGGCGCCATACGGCGTCCATGTAGGGCAGCACCTTCGGGGCCACGGAGGCCAATTCCTCGTAGATCGCCTTCGGCTCGAACTCATCGAGGCCGAAGCCGCGGCGAAGGGCGTTGTGGTGGGTGAGCAGCCGCTCGATCTTCTCGGGCAGAGCCGAGAGATCGGCGAGGTCCATGAGGCGGATGGCGCGGCGGCCGACCTTGTCCTCGTAGGCCGGACCGATGCCGCGCTTGGTGGTGCCGATCTTCGTGCCGGCGCTGCCGCTCTCGCGCAGGGCGTCGAGCTCGCGATGGATCGAGAGGATCAGCGTGGCGTTCTCGGCCACGCGCAGGGACTCGCGGGTGATCGAGACGCCCTGCTCGGCGAGGCGCTCCACCTCTCCGGCGAGCGCATGCGGATCGAGAACCACGCCGTTGCCGATGACGGAAAGCTTGCCCGGGCGCACGACCCCGGAGGGCAGCAGCGAGAGCTTGTACACCTTGTCGCCGATCACGAGGGTATGGCCGGCATTGTGCCCGCCCTGGAACCGCACGACCACGTCCGCCTGTTCGGACAACCAGTCGACGATCTTGCCCTTGCCTTCGTCGCCCCACTGGGCGCCCACGACAACCACGTTCGCCATCGCTCAATGCCTCACACAAAAAAACCCCGGCGCAAGGCCAGGGTTGGGTCAAAAACCTTGCAAACCCTCATGGTGGATCGCGCGCCTCAGGTCAAGGCGGAATGCGCCTCGATTCCGCCATCATAGGAGCCCTGCGCGGCGGGAATATGATTTTGCATCGAGCCGCGATCGCCTGGAGGTCGATGGGCGGATCCCCTTTCCTGCATTGCCGGGCGTGTGCCGATGCTGCGAGGCGCGGGGCCTGTCGGATTGGAGTGGCGGGTCCTGACACCCCCTCCGACATCACCGGCTCTGTGCTGGTGATCTCGATTGGTTGGAACGCCGCGTCTCACCGGATCGGGATGGCCCGTCCTGATCCTCTCCCGTCATCACCGGGCTTGTCCCGGTGATCTCGCCTGTCTGAAGCGCCGGTGCCTCACCGGATCGGGATGGCCGGCACAGGGCCGGCCATGACGTGGCAGGGTCGGATGACGGAGGAGCGTCGCGCTGCGGTGCCGGTTTGTGATCTGTGGTGATGTCAAAGAGCCAGCACCTGCGGGCCCGCAGCTTGCGCTGCGAGCCTTCAGGATGATCGAGGGTGGCGCGAGTGGCAGCCCGGCTCGATGTCTGAGGTGATAAGCGAGAGCCAAGCTGCTCGTCGCGCACGGTTCTTTTCAGGCGGACCAGCTGGGCAGAGCCCAAGGTCGGCCTCCTGCGCGCCCAGGGGTGCGAAGCCTGTCGCAGGACCGTGCCGGCTCCCACACTTGCGACGCCTCGCGAGCGCGCCCCTCGAAGGAACCGATCTGCGCCATGATATAGCTTAGCTTGGCACCGCCTGTCAAGAACAAAGTGAGAACACATCGTTGCGCAGACCCTGCCACGTCATCACCGGCCCTGTGCCGGTGATCCCGATCCGGGAAGCGACGCGCCTCACCGCATCGGGATGGCCGGGACAGGCCCGGCCATGACGGGGAGAGTGGAATGACGGGCGGAGGGTGGCCGACACAGGTGGGTGCCAGCACGGACGGAGGGTGGCGAGGAAGGGCGGAAGGTGGCGAGACGAAGGGACGGCACCGTGAGAGCAGGCCCTCCCGTCAGGCCCGTCCGCGGGCGCTCTTTGCCGTCTTCACCCGATGCTCGATGAAGTTGCGGATCTCGCGGACGCGACGCTGGGGGTCGAGCACCTCCGCGTCGATGCCGTGCCGCCAGGCGAGATCGAAGCGGGTCGGGTCCCGGTCGAGGGCCGCCAGGTCCTGCGTATACGCGACGGCGTCCTCGGTCGTGCGGCAGAAGCCCTCCGTCACGAGCATATCGGTCCGGCGGCCCAGGATGGCCGCGAGCTCGCCCAGGGAAAACTCGGGATGATACTGCACGCCCCAGAACACGCCCCCGTCCTGGCGGATCTCGGCGGCCTGCACCGGCGAGATCGCATTGCCGGCGAGCACCGTGCAGTCGCCCGGCAGGGCCGTCACCATGTCGAGGTGGATGGCCGGCGCGTCGAAGGCCGGGGGGCGGCCGTCGAGCATCGGATGGCCCTGGCCGGCCTCGGTCCGGGTGATCTTGCGGGCGACACCCACCTCGCGCCCGAGCGGGTTGGGCCGCACGTCCCCGTCTGCCGCGACGGCCGCCACCTGCAGGCCCCAGCAGGAGCCGAAGGACGGGGTGCGGGAGGCGTAGACCGCCCGCATCAGGTCGATCTGGCGCAGGATATCGGGGGTGCGGTCATAGATGTTGAGATGCGAACCGGTGAGCACGATGCCGTCATAGGATTCGAGCCCGGCCGCATCCGGCAGGTTCGCGCCTTCGTCCGTCGGGAAAGCGATGTCGCAGACGGCCTCCCGGTCGATGCCCTGGATCACGTCCGCATAGGATTCCGACAGCGTGAGTCCATAGGCTTGCCTGTGGGCCTGCCTTGCACCCCGCGTATTGCCCTCAACCACCAGAAACCGTAAGGCCATGCGTGTCATCCGCTCCTCGTCATGCCGGTTTAGCCGAACGGCGCGCGGCGGCAAGGGCAATCGTACCGGACCCGAACGTCGAATCCGCTCTTGGGGTCGATCCGGTACGATCTTCATGGAGTCGGCGCATCGTCGGCCGCGCAGAAGTGGAGCCGCTTCTGCCCGCGAGGCGCCAGAGAGGTCCGGCCTCCGATGAAATTACTGCATTCGCTCCGGCACGGGCTGTGGGGACAGGCCTACCTGCTGCTTGTCCTCACCACGCTCATGTGGGCCGGCAACGGCATCGCCGGCCGGCTCGCCATCGGGCAGGTCTCGCCCATGGTGCTCACCTGCCTGCGCTGGGTGGTCGTGGTGGCGATCCTGATGCCCCTCGTCGGGCGCCAGCTCGTGGCCGAGCGGGCGAAGTTCCGGGCGCGCTGGCTCTTCACCCTGGTCATGGGTGTCTTCGGCTTCACCGCCTTCAACGCGCTCTTCTACGCCGCCGCCCATCACACCAGCGCCGTCAACCTCACCATCTTTCAGGGTTCGATCCCGGTCTTCGTGCTCATCGGCATGATCGTGGTCTTCCGCGCCCGGGTGATCCCGCTGCAGATCATCGGCATGGTCGTCACCCTGGTGGGCGTGATCACCGTGTCGGTGAAGGCCGATTGGGAGATCCTGAAGGCGCTGGCGATCAATATCGGGGACGTGTGGATGCTCATCGCCTGCGTGTTCTATTCCGTCTACACGCTCGGCCTGCGCTACCGTCCGGAGATGCCGGGCCTCGTGTTCTTCGCCGCCATGGCCCTCGTGGCCTTCGCCAGCTCCCTGCCTCTGGTCGGCGTGGAGATGATCCAGGGCACGGCGCAGTTTCCGACCCCCAATGGATGGCTGATCCTGCTCTACGTCGCGCTCCTCCCCTCGCTGCTCTCGCAGATTTTCTTCATCCGCGGCGTCGAGCTGATCGGCCCTGCGCGGGCGGGCCTCTTCGTCAACCTCGTGCCGGTCTTCGGCGCCCTGCTCGCGGTGGTCCTGCTCGGCGAACCTTTCGCCCTTTATCACGCGATCGGGCTGGCACTGGTGCTCGGCGGAATCGGGCTGGCGGAACGGCGGCGGTAGGGACGGAGTGCGGCAAGCCTTCCTGGCTACGCTCACCCGCGATGCCAGCCTCCCCGTCATGGCCGGCCTCGGGCGCCTTTCTCATTGGGACCACCGGCACAGGGCCGGTGATGACGTGGGAGGTATGGTGACCTGCAGGACTGGCGCATCGCACGGAAAAGTGGATCCGGTTTTCCGCCCCGAACGATGCGCGAGCTCAGAGGATGAGCATCGGAATGGATTCCAAAAGTGCCAGTCCACTTTTGGGTCCGATGCTCTAGTCCGCGAACACCACGGTCTTGCGACCGTTGAGCAGGATGCGGTCCTCGAGGTGGTGGCGCACGGCGCGCGCGAGCACGCGCCGTTCGATGTCGCGCCCTTTGCGGACCAGATCCTCGGCCGAGTCGCGATGGGTGATGGGCTCCACGTCCTGCGCGATGATCGGCCCCTCGTCGAGATCGGACGTTACGTAATGCGCGGTCGCGCCGATCAGCTTCACGCCGCGGGCATGGGCCTGGTGATAGGGCTTGGCGCCCTTGAAGCTCGGAAGGAACGAGTGGTGGATGTTGATGCAGCGACCTGCGAGCTTCGCCGCGAGGCCGTCCGACAGCACCTGCATGTAACGGGCGAGCACCACCAGGTCGGCCTTCGAGTCGCGGATGATCTCCCAGACCCGGGCTTCCTGTTCGAGCTTGGTGTCCTTGGTGACGGGCAGCCAGTGGAACGGCACGTCGCCCAGATCCACATGGCTGTAGGTGTCTGCCGGATGATTGGCGATGACGCCGACGGGCTCGAAATCGAGCTCGCCGATGCGCCAGCGGTAGAGCAGATCGGCGAGGCAATGGTCGAACTTCGAGACCAGCAGCATGACCTTTCGCTTCTCGCCCGGATCGCGAAGGGTCCATGTCATGCCGAAGCGATCGGCGAGCGGCGCGAAGCCGCTCTTGAGGGCCTCGATGTCGCTCGTTCCCGAGACGGGATCGAACACGACACGCATGAAGAAGCGATCCGTCTGCGTGTCGTCGTATTGCTGGGCGTCGAGGATGTTGAGACCGGCATCCGACAGATGTCCCGCGACCGCGGCCACGATGCCGGGACGGTTCGCACAGGCGAGCGTCAGGACGAAGCGCTGCGACGGGACGGAGGCCATCTCGAAACCTCTTCTCAGAACCGCACCGCGCGGGCGCGCTTGACCTGCGGGATCTCCTCGATCCGGCGCAGGAGCTCGTCGGAGACCGGCTGGTCGACGGACACGAAGCAGATGGCATCGCCGCCGGGCTTGTCGCGGCCGAGCGCGAAGGTCGCGACGTTCACGCCGGATTCGCCGAGCAGGGTGCCGAAGCGGCCGATGAAGCCGGGCTTGTCGTCGTTGCGGACGTAGATCATGTTCGGCGCGAACTCCGCGTCGACCGTGATGTCGCGGATCTCGGTCACACGCGGCTTGCCGTCCTGGAACACGGTGCCGCCCGCATGGCGCGGCATGTCGTCCGCATCGACGATGATGCGCACGAAGCTCTCGTAGTCGCGGGCCGCGCTCTCGCGCTTGACCTCCTCCACGGTGATGCCGCGCTCGCGCGCCACCACGGGGGCCGACACCATGTTGATGTCCTGCAGGAAGGGACGCAGCACGCCGGTCACGGCGGCCGAGGTGAGCGCGCGGGTGTTCATCTCCGCCACGGCGCCCTCGTATTCGATCCGGATGCCTTTGATCGGAGCTTCCGTGAGCTGCCCGAGGAAGGAGCCGAGCTTGTCGGCGAGCGCCACGAACGGCTTCAGGCGAGGCGCCTCCTCGGCGGTGATCGACGGGAAGTTCACGGCGTTCTGGATCGCGCCCTGGAGCAGGTAATCCGACATCTGCTCGGCCACCTGCAGGGCCACGTTCTCCTGCGCCTCCGTGGTGGCGGCGCCCAGATGCGGCGTGCAGACCACGTTGGGATGGCCGAAGAGCGGATTGGACGTCGCCGGCTCCTCGACGAACACGTCGAAGGCGGCGCCCGCCACATGGCCGGAATCGAGCGCGGCACGCAGCGCGACCTCGTCGACGAGACCGCCGCGGGCGCAGTTGACGATGCGCACGCCTCTCCTGGTCTTGGCGATGTTCTCCGCCGACAGGACGTTCTTCGTCTTCTCGGTCATCGGCACGTGCAGGGTGATGATGTCGGCGCGGCGCAGCAGGTCGTCGAGCTCCACCTTCTCGACGCCGAGTTCGAGGGCGCGCTCCGGCGACAGGAAGGGATCGTAGGCGATCACCTTCATGCGCAACCCGATGGCGCGGTCGGCCACGATGGACCCGATATTGCCGCAGCCGATCACGCCGAGCACCTTGGCGGTGAGCTCGACGCCCATGAAGCGGTTCTTCTCCCACTTGCCGGCTTGGGTCGAGGCATCGGCCTGCGGGATCTGGCGGGCGAGCGCGAACATCATGGCGATGGCGTGCTCGGCGGTCGTGATGGAATTGCCGAAAGGCGTGTTCATCACGATGATGCCCTTGGCCGTGGCGGCGGGGATCTCGACATTGTCGACCCCGATGCCGGCGCGGCCGATCACCTTCAGGTTTCTGGCCTGTTCCAGGATCTTTGCCGTGACCTTTGTGGCGGACCGGATGGCGAGGCCGTCATACTGGCCGATGATCTGGGCGAGCTTCTCCTTGTCCTTGCCGAGATCGGGCTGGAAGTCGACCTCGATGCCGCGATCCTTGAAGATCTGCACGGCGGCCGGGGACAGGGCGTCGGAAATGAGTACGCGGGGAGCGGGCATGGGTTGAACCTCATGGCGTCATGGCCGGGCTTGTCCCGGCCATCCACGTCCGCCGGTATCGCAAGCTCAGCCCTTGAAAGGCGTGGATCCCCGGGCCGTGCCCGGGGATGACGGTCGTGAGAGGTGTGGCCTCAAGCCGCTTTCGCGAGCTTCGCCTTTTCCTGCGCGAAGGCCCAGTCGAGCCAGGGCGTCAGGGCTTCGAGATCCGACTGCTCGACGGTCGCGCCGCACCATATGCGAAGGCCGGGAGGCGCATCGCGGTAGGCCCCGATATCGAGGGCCACGCCTTCCTTCTCGAGCGCCGCCGTGATGCCCTTGGCCACCTGCGTGACGGCCTCCGGGCCTTTGGCCACCACATCGGGGTCGGCGATCACGAGGCACACGCTGGTGTTGGACGCGGTGGCCGGGACCTTGGCAAGATTGGCGATCCACGGGGTCCTGGCCACCCAGTCATGGATGACCTTGGCGTTGCCGTCGGCCTTGGCCACCAGGGCGCTCAGGCCGCCGATCGACTTCGCCCATTCGAGCGCGTCGATGTAATCCTCGACGGCCAGCATGGACGGGGTGTTGATGGTCTCGCCCTCGAAGATGCCCTCGATGAGCTTGCCGCCCTTGGTCATGCGGAAGATCTTCGGCAGCGGCCAGGCCGGCTTGTAGGTCTCGAGCCGCTCCACGGCGCGGGGCGACAGGATGAGCATGCCGTGGGCCGCCTCCCCGCCCAGAACCTTCTGCCAGGAGAAGGTGACCACGTCGAGCTTCGCGAAATCGAGGGTCTGCGCGAAGGCCGCCGAGGTGGCGTCGCAGATGGTCAGGCCCTCGCGGTCGGCCGCGATCCAGTCGGCGTTGGGCACGCGCACGCCCGAGGTGGTGCCGTTCCAGGTGAAGACCACGTCGCGGGTCTTCGTATCGACCTGCGCGAGGTCAGGAAGCTCACCGTAGGGCGCGGTGATCACGCGGGCGTCGTCGAGCTTGAGCTGCTTGACCACGTCCGTGACCCAGCCCTCGCCGAAGCTCTCCCAGGCCAGCATGTCGACCGGCCGGGCGCCCAGCATCGACCACAGGGCCATCTCCACGGCACCCGTGTCGGAGGCGGGCACGATGCCGATACGGTAATCGGCCGGCACCGCCAGCACCTCGCGGGTGAGGTCGATGGCGAGCTTCAGGCGCGCCTTGCCGAGCTTGGCGCGGTGCGAGCGGCCGAGGCTGTCGGTCTTGAGGTTCTGGAGAGACCATCCGGGGCGCTTCGCGCAGGGTCCGGATGAAAAGAAGGGCGCGCGCGGACGCGCGGCGGGCAGGCTCGTCATGGTATCCATCCTTTCAGATGGGCGCCTCTCGGTGGGGAGAGGTGTCCCGCCGATTGGTATGAATGAGGCGAAGGCCACGGTCAAGGCATTGGTCGCCGGAGCAAAAGGTCAGATTACGAAATCGTAATACAAAACATCGTGTTTGCTGCGTTATGTTCGCAGCGCCCGGCCTATATTGTGCTAGGACAACTTCCGACATTTGTGACCAAAAATGCCGAAAAGGCCGACGACTGAGTAAGGAGCGAGCATGCGTGTGTCCGGTCAACTCGCTGTCATTGCCGTGCTGGGGGCAGCAGGCTTTGGCGGCTGGTACGCCTACCAGGGCGGCCATCTGGCCAATGTGCCCGTGATCGGCGCGTATGTGAGCCAACCCGCAGGCCAGCAGGCCGCCCAGGGCGGACGCGGGCGCGGCGGCCCGACCGGTCCCGCAACGGTCGACGTCGACACGGTCAAGACCGGACGCATCGTGGAGATGCGGGAATCCGTCGGCACGGTCCGTGCCTTTGAATCGATCACCGTGACCGCCAAGGTGGCTGGCATCGTCAATGAGATCGGCTTCGAGGAAGGCCAGAAGGTCAAGGCCGGAGACATGCTGGTCCAGTTCGACGCTGCCGAACGGCGCGCCGAGATCGAGCAGGCGATCGCCGAGGCAAGCCGCGCCGAGGCGCTGAGGAACGAGGTCGCCATCAAGCTGGAGCGTGCTCAGGCGCTCAACCGCACCGGCGCTGGCACTGGCGCTCAGGTCGACGACCTGACGGCTCAGATGAAGTCGCTCGAGGGCTCCATTGCGTCCGCCCGGGCCCAGCGCAAGGCGGCCGAAGCCAGGCTCGAGGACCTGATCATCCGCGCGCCCTTCGCGGGCCGCGTGGGCACCCGCTCCGTCTCCCTCGGCGCCTATGTGGCCCCGGGCACCCGCATCACCTCCCTGGACGACCTGTCGAAGGTGCGCCTCGACTTCGCCGTGCCGGAGAACCTGCTGGGCCGCCTGAAGCCGGGCCAGACGGTCAACGCCATCTCGGCGGCCTACAAGGGCCGCACCTTCAAGGGCAGCGTGTCGACCATCGATCCGCGCGTGGACCAGACGACCCGTACGGCGCGCCTGACGGCCGAGTTCGAGAATTCGGACGAAGCCCTGAAGCCCGGCATGTTCCTGTCGGTGGCCCTGGAGGTCTCGACCAAGGACGATGCCGTCGTGGTCCCGGAGGAGGCCGTGGTCAGCGAGGGCCTGCGCCACATCGTCTATCCGGTGAAGGACAACAAGGTAGAGCGCCGCGTCATCACCATCGGCCAGCGCCAGGGCGGCAAGGTCGAGGTGGTGGATGGCCTCAAGGCCGGCGAGACCATCGTCGTGCTGGGCGTCCAGCGCGTGCGGCCGGGAGCCGAGGTCGTCGCCCGCCCGGTGGGCTCGGGCGCACCGGCGGCCCCTGTCCCGGCGGCCAATCGGGAGCAGCCCTCCCGCTCCTCACTGAACGTGCCGCAGGCCATCGGGGCTGCCCAGGCGGCCGAGCGGAAGTGATTTCTGTCTCCCGCCCCGGCGGGAGGTTTTCGTTTTACTGACTGGTATAGAGCCGAACCGCCATGCAGGTTTCAGACCTCTTCATCCGCCGCCCGGTCTTCGCCGTCGTGGTGAGCCTCCTGCTGATCGTGGGCGGCCTCGCGTCGCTCATGAACCTGCCGGTCCGCGAATATCCGCAAACGGACCGCCCCGTCGTGTCGGTCTCCACGGTCTATCGCGGCGCCTCGAACGAGGTGATCGAGAGCCGGGTGACGGAGATCATCGAGGGCGCGGTCGCCGGCATCGAGGGCATCCGCCAGATCACCTCGCAGAGCCAGAACGACCGCTCGTCCGTCTCGATCGAGTTCGAGGTCTCCCGCGATCCGGAGGCCGCGACCTCCGACGTGCGCGACGCCGTTTCCCGCGTCGCCGGACGACTGCCGGACGGCGCCGATACGCCCGTGGTGCGCAAGGTCGATGCGAACGCCTCGGCCATTATGTGGATCGGCGTCACGTCCACGAGCCTCGATGCGCTCGAGCTCAGCGACTTCCTCAAGCGCGTCTATGTGGACCGCCTCTCCACCGTGCCGGGCGTCGCCAACGTCAACCTGAGCGGCGAGCGGCGCTACGCCATGCGCATCTGGGTCGACAGGCCCGCGCTCGCGGCCCGCGGCCTCACCGTTCAGGACCTGGAGACGGCGATCAAGCGCCAGAACGTGGAGCTGCCCGGCGGCCGGATCGAGTCCAGCCAGCGCGAATTCACCGTCAAGACCGATTCCCGCCTCGCGACGCCCGAGCAGTTCTCGCAGGTGATCGTCACCAACAAGAACGGCTATCTGGTCAGGCTCGGCGAAGTCGCCCAGGTCGAAGTCGGTCCGGAGGACACGCGCTTCGAGTTCTACCAATCGGGCGAGACCGCCATCGGCATGGGCGTCGTGCGTCAGTCGACCGCGAACACGCTGTCCGTAGTCGACGGGGTTCGCAAGGAGCTAGATGAACTGAGCAGTTCGCTGCCGCCCGGCACCACGGCGGAAATCGCCTATGACGAGAGCCAGTTCATCCGCGCCTCGATCGAAGGCGTGCTGCACACCCTGGTGGAAGGCGTCGCCCTGGTGATCCTGGTGATCCTGATCTTCCTGCGAGACTGGCGTTCGACCATCGTGGCCATGGTGGCGATTCCTGTCTCGATCACCGCGGCCTTCATGGTCATGGCCTTCTTCGGCGCCTCCATCAACGTGCTGACGCTCCTCGCGATCGTGCTTGCCATCGGCATCGTGGTGGACGATGCGATCGTGGAGATCGAGAACGTGCACCGGCGCATCGAGGAGGGCCAGCCGCCGCTGCTCGCCTCCTTCGACGGCGCGCGCGAGATCGGCTTCGCGGTGATCGCCACCACGGCGACCCTCATGGCGGTGTTCGTCCCCCTCGCCTTCATGACCGGCAACACGGGCAAGCTCTTCCGCGAGTTCGGCATCACGCTCGCAGCCTCCATCTTCTTCTCGGGCGTCGTCGCCCGCACGCTCACCCCGATGCTGTGCTCCAAGCTCATGGTTCCCGCGCATGGCCGGATCCAGCGCATGACGGAGCCGCTTTTCGAGAAGATGAACGGCGGCTATCGCTGGCTGCTCTCGCGGGCCCTGAGGATTCCGGTCGTCATCCTGTTCATCGGCGTCCTGGTGTCCCTGTCGGCCTACGGCCTGTTTCAGTCCCTGCCGAAGGAATTCGCCCCGACCGAGGATCGCGGCGCCATCATCGTCCGGCTCCAGGCGCCGGAGGGCGCGAGCCTCGACTACACCCGCGATCGGGTGAAGGAGGTCGAAAAGGCCCTGATGCCCCTGCAGGAGAAGGGCCTCGTCGCCTCCATGCTGAGCCAGGTCGCTCCGGGCTTCGCCCGTCCCTCCCCGGTCAACGAGGGCATCGTGATCGTACGCCTGGTTCCCTGGGAGGACCGGACCGAAAGCCAGCAGGACATCGTCCGTCAGATCACCCCGAGGGTATCGAATTTCCCCGGCGCGCGCGTTTCGGTGGTCAACCCGCCGGCCTTCGGCGGCGCCGGCGGCTTCGGCCAGCCGATCCAGTTCGTCCTCGGCGGCCCCGATTACGAGACGATCCGCGGCTGGCGTGACATCGTCATGCAGAAGGCTCAGGAGACGGGCAAGTTCGTCAACATGGACTCAAACTACCGTGAGTCCCAGCCCGACATCCGCGTCCAGATCGACCGCCAGCGCGCCGCCGACCTCGGCGTCTCGGTGGAGGATATCGGCCGCACGCTGGAGCTTATGTTCGGCGAGACCGAAGTCTCGACCTTCGTCAGCCGCGGCGACGAATATCCCGTGATCATGCGCGCCCGGGCCCAGGACCGCGCGACGCCCAACGATCTCACCAACACCTTCATCCGTGCCGCCAACGGCGAGCTCGTTCCGCTCTCCTCCTTCGTATCCTTGACGGAATCGGCCGCCCCGCAGGCCCTGAACCGGTTCGACCGCCTGCGGTCGATCACGATCCAGTCGTCCCTGGCGCCGGGCGTATCCATCGGGGAGGGCCTGGAGATCCTCCAGCAGATCGTGCGCGACAACCTGCCGGCGGAGGTGCGCATCGGCTATACGGGCCAGTCCAAAGACTTCCTGGATTCGACCGGGGCGATCTACGTGACGTTCGCGATGGCGCTCCTGGTGGTGTTCCTGGTGCTCGCCGCCCAGTTCGAGAGCTGGATCAACCCGTTCATCATCATGCTCACGGTGCCGCTCGCGGTGACCGGCGGCTTGCTGGCCCTGTTCGTCACCGGACAGACGCTCAACATCTACAGCCAGATCGGCATGATCCTGCTCATCGGCCTCATGACCAAGAACGGCATCCTGATTGTCGAGTTCTCGAACCAGCTGCGCGAGCGCGGGTATTCGGTGCGCGATGCGGTGGTCGAGGCCTCGGTGCTGCGCCTTAGGCCGATCCTGATGACGTCGATCGCCATGATCGGCGGCGCCATCCCGCTCGCCTGGTCCACCGGCGCCGGCGCCGAGGCGCGCAATGCCATCGGGTCGGTGATCGTGGGCGGCGTCACGGTGTCGACCATCCTGACCATGCTGGTCGTGCCCTCGATCTACCTGCTCCTCGGCGGCTTCACGAAGCCCGCCACCTATGTGAGCGAGCTGCTCGACAGGCTCCGTGCCGAGACCGGCCAGGTCGCGCATGGCGAGGACCTGCCGTCGCGGACGAAGGACGTGCCGCCGGCCCACCCGGCGGAGTGATCTGAGGACGAGTGGCTGAGGGCTTAGTGGCCCTCAGCCCTCAAGGTCAGGCCGGAAGCAATACCCTGTCCCGGCATGGCCGGGCTTGTCCCGGCCATCCCGATGCTGTGAAGCGCTGAGTTCTTCCAATCGGGATCACCGGCACGAGGCCGGTGATGACGTAAAAGCGGCTCGAAACAGAAGCCCCGGCGAGCCGATCGCCGGGGCTTTTTTTGATTCCGACGACCGAACGGACGTCGCGTCCTACGCCGCAGCCCTGGAGGCCGCCTGCGATACGGCTTCCACCACGTCGTCCACCACGCGATTGACGAGATCCTCGTTGTCGCCCTCGCCCATCACGCGGATGACCGGTTCGGTGCCGGAGGGACGGATCACGAGGCGGCCCGCATGCCCGAGGGTCTCGCGGCCCGCCTCGATGGCCTGGATGACCGAGGCCTCCTGCAGGGGCTTGCCGGCCTTGTAGCGCACGTTCTTGAGCACCTGCGGCAGCGGCTCGAAGCAATGGCAGACCTCGGAGACCGGCTTGCCCAGGCTTTTCACCACGGCGAGGAGCTGGAGGGCCGCCACGAGGCCATCGCCCGTGGTGGTGTAGTCGGACATGATGATGTGGCCCGACTGCTCGCCGCCGAGATTGTAGCCATGGGCGCGCATGTGCTCGAGCACGTAGCGGTCCCCGACGGCGGTGCGCACGAGGCCTAGGCCCAGGCCGTTCAGGTACCGTTCCAGGCCGAGATTGGACATGATCGTCGCCACGAGGCCGGGCTGCGCCAGGCGGCCGTCCTCCTTCCAGGAGCGGGCGACCACGCCCATGAGCTGGTCGCCGTCGACCTTGTGGCCCTTCTCATCGACGATCAGCACCCGGTCCGCGTCGCCGTCGAGGGCGATGCCAACGTCGGCGCGCAGCTCGCGGACCTTGTGGATCAGGGCGTCCGGCGCCGTGGAGCCGACGTCGTGGTTGATGTTGAAGCCGTTCGGCTCAACGCCGATGGACACCACCTCGGCGCCGAGCTCCCACAGCGCCTCAGGGGCGACCTTGTAGCCGGCCCCGTTGGCGCAATCGACCACGACGCGCATGCCCTCCAGGTCGATCTGGCGCGGCAGGGTGCGCTTGGCGAACTCGATGTAGCGGGCCTGGACGCTCTCGATGCGCTTGGCGCGGCCGAGGGTGGACGACCCGGCCAGCCGACGGGTCAGGTCGGAATCGATCAGCGCCTCGATCTGAAGCTCGATCTCGTCGTTCAGCTTGAACCCGTCCGGGCCGAACAGCTTGATGCCGTTGTCCTCGTAGGGGTTGTGGGAGGCCGAGATCATCACGCCCAGGTCGCAGCGCATGGAGCGCGTCAGCATGGCGACCGCCGGGGTCGGGATCGGGCCCAGGAGCAGCACGTCCATGCCCACCGAGGTGAAGCCCGCCTGAAGGGCGGATTCGATCATGTAGCCGGAGAGCCGCGTATCCTTGCCGATCACGACCCGGTGGCGGTAATCGCCGCGCTGCTGGAACATGAGGCCGGCCGCCTGCCCGACCCGCAGGGCCAGGTCCGGCGTGATGATGCCGTTGGCGCGGCCCCGAATGCCATCGGTCCCGAAGTATTTCCGCACGTGCTTTGTCTCCGCATTCCGTAGCGCTGATCCACGCTTTGGCTTTTTCAAAGCAACCTCCCTGAATTCGGTCAAGGGACCCGAGCCAATGCGCGCCATCACAAGTGATAAGCGATTGTTACAGGTCTCAACCTGGTCCTTACGGAGTATTAGATCTTTGAGGTAAACAAAAAAGTACGCCCGCCAGGGGGGCGGGCGTACTGGATCAGAGGGTTTTCGATGGTTCTCAGGCCTGCGGCTGGGGCTCCATGCCGCCATCGTTCTCCCGAGGCCGGCCGCGGCCGGCGGTGGGGACGGCGGAGCCGCGGCTCGGCGTGGCAGGCTCCCCGGTGTCGCGCACCGGCGGCTGGCCGTCGAGCAGATTGCGGATCTCTTCGCCGGTCAGGGTCTCGTACTCGAGCAGGCCGCGGGCCAGGGCTTCGAGTTCGTGCGCCTTCTCGGTCAGGATGCGCCGGGCGTCGTTGAGCCCGTCTTCGACCAGGCGGCGGACCTCCGAGTCGATCTTCTGAGCCGTTGCCTCGGACACGTTCTGCTGGCGTCCCATCTGCATGCCGAGGAAGACCTCGTCCTGGTTCTCGCCGTAGGCAACCGTCCCAAGTTCGGGCGAGAAGCCCCAGCGGGTCACCATCATGCGGGCGAGGCGGGTTGCCTGCTCGATGTCGGACTGGGCGCCGGACGTGACCTTGTCCTTGCCGAAGATCATCTCCTCGGCGATGCGGCCGCCCATCATGATGGCGAGACGCGAGGTCATCTGCTCGTAGGACATGGACAGCTTGTCCCGCTCGGGGAGCTGCATGACCATGCCGAGCGCACGGCCGCGCGGGATGATGGTGGCCTTGTGCACCGGGTCGGTGGCCGGCACGTTCAGCGCCACGACGGCATGGCCGGCCTCGTGATAGGCGGTCAGGCGCTTCTCGTCGTCGGTCATGACGAGGGTGCGGCGCTCGGCGCCCATCATCACCTTGTCCTTGGCGTCCTCGAACTCGCGCATGGTGACGATGCGCTTGCCGCGGCGGGCGGCCAGCAGGGCCGCCTCGTTGACGAGGTTCATGAGATCGGCGCCCGAGAAGCCGGGGGTGCCGCGGGCGATGATCTTCAGGTCCACGTCGGGCGCCAGCGGCACCTTGCGGACATGGACGCGCAGGATCTTCTCGCGGCCGACCACGTCCGGGTTCGGGACGACGATCTGGCGGTCGAAGCGGCCCGGGCGCAGAAGCGCCGGGTCGAGCACGTCGGGGCGGTTGGTGGCCGCGATGATGATCACGCCCTCGTTGGCCTCGAATCCGTCCATCTCCACCAGGAGCTGGTTGAGGGTCTGCTCGCGCTCGTCGTTGCCGCCGCCGAGGCCGGCGCCGCGATGGCGGCCGACCGCGTCGATCTCGTCGATGAAGATGATGCAGGGGGCGTTCTTCTTCGCCTGCTCGAACATGTCGCGGACACGGGAGGCGCCGACGCCCACGAACATCTCGACGAAGTCGGAGCCCGAGATGGTGAAGAACGGCACGTTGGCCTCGCCCGCGACCGCCCGGGCGGTCAGGGTCTTACCGGTGCCGGGAGGGCCGACGAGCAGCACGCCGCGGGGGATCCGGCCGCCCAGGCGCTGGAACTTCTGCGGGTCGCGCAGGAACTCCACCACCTCCTGCAGGTCTTCCTTGGCCTCGTCGATGCCCGCCACGTCGTCGAAGGTGACGCGGCCATGCGCCTCGGTCAGGAGCTTCGCCTTGGACTTGCCGAAGCCCATGGCCCGGCCGGCGCCGCTCTGCATCTGGCGCGACAGGAACACCCAGGCCCCGATGAAGAGCGCGATGGGCAGGATGTTCATGAGGACCGCGATGAACCAGGGGGTCGAGTCCGACTGCGGGCGGGCCGTGATCTGCACGCCCTTCTGCTGCAGCTTCGTGACCAGCATCGGGTCGCTCGGCGCATAAGTCGTGAAGGTGCGCCCGTCCGTGTAGGTGCCGCTGATCTCCGGCCCGGAGATGACGACGCTGGTGATGCGTCCGGCATCGGCCTCGCTGAGGAGCTGGCTGTAGGCGATATCGCTGCCGCCGCCCCTTTGGCCCGGGCTCTGGAAAAGGGTCACGAGCGCCAGCACCAGGAGGAAGATGACGACCCACAAGGCGAAGTTGCGGAAATTTGAATTCATCGGATCAGGTTCTGCCCCAGAGGGAGATGAAGCGCAGGGAGATCTCCCCGCACGGTTAAACTCAATGTAGGCACACCGTCCCGCCTTGCCAAGGGAATGCGGCACCCATGGGGCGCGATCCGATAACGTTGGCTAAGAGATTCGGCTAACGGCCCCGGCGCCGGGGCGGTTCCGGCCGGATGGACACCCGCCCCGCGCGATTGAGCCGCACGAGGGCGCCGGCGATGGTGAGGCTCGAGCCCTCCCCTGCCCTGAGGGCGTCCCGGAGCCGCTCCGTACAGGCTTCGAGCCGGTCGAGACGGCCGGCCGCGAAACCCGCCCTGACCAGGGCCTGATCCAGCGCCCGGACGGCAATGGCGAAAGGCTCGCTTGCAAGGATGCCGGCCTGGAACGAGAGACAGTTGCCTTCGAAGATCGGATCCGCCTGGTCCAGAACCTCGCGCGCCTTGAGGCCGAGCGCCTCCTCGGCCTGGGCGGCTCGCCCGGCGAGGCGCGCCAGCCGCTCGGCATCGAGCCCCTCCGCGGCCAGGAGCGGCATGAGCCTGCGCCAGCGCACGCGGGCGTAAAGCTCGCTGGCGTTGGACGGATCCTCCACGAAGGGCCAGCCCCGCTCCCGGCAGAGATCGAGGAGGGCAGCCTTCGGCCAGTCGAGCAGGGGGCGCACGTGCCGGATACCGGACCGGTCGGTCTCGCGGCGCATGCCGGCAACACCCGCAAGGCCCGAGCCCCGGGCCATCCGCATCAGCACCGTCTCGGCCTGATCGTCGCGGGTATGGGCGGTGACGAGATGGGTCGCGTCGGCCTGGAGGGCATGTCCGACGAGGAGCCGGTAGCGCGCCTCGCGCGCCGCCTCCTGGATGCCCGTCCGCGGCTTGTCGCCGGTCCAGGCGAGGATCGTGTGCGGCAGGCCCAAGGCGGCGGCTTCCCACCCGACGAACACGGCCTCGGCGGCGGCTTCCGGCCGCAGGCCGTGATCGACGGTGGCGATCAGGACAGGAGGCCGTGAGCCGGATGCGGCCCAGCGGGCGAGCAGATGCATCAGGACAGTCGAATCGGGCCCGCCCGACACGGCGGCAACGATGCCCGAGGCTTGGCTCAGAGAGGCGAAAAGGCGCTCCAGCCCATCATCCGAGAGCGCATCCTCGGGGGGCGGAGGAGAGGCCATCACCCGGCCCTCGCAGAATCGGTCAGCGGCTCAGCTGCACTTGATGCGCTTCTGCTCGCGGTCGGAGGCCTGGCGCACGGGGGCCGAGGCCTGGGGGTACTTGCGGTCGAGCTCGGCGAAGACCGCGCAGGCGCGGTCCTTGGCTCCGAGCCCGTTCAGCGAGATGCCGAGCCGCAGCAGGGCATCGGGCGCCTTGGCGGCGTCGGGGTGTTCGGCCGTGACGTTCAGGAACTGCTCGGCGGCCTCGCGGTAGCGGTTGCGCTGGAGGTAGGTCTCGCCCAGCCAGAAGGTCGCCTCGGGCACCAGCTTGTCGCGGGGATTGGACTGCAGGAAACGGCGGAAGCCCATCTCGGCCTGGTCGTACTGCTTCTGCGCGAAGGAGGCATAGGCGGCATCGAAATCGGAGCGAGGGTTGCCGACGCTCGTTGCCGCGACGCTCGGGCCCGGCCGCTCGGCCAGGGCACCCTGGGGAAGGGCACCCTGGGGAAGGGCTCCCTGCGGCAGCCCGGCGACACGCTCGTGCGCACCGCCGCCATCCATCGGAACTCCGTCGAGGCCGCCCTCCTCGTCCTGCTCGATCAGGTCGCCGATCCCGGCGAGCCGCCCGCCGGGCAGCGGCACGGGACGGCCCGCATCCGCCGTCAGAGGGGCAGACGGGGTCGTGGTGCCGAGCGGCCTGGGCGCCCCGGGAGCGTCCGGCGTCTCGGACGGGTCGAACACGTCGCTCCGGCGCTGCGGCTGGGCTGGGGCCGGCTGGGCCTGGGGCTGCGCCGGGCGTGCCGGCGTGGTGGTGGGCGACGAAGGCCGAGAACCGCCACGGCCTTCCTGGAAGCGGAACTCCACGTCCTCCTGGAACTTGCGGAGCTGCTCCTTGAGCTGGCGGTTTTCGTGCTGAAGCTGCTCCATCTGGCCGGAGAGCTGGCGGAACTGGCTCTCGAGCCGGTTCAGGCGCACGATCGCATCGGCGGCATCCTGCGCAGCGGCAGGGGAGACCGCAGTTGCAGCCAGAGCCAAGGCAAAGGCGAAAAAGACAAACAGACGTCGAAACATGCTGGGATACCGTGAGGGTCCTCGGACGAGGAGGCCGATAACACAAAAGCGCCGCCACGGCGATACCGTGGCGGCGCTTTGCGATGTCACGAGAGCTTGAACTCGAGACCCGAACCCGACCATGGACCCGGTTCGTGGGATCAAAGCCAATGCTCCCTCATTGAAGAGCGCATCGTCCGGGCGGAAAACCGGATCCACTTGTCGGCACGATGCGCCGGGTGAGGCTTTATGCCCCGGCGCCGCCGCCGAGCACGGTGACCGCGCGGCGGTTCTGCGACCAGCAGGAGATGTCGTTGCAGACCGCGACGGGACGTTCCTTGCCGTAGGACACGGTGCGGAAACGGTTGCCCGGGATGCCGCGGGAGATGAGATAGTCGCGGACGACCTGGGCGCGGCGGGCGGAGAGCGAGTAGTTGTACTCGCGGGTGCCGCGCTCGTCCGCATGGCCTTCGAGGATGAAGGTGTAGTTCGGATAGCGCTGCAGCCACTGCGCCTGCTTGTCGAGGGTGGCGACGGCCGTGGGGGTCAGGTCGGTCGAGTCGGTCTCGAAGAACACGCGGTCGCCCACGTTGACGACGAAATCCTGGGCACTGCCCGGGGTGGCGGCGCCGCCGGCCCCGAAGCCTCCGGCTCCAGCTCCATCGGCCATGCCATCTTTGTTGGACGAACACGCCGCCGCCCCGAGGGCGAGGACGATAGCAGCGGCGAACTTGACGGCGCGCAGCGTCATCATTGGCAATACTCCTTACACATACGTTTGCCGAACGTTGTGTCTTTCATATCGGGAGGATGGTTAAAGGAGGGTTCCGTCAACCGTGAGGAGACATGCGGGATTAAGGTGAATTATGGCCAAGTTGTGGAAGTTCGGGTTAGGGTTAACCGCCCGTAAAAACCTTCATGCGGCGTTCTTCATTCCTATCGTAAGGTCATCCCGCAAGGTGGTCCACGCGAAGCTCGGCTGCTGCCGATTGTGCGTCTCGAGCGTTGAGAGGTGATGAATATCGTGACGACCCAGTCCGGAAGCCGCGGACATCCCTATCGCCAAGCCCTGGACGATCTCCGTCTGGAGAGGGCGTTCTCGCGCATCGCCGACAGCGACCTGCGCCACGGCAACGCCATCGCCCTGCTGCGGGACTCGCGGGAGAACTACCCGGCCTGGCTGGAGGCGATCCGGTCGGCGCGGACCGTGATCCATTTCGAGAACTTCATCATCGCGGACGACGAGACCGGCCAGGCCTTCGCGGAAGCCCTCATGGAGCGGGCCCGTGCCGGCGTGCGGGTCCGGGTGCTCTACGACTGGCTCGGATCCTCCTTCCGCGCCCTGCCCCGTTACTGGCGACGCCTGCGCGAGGCCGGGGTCGAGGCCCGGGTCTTCAACCCTCCCCGGCTGACCGACCCGTTCTGGGTTCGCCGCGACCATCGCAAGCTGATCACCGTCGACGGGCGCATCGCCTTCGTGTCCGGTCTGTGCATCTCGGACAACTGGGTCGGCAAGAACGGCCACGAACCATGGCGTGATACGGGCCTGTCCCTGGAAGGGCCCGTGGTGGCGGATCTCGACGCGACCTTCGCCGAGAGCTGGGTTCTCGCCGGCATGAAGCCGATCCCGAGGTCCGAGATGCCCCACGCCGACCTGATCCCGCATGCCGGTTCCGTGGCGGCGCGGGTCATCAGCGGCGAGCCCGGCATGTTCCGTACCTACCGGGTCGACCAGTTCATCGCCGCGACCGCCCAGCGCAACCTCTGGCTCACCGACGCCTATTTCGTCGCCACCACGTCCTACGTGCAGGCCCTGGGGGAAGCGGCGCGAGACGGCGTGGACGTGCGTCTCCTCGTTCCCGGATCGAGCGACGTGCCGGCCCTGCAGCCGGTGGTGCGGGCCGGCTACCGCTCCCTCATCGAAGCCGGCATCAGGGTCTATGAATGGAACGGCTCGATGCTCCACGCCAAGACGGCGGTGGTAGACGGACGCTGGGCCCGGGTCGGGTCCACCAACCTCAACATCGCCAGCTGGGCGACGAACTGGGAGCTCGACGTGGTGGTCGAGGATCCGGGCTTCGCCGAGGCCATGGAGGCGATGTACCTGGAGGATCTAGCCAACGCGACGGAGATCGTCCCCGGCTGGCAGTCGAGGCGGCGCCAGGCCAGGAACATGCGCTCGCGCCGCGGCCATCGCTTCAAGAGAGGCGGCGTGCGCAGGCTCGCGGCCGGCGCCCTGGCGCTGTCGAGCACGGTCGGCAAGGCAGTCGGATCCCGCTCCCTCACGGCCACGGAGGCGAGCAGCGTCGCGATCATCGGCTTCGCATTCCTGGCCCTCGCCGCGCTGGTCACGGCCTTCCCTGTCGTGATCGTCTCTCCGATCGTCATCGTGCTGGCCTGGCTCGGGATCGCGCTCCTGATCCGCGCCTTCCGGCTCAAGCGGCGGGTGCGCCTGAGGCACCGGAAGCTTGCCCTCCGGCGCAAACTGAGCAAGATCAAGCAGAACGAGGCGTCGCCCGGCGAATAGGCATCGAGAAGAATAAAAGGAAACCAACGGTCAAGCTTGGCGTTGACCTCGAGCAGGCGCATCGCGCGGGCCGGAAGGACCGCGTCCGCAAGACGTTCATCAGAATGCGCCCCAGGGGAGTGAACATCGGATGGGTCCGGACTGGAGATCCGCTTGCCACGTCCGATGCTGAAAGCAGTGCGTCCCTTTTCGAGGAGGACTCCTATGGCTACAGGCACCACCGGCTCTTTCAACACCCTTGATCGCACCCACGCCATGAGCCAGCTTCTGGCGCAGAACTGGTGGGCTCTGGCGCTCCGCGGCGTCTTTGCGATCATCTTTGCCCTCATCGCCTTCTTCTCGCCGGGAGCCACGCTCCTGTCCCTGGTCTGGGTCTTCGCCGCCTACATGCTGGTCGACGGCGTGTTCGGCATCGTGGCGGCGGTCCGGGCCGCGTCCAACAACCAGCGCTGGGGCCTTCTGATCCTCGAGGGCATCCTCAACATCCTGGTCGGCGTCGTCGCGTTCATCATGCCCGGGCTGACGGTCCTGTTCTTCGTCACCCTGATGGCCGTGTGGTCGCTGATCACCGGCGTCCTGATGATCGTGGCCGCGTTCAAGCTCAACCCGACCTACGGCCGCGGCTGGCTGATCTTCAGCGGCATCGTGTCGGTGCTGTTCGGCGTCGCGCTGCTGCTCGCCCCCCTCGTCGGCGCCGTGGTGCTGACCTGGTGGCTCGGCGCCTATGCGCTCGTCTTCGGCATCTCCCTCCTGGTCCTCGCCTTCAAGCTCAAGGGCCACAAGGACGAGACCGGCAGCGCAGCCCCGATGGCCGCCTAAATAAGGGAAAGGGCGCCAGAGGCGCCCTTTCGACGTCGATTCAGTTGCTCTGCCGGCTCTCGCTCAGAAGCGGCGACCAGGTGGGGTCGGACGCGAAGGACGGGGTCGGCACCGGCTGTTCCACGCGGCCGGTGATGTCGACCATGTAGAGCTTGCCGCCGGCCTGTCCGCCCGGATCGCGGAAGAACAGGATGTACTGGCCGTTGGGCGCCCAGGTCGGGCTCTCGTTGTGGAAGCCTTCCGTAAGGATGCGCTCGCCCGAGCCGTCCGGCTTCATGATGCCGATGGCGAAGCCGCCCGCGCGCTGCTTCGTGAAGGCGATGTAGTCGCCGCGGGGCGACCAGGCCGGCTGCGAATAGGCGCCGTCGCCGAAGGAGATGCGGCGCTGATTCGAGCCGTCCGCGTTCATGGCGTAGATCTGCTGCTTGCCGCCGCGGTCGCTCTCGAACACGATCTGGCTGCCGTCCGGCGAGAAGGACGGCGAGGTGTCGATGGCGGCCGTCGATGTCAGGCGCGTGGTGTTGCGCGAGCCCAGATCCATCATGAAGATGTTGGCGTTGCCGCCCTGCTGCAGGCTCATGACGATGCGCTGCCCGTCGGGCGCGAAGCGCGGCGAGGAGGCCATGTCGGGGAAGTTGCCCAGCACCTGACGGGTGCCTGTCTCCAGGTTGATGACCTGAACGCGCGGCTGCTGGCCCTCGACCTGGGCCGAATAGGTGATGTCCTGGGTGGCCGGCGAGTAGCGCGGCGTCACCACCGAGGTGTCGCCTTGCGTCAGGTAGCGCACGTTGGCCCCGTCCTGATCCATGATCGCCAGGCGCTTGCGCCGGTTCTCCTTCGGGCCCGATTCGTCGACGAACACGATGCGCGTGTCGAAGAAGCCGCCGAAGCCCGTCACCTTGGAATAGACCGCATCGGAGATGATGTGGCCGACGCGGCGCCAGAAATTGGCGTCCGTCACGTATTGCTGGCCGGTGAGCTGCTGGCCGGACTCAATGTCCCACAGGCGGAACTCGGCGCGAAGGCGGCCCGACGGATCGCGCGAGACGCGGCCCGTCACGAGCGCCTGGGCGCCCGCCATCTTCCAGGCGTCGAAGCGCGGCGCCGCGTCGAAGGAGGGACGCTCGGGGAAGCGCGACTTGTCGAGCGGCGCGAAATAGCCGGAGCGCTGCAGATTGCTGGTGATGATGCCGGACACCCGCTGCCCGAGATCGCCCTCGCCGGAGAAATCGGCAACGGCGATCGGCATGGGCTGGAACTGCCCGCCCGGTCCGACGCGGAAGGAGAGCTGCGCCTGGGCGGCCGGCGCGAGCGCCGCCATCGGCACGACGACGGCCAGCGCGACGAGAAGACGGGAAAGGAAGCGAGTGATCATGGGATGCTGTCTCAAGCGTGATGGGCTTTAAGAGAGAGGAGGATCGAACTGGACGTTCAGGACCTTCCAGTCCGCGTAATACGGAACGAACTTCGCCGGGATCTCGAACTGGCGGCACTTGCGGATGGCGCGGACGGCCGCGTCGGCGACCGCGCGATCGGTCGAGCTGCTCCCGGCCTGGAGAATGCGGGGCTCGGTGCTGAGCGATCCGTCCTGATTCAGACGGATGTCGAGAATGGGAGCCGTGACCTGCCCGCCCGAGGCGGAGATCGGCGCGCTGTAGCAGCGCTCGATCTGCGAGACCAGCAGCCCGATGAGCGCGTCGCGCAGGCTCGGCGACAGCTTCGCGGCCGATCCCGTCGCGGTGCCGAGGGAAGCGGTCTTCTGGACCTCCGCGCCGGTCGCGCCGGTGGACTGGTTCTTTTCCTTGCTGTCGAGGAATTGCTTCAGGTCGCCCATGTCGAGCTTTTTGGCGAGCTGGGCCTCCTTGCGCGCCTTGGCCTCGGCCTCTTCCTTGGCCTTGGCCTCCGCGAGCTTCTTCTCGGCCTCGGCCTTCGCCTTGGCGTCCGCTTCCGCCTTGGCCTTGGCCTTCGCCTCCGCGACGCGCTTCGCCTCCGCGTCGGCTTCCGCCTTCGCTTTGGCCTCCGCCTTGGCCTTGGCTTCCGCCTCGACCTTCGCCTGCTCGGCCGCCTTGGCCTTCTCGATGGCCTCGGCTTCGGCCTTTTCCTGCAACTTCTTCTCTTCTGCGGCCTTGGCCTCGGCGGCCTTCTCCTCCTGGGAGCGGGTCGGCGGCGCGGGCGGCGGAGGCTTGGCGGCCACCGGCTCTTCCTTGTCGGCGACCTTCATCTCTTCAGGACGCTTCGGAGGTGCGGGCGCATCGCGCTTGTCCTCGCCGGGATCCTTCAGCTCGGCCTTGTCGGCCACACGCTCGGCGCGGGGCGGCTTCGGCTGCATGTCCTTGGCGGTTTTCTCGCCCTTGGTGATCTGGGAGAGCTGGTTGTCGGTGATGATCTCGACCGGGATCCCCTCCTCGGCCTGGGGAAATTCGGTCCCGACCGACAGGCCGATCAGGGCGGCCGCCAACAGCGACGCGTGCGCGACGCCCGAGACCCACAGGCCCGGCTCGGAGGTGTTGAATTTCAGCTTCAACGCCACGTGTGTCTGCCCCCTGCTCTCATTCCGCTCAGCGCTGGTCGACCTCGGTCACGAGGGCGACGCGCTTGTAGCCCGCCGTGGTGACGATCGACATCACCTGGGCGACACGGCCGTAATCCACCTTCTTGTCCCCGCGCACGAAGATCCGCTCGTCGAAGCCGGACTTCGACACCTCCGCGAGCTTGCCCACGATGGCCTCGTCCACCAGTTCGGCTTCGCCCAGGAACACCTGGCCGGTCGCCTTGATCGAGAGTGTCACGGGCGTCGCATCGGAATTCAGCGGCGCGGCCTTGGTCTGCGGCAGGTCGAGCGGCACGCCGGCGGTCATCATGGGAGCCGCCACCATGAAGATGATGAGCAGCACCAGCATGACGTCGATGAACGGCGTCATGTTGATTTCGTTGATCGCGCCGGGCGTGCGGCCGCGCCTGCGCCGCCGTCCGCCGCCCCCTGCCGCTCCTGCCGTCATGGCCATGCCGGATCCCCCTTACGCCGCGTTGGCGGGGTGGTGACCCGCATGGCCGATGCGCTCGTCGATCTGGCGCGACAGGATGGCCGAGAATTCGTCGGCGAAGCCTTCAAGCCGGGTCTGGAGCTTGCCGACCTCCGACTGGAGCTTGTTGTAGGCGAGCACCGCCGGAATGGCCGCGAACAACCCGATGGCGGTGGCGAACAGCGCCTCCGCGATGCCCGGCGCCACGACCGCCAGGCTGGTGTTCTTGGAGGCGGCAATCGAGGTGAAGGAATTCATAATGCCCACCACCGTGCCGAACAGGCCGATATACGGGCCGGCCGAACCAATGGAGGCCAGCACCGTCAGGCGGGAATTGAGCCGCTCCACCTCACGCTGGATGGTCACGTCGAGAACCTTGTCGATACGCTGGGGCAGGCTCTGGAACGAGCGGCCCGAGCCCTCGAACGAACGCTTCCACTCGCGCATGGCGGCGACGAACACGGCCGCGAGGCCCGTGGCCGGGCGGCTCTGGAGGGAGCGGTAGAGTTCCTCGAGCGACTGGCCGGACCAGAACACGTCCTCGAATCGGTCCATGGCGCGCTTGGAGCGGGCGTAGAGGAGCGTCTTGTCGATGATGATGGCCCAGCACCAGACGGAGGCAGCCAGCAGGCCCAGCATCACGAGCTTGACGATGAAATGGGCCTGCCAGAACAGGCCGAAGAAGGACAGTTCGTGGGCCACAGGGACGGCCTGGGCCACATCAGCCGGGTTCATACTCTCTCGTCCTCGCTCTTGGAGCAGTCCTGGAAGACGACCCAGGGCTTCCCGCAACAGGTTCTAGGAAAATCTGTTCTTGTATTACCGTTCGTTCGCCCCTGAATCTGTCGAAAGTAAGGGCACAGGGTAACAAGGCCCGAGATCCTCCGAGACCGTTACCTGTTAGGCACAGGTTAGGGTTAAGGTCTCGTTTAAGAGGGACCGCCCTGGAGCGGAAAATGCTGAAATTGATGAAAAAATCGCCCTGACATGCGCAAGAGGCAGGCCCCCTGCGCGCCCTGACCATGGGGCATGGCCTAGACGCCCGCCGTCAGGGCAGCCCGCAATTCGTCCGGGATCCGCACGGCCCGCCCTCCCCTCACGGCCGCCACCATGACGTCGGCCCTGACCAGCACCTCGTCGCCGCGCCGGACCTCCTGGGCGAGCGTCATCGAGGCGCCGCGCATGTCCTTCGGGCGGGTCACGACGGTGAGCACGTCGTCCATCACGGCGCCGCCGAGGAAATCGATGGTCATCTTGCGGACCACGAAGGCGAGCCCGCCCATCTCCGCATGCAGGTCCGATTGCGCTACCTCGACGGCCCGCAGGAGCTCCGTGCGGCCGCGCTCCATGAAGCGTAGATAGCTCGCGTGGTAGACGCGAGCCGAGAAATCCGTGTCCTCATAATAGACGCGCAGAGGGAGGATGTGAGCGCCGTCCTGCATGAAGCCGGAAAGGCTGGCGCCGAGGCTTGCCTCACTCATCTCCGTCCCCGTTGAACAGCCCGAACTGCGCCGCGGTCTCGCGGGTCGGCTCCGGGATGTCGAGATGCTTGAAGGCGTGGGGCGTGAGGATGCGCCCGCGCGGCGTGCGCTGCACGAAGCCCTTTTGGATCAGGTACGGCTCGATGATGTCCTCGATGGCGTCGCGCGGCTCGGACAGGGCCGCCGCGATGGTCTCGATGCCGACGGGGCCGCCGCCGAAGGAATTGGCGATCATCGTCAGGTACTTGCGGTCCATCAGGTCGAGCCCGATCGGGTCCACGTCGAGGAGGCGCAGGGACCGGTCGGCGAGATCGCGGGACACGGTCTGGACGCCCTCCACGATGGCGAAGTCGCGCACCCGGCGCAGGAGACGACCGGCGATGCGGGGCGTCCCGCGGGAGCGGCGGGCGATCTCGTTCGCGCCCTCCTCGCTCATGCCGAGGCCGAGCACCCGGGCGCCGCGGCGCACGATCAGCTCCAGCTCGTCGACGGTGTAGAACTCGAGCCGGATCGGGATGCCGAAGCGGTCGCGCAGGGGGGTGGTGAGCAGACCCGCCCGGGTGGTGGCGCCGACCAGCGTGAATTTCGGCAGCTCGATCTTCACCGAGCGGGCGGCCGGCCCCTCGCCGATGATGAGGTCGAGCTGGTAATCCTCCATGGCCGGGTAGAGAATTTCCTCAACGGCCGGATTCAGGCGGTGGATCTCGTCGATGAAGAGCACGTCGCGCTCTTCCAGGTTGGTGAGCTGAGCCGCCAGATCGCCCGCTTTCGCGATCACCGGACCCGAGGTCGAGCGGAAATTGACCCCGAGCTCGCGGGCGACGATCTGCGCCAGGGTGGTCTTTCCCAAGCCCGGAGGGCCGACGAAGAGCACGTGGTCGAGGGCGTCGCCGCGGGCCTTGGCGGCATCGATGAAGACCTGGAGATTGGCGCGCGCGGCCTTCTGGCCCGTGAAATCGTCGAGCGAGAGCGGCCGGATCGACGCATCAACGTCGTCCTCGCGCTTTTCGGGGCTGATCAGGCGGCGGGAATCGGTCAAAGAGGCTTACCTTCCAGAGACTTCATATAGGCGATGACCTTCTCATACGCCATTCCAGGTGGGATCAAAACAGGAACATTCCCTTATGATGAACCGGCTACCGCGCCAGCTCGCGCAGGCCCAGCCGGATCAGGGTCTTCGCCTCGGCCTCCTCGCCCGCCTGCTTCATGGCGGCGGCGACCGCGGCCGAAGCCTGAACCTGAGGGTAGCCGAGATTGACCAGGGCCGAGATGGCATCAGAGACAGGCGCTGGGGCGCTCTTGTCCTCGACCGCCCCGGTCAGGCGGATGAGGGCCGGATCGACGGCCGCGAAAGCCGGTGCCTTGTCCTTGAGCTCGGACACGATGCGCTGGGCGAGCTTGGGTCCCACGCCGGGACCGCGGGCCACGGACGCCTTGTCGCCGGTCGCGATGGCGGTCGCGAGAGCCCCGGGGTCGAGCACTGACAGGATGCCGAGCGCCACCTTGGAGCCCACGCCCTGGACCGATTGGAGCAGCCGGAACCATTCCCGCTCCGAATCCGACCGGAATCCGAACAGCCGGATCATGTCCTCGCGAACATGGGTCTCGATGGACAGAACAGCCGCCTCGCCGGTGGTGGGCAGGTTCTGGAGGGTCCGGGAGGAGCAATGGACCACGTAGCCGACCCCGTGCACGTCGAGGATCACGAAATCCTCGCCGTAGGAATCCACCACGCCCTTGAGTTTGCCGATCACGTTCGTCTCTGCTCCACAGCGTCACCTCAAGACCGCGGAGCGGAGCCGGTGACGGATATCAGGTAAAACCCCTTCCTCTCTCGAGGAGGGTTTGGTCGCGCTTTGTTCTTACCGCGATCCCGGTCGCCAACTCAAGCTTCGTCCGAGACGGGATTATGTGTTCGGGCTACCTCAGTAGCTCGCCGCCAGGGCCCGGGCCTTCCGGTGATGAGCGTGGGCGATCGCGATCGCGAGCGCGTCCGCCGCATCGGCCTTCTTGAAGTCCGCCTTGGGCAGCAGGATCCTCACCATGGCCTGGACCTGATCCTTGTCGGCGTGTCCCACACCGACCACGGTCTTCTTGACCTGGTTGGCGCCGTATTCCGCCACCGGCAGGCCGTGGAGGGCCGGGACCAGCAGGGACATGGCGCGGGCCTGGCCGAGCTTGAGGGTCGCCTGGGCGTCCTTGTTGACGAAGGTCTCCTCGACGGAGACCTCGTCGGGCGTCCAGGTCCGGATCACCTCCGTCAGACGGTCGTGGAGCTGCTTGAGGCGCAGGGCGAGGTCGAGATCGCCGTCCGACGTCACGACCCCGCAGGCCACGAAGGCGAGCTTCGTCCCCTCGACGGTGATGACGCCCCAGCCCGTATTGCGCAGGCCGGGATCCAGGCCGAGGATGCGGACGCGTTCGCTCACTTTTCGTTCTCCACCGTCGGGGTCGGACTTGCTCAGGCCATCCACGCCATCAACGGTTAAGAAGACGTGGATACCCAGGGTGAACCCGGGCGCCACGCACAGCCAAAATCACCCGGCCATCTTCTGCATCAGGGCGTCGGAGAGTTCGAAGTTGCCGTAGACGCTCTGGACGTCGTCGTGCTCCTCGAGGGATTCCATGAGCTTCATGAGCTTCTCGCCGGTCTCGTCGTCGACGGCCACCGGGGTCTGGGGCTTCCAGACGAGCTTGGACGCCTTCGGCTCGCCGAACTTGTCCTCGAGGGCCTTCGTCACCTCGTTGAGGGTGCCCTGGTCGCAATAGATCTCGTGGCCGTTCTCGGACGAGACCACGTCATCGGCGCCGGCATCGATCGCCGCCTCCAGCATGGCGTCCGCATCGGCCACGTCGGGACCGAACTCGATGTAGCCGACCCGGTCGAACATGAAGGAAACCGCGCCGGTCTCGGCCAGGTTGCCGCCGCTCTTGGTGAAGTAGGAGCGAATGTCGGAGGCCGTGCGGTTGCGGTTGTCGGTCATCGCCTCGACGATGATGGCGGCGCCGCCGGGGCCATAGCCCTCGTAGCGGATCTCGTCGTAGTTCTCCGCATCGCCCCCGGAGGCCTTGTTGATGGCCCGCTGGATGTTGTCCTTGGGCATGTTCTCGGCGCGGGCGGCCAGGATCGCGGCTCGCAGGCGCGGGTTCATGTTCGGATCGGGCATGCCCATCTTGGCCGCCACGGTGATTTCGCGGGCGAGCTTGGAAAACACCTTGGACCGCACCGCGTCCACCTTGCCCTTGCGGTGCATGATATTCTTGAACTGTGAATGCCCGGCCATGGGGGCCTCCGGAAAGTCCGGCCGAGGGCGGCTTGTCCCGCAAGCGCCCGTCAGGCCGTGAAAGTTGACGATGGCAGGCTTATAAGGCGGCGAAGGGCTTCAGGCAAAGCCCCCTTCTGCGACTTGCGTCGAAACAGGCCCGGCCGGTCAGGGCTGGCCGGTCCCGAGCCGCTCGAGGCCTCGGCGGAGAGCCTCCAGGCAGTCCGGATCGAAGGCCGTTCCGACATCCGCCGTCATGATGCCCATGGCCTTCGAGACCGGCATGGCAGGCCGGTACGGCCGGTCGGCCGTCAGGGCGTCGAACACGTCCGCCACGGAGATGATCCGGGTCTCGCGGCCGATCGCATCACCCATCAGACCCCTGGGGTAGCCCTTGCCGTCGAGCCGCTCGTGGTGGGCCCCGCCGATGCGGGCCAAGTCCTGGAAAGCGCCGATCCGGGACAGGATGGTCTCGCTGTAGAGGGCATGGTGGCGCACCGCGGCGAACTCCGCGTCGTCCAGCTTGCCCGGCTTGTCGAGGATCTCGTTGCTGACCCCGAGTTTCCCGATATCGTGGAGCAGGGCCGCTCTGCGGAGGCGACGTCTGCCCGCCTCGTCGAGGCCCATCTCCTCCGCGATCATGTCGGCGAAGAAGGCCACCCGATCGCTGTGTCCGCTCGTATAGGGGCTCTTCGAGTCGACGACTCGCGCGAAGGCGGCCGCGATGTCGTCGAGATAATCCTCGTCCGCGAGTTCGATCCGCTGAGCGGGTTCGAGGGCGAAGACCGCGCTTTCGACCGCGTCTGACCCCAGGGTCTCCCAGAATGTCCGGCGTTCGGCCACGCGCTCGAATGCCTCGACGATCCAGGGGTCGAACCACGTGCCGGACCGCTCCCGCGCCTCCCGCCGGGCCGCCGCCTCCCCGGCGCCGGTATGAAACACGTCCACCACTTGGGCCAGAAGGGCGATGCGTGAATAGACCGGGATGTCGGCTCCCGCCGTGCCCATCGGCTTGCCGCCCCCGTTCCAATGTTCGTCGAGCGCCTGGATGCCCAGCGCAACGCCTTCGGGGAAGCGCAGCTGCCGGGCGATCTCGGCGCCGCGCTGGCAGCGGGTTTCGATCAGTTCGCGAGCGATCTCGCCCCCGTTCTGGACGATGTTGATCACCGTGCGGAACCGCTGCGCCAGCCCGGCCTTCAGGCCGGCATGGGACAGGACGAAGCCCAGAACCTGCGGGAGCCGGTCGCCCACGGACTTGAAGTCTCGTTTGAAGGTGAGGTCATCCGTTAGGTAGAGCTGGCAGATCCGGGCCGCGTTGCTGCTGCAGCCCAGATCCTTCAGGAGAAGCGTGTAATAGAGTTCCCAGAGAGCCGCATCGTCCAGTCCGAGTTCGCGCCCCACATGCACGCCAATCCAGCAGACCCTTACGCAATGGCCCACCGGCTGGCCTTCGGTCATGTCGAGAGCATGGCTGAGCGCTCCCAGGACCTCCGATAGCCGGACCGCCTGCGGAGCGTCAGTCAGATCGCTCCGCCATTCGCTTGATTGTACGCCCACCTGCTGCCCCCGGAGATCCAATCGGGATAGGTTTACGGGCCGCCACTTAAGAGATCGTGCCCGGACCCCTCTTCGCCCGCCCTTAAAATCCGAGCCAGGACGGCAGGTTGTGCATGGTCGCGAGAATGAGGTGGTAGGAGGCGCCCAGCACCGTGACCGTATAGGCGAGCCCCGCCAGGCCGATGAGGTACCCGACGATCAGCAGATAGCCGTCCTCCTCCATGATGGCGATGGACGCGATCACGAGCGCGATGGAGGGCGGGAAATTGGTGCCCGGGAACGGGATGAGCACCGAGACGGCAACCAGGAAGGCGAAGAACCCGACGACCCGGTCCCCGAGGGGCCCGAAGAGCGGAAGGAGCCGCGGCCGGCAGTAGCTCTCGAGCTTCCGGAGCCTGGGCTCGGCGATGTCGATGAGGCGCTTGAACTTCGCCGTGGACACGCTGCGCCGCAGGATGAAGCCGGGCAGCCAGGGCCGGGTATGGCCCAGCATCATCTGGATGCCGAAGATCAGGACCGGCGTGCCGACGATGCCGGCGATGCCCGGCGGGGCCGGCACGCAGTTCGGCAGGGAGAACAGGATCAACACGAACCCGAAGGCGCGCTCCCCGAAGGCCTCGATGATCTCGCCGATCGAGATCGTCTCGCCCTTGGCCTCGTCGATGACGGCCCGCAGGACTGCAGAGGCGCTCTGGTGCTCGTGGGCGCGATGGAACTCGCTCTCCTCGTGGTAGAGGCCCTTTTTCGGCCGTGTCGTCTCCGTATCCGCGTCCAAAGGTCCCCTCCGTGACGGGAGAGATGGGAACGGCGACGCTCCATGCCAAGGGAATGTGCGCTGTCGCGCGCTTCTCTTCCGTGCATCCTCGCATCGTCACCGGCCGTATGCCGGTGATCCCGATTGAAAAAATGATGCGCCTCACAGGATCGGAATGGCCAGGACAGGCCCGGCCATGACGTCGGAGGGCGCTGCTCAATCCCAGAACCGGGGCCAAGTCTCCTCCAGGTTCGGCCCGAGGCGAACCGCCGCCACCCGCCGTGCGAGGCCCGTGCGGTCGTCGGTCTCGACTGCGATGCCCGAAAGCGTGCCCTCCCCCAGGCCCGGCTCGAGGCGCGTGCCGGGCGTCTTCTGGAGGAACCGGCGGATCGCCTCTTCCTTCTGCATGCCGAGGACGGAATCGTAATCGCCGCACATGCCCGCATCCGACATATAGGCGGTGCCGCCCGGCAGGACCCGGTGATCGGCGGTGGGCACATGGGTGTGGGTGCCGACGACGAGGCTCGCCCGGCCGTCGAGATGATACCCCATGGCCTCCTTCTCGCTCGTCGCTTCCGCGTGCACGTCGACGATGACCGCATCGGCCACCTGCCCCAGCGGACAGGTTTCGAGCTCCCGGTCCACCGCCGCGAAGGGGTCGTCGAGCGCGTCCATGTACAGGCGGCCCATCACGTTGACGACGAGGACCCGGGCGCCCGAGCGGGTGTCGATGAGATTGGCGCCGCGCCCGGGCGTGCCCGGCGGGTAGTTCGCCGGCCGAAGCAGCCGGGGCTGACGCTCGATGAACACCAGCGTCTCGCGCTGATCCCAGGAATGGTTGCCGAGCGTGATGGCATCGGCGCCTGCGCCTAAGATCTCGTCGCAGATGGCCTCCGTGATGCCGAATCCGCCGGCGGAGTTCTCGCCGTTGATCACCACGCAGTCGAGCTGCCACCGGTCGCGTAAGCCGGGCAGGCGCTCGATCACCGCGTTGCGGCCGGGCCGCCCGACGATGTCGCCGAGGAAGAGAAGACGCATGATGGGTCCTTGACTAGGAGGCCGTCCGAATGAGTTCGGCTTCGGTGATGACAACGTCGAGGAGCCGGTCATGGGGCTCGACCGGCACCTCGTCGATCTCCTGAACCGCATAGGCCAGCCCGATCGTCAAGACCGGATGCTGCCCCTCCAGCGCCGCGATGGCCCGGTCGAAATGCCCCTTGCCGTAGCCGATGCGCCCTCCCCGGCGGTCGAAGGCGACGAGGGGCACGAGGAGAGCCTTGGGAAACACCTCCGGGGCATCCGGGCCGGGCTCGCGCACGCCGAAGCCGCCTTTGACCAGCACGTCGCCGGGCTGCCACAGGCGCCAGCTCAGATGGGGGTGGAGGATCTGGGACAGGGCGACGTCCTGGCCGCGCGCGAGCAACGCTTCCATGAGCGGGCGCGGATCGACCTCGCTGCGGATCGGCCAATAGCCTCCGACCGGAGTCACGTCCTTCAACTCCGGCAATGCGAGAGCGCGGTCGGCGATGCCCCGCGCTGCCTCGTGGCGGACGTGTTTGTCGAGGCCATCGCGCCGCGCGAAAACCTCGCCGCGGACGCGTTCTTTCAGTTCGGAGGGGGGAGGAGATTGCATAAGGTGCGGAGCCACGAAAAGCCGTCGGAGAAGCGATCCCGGGAACCTACAAAGTAGGTGGGCGCCGTATGTCCCGGTCCACGGACCGGGTCAGGGACAGCTCCCTTCAGGATCGATAAGGCCCCGGGGAATATGAACTCCTAACGCGCCCCGCAGCCCCGCCTTCCCTATGTAGGGATCGGGATGGTCCGGGGGAAGGGGAAAAGTGGGGCGCCGCCCAATCTTTCTCGTCGGCGACCCGACCGAGGAATTCCGCTCAGGCCTGTCGCCGGCGATAATGGTATCGGTACATTTCGCGCGTGAAGCCCATGCCCTCATAGAGCGCCCGTGCGGGACCATTTGCGGCGACGACCGACAGGCATGCGCCCGTCGCCCCGTGCCGCGCCTGCGCCCATGAGAGAACCGCCGAGAGGGCTTGGCGCGCCAAACCCCTGCGCCGGAGGGCGGGATGGGTGACGACGGAGTTCACGCAGACGATCCCGTCATGGACGGCGCCATAGGCAAGGGCCCCCGGGCGGCCGTCATCCCGGGGCACGGCCGCAAAGACGGCCGGAACCGACAAGCTTTCGAGGATCCTCCGATGGGTCCGGCGTGCGGGACCGCTCTGGCCGTGAAGCTCCGCGAGAGCGGCCATCCAGGCCTCGCCCGGAAGCCCCTGTTCCAGGAGCGCATCCGTCGCAGGCCGGGGCGGCGTCTCCTTGAAATCCATGAACAGCACGCAGCTCTCGTCCTCGGGCGGGTCGTAGCCCCGCCCGTCGAGGAGACGGCCGAGGGTGGGGTCAACCGTGGACGGTATGCAGAAGATCGTCGGCAGCCCTTGGGCCGCGTAGATTTCCTCGCAGTAGCGGACCTTCCGGTCCAGCGGCAGAATCCCCGGGCCGAGCAGGTTGACCGAGTTCGTGCGCCTTGTATGTCCCTCGGCCAACCGGATCAGCCAGCCGTCGAAGACCACCTCCCGAAGGGCGGGCCAGCCGTTCAGGCAGGCCTCCTCGACGCGTCTGGCGAGAGGATCGGCGGTTGGGGACGACATGTCCTGGCCGCCTCTCAGCCCTGCCCCGCCCCGTTCAGGCTGCGCGCGAGCCCCTCGATCCGCTCGGCCGCCATCTGGACGCCCTCGGCGAGCCTCGCCTCGATCCGTTCGAGGCGCTCGTCCCGCGAGGCATTGATGCTGTTGAGCGTCGCCACCTCCGCCTCCAGGGCGGCGACCCGCCGCTTGGTCTCGTGCAGCTCGTCCGCCTGGGCGATGGCCGCCATCACGTGAAGGCGCAGGTCGCCGATCTCGCCGAAGGCAACCCGCATGTCCTCGATCCGGGCATCGTAGGAGGCCGCCAGGCCCTCGAGATGCCCCTCCTCGCCCTCGCCGCAGGCCATGCGGTAGGTCTGCCCGGCAATCGTCACCGTCACCTGAGGCATGGCCTAGCCCTCCTCGGGCTCGAGCTGACCCGCCTGGGCCAGGACCGTCTGGACGGCTCCGATGGCCTGGCGGACCCGCCGGCCGACATCGTCCGTCGCCGCCTCGAAACGATGGAGCCGGGTGAGCGCACCGTCGAGCTCGACGGCCAGACGGGCCCGGTCGTCCTGCATGAGCTGGAGCTCGGTTTCCAGGCCGCCGCGCCGCCGGTCGGCCTCCAGACGACGGGAGACGGATGCCTCCAGAAGCCCCAAGGCCATGTCCAGCCGCTTCATCGCTTCCTCGAGTGTGGGCGCCATCATGCCTCCTGAATCGCGCACGACACTAGCGCATCGTGCGGAAAAGTGGACTCGGTTTTCCGCACCGAACGATGCGCCGCTTAAGGAATTGAGCATCGGATCGATCCCAAAAGTGGACCCACTTTTTGGTCCGATGCTCGAGCGCATCGCGGGCAAAAGTGGACCCGGTTTTCGGCACAATGCTCCTCGTGAGGAGGCGGGGCACCCGATTTCGCCGGCACCGGGACCGGAGGTCCTCAAGGGGATTACGCCGTTCCAGCCTTTGACTCGCCTTGGCCGCGTGTTAAGGAGCCCGGGCCTTTTCCGGACAGACCGCCCCGTTGCGGGGCCCTCAAGATTTGTGGATCTCGCCGTGCAAGATACCGTCCCCGTCGATCGCGTCACCCATTCCGATCTGGCGAACGCCGTGCGCGTCCTCGCCATGGACGCCGTCGAACAAGCCAAATCCGGCCATCCGGGCCTGCCCATGGGGGCGGCCGACATGGCGACGGTGCTGTTCACCAAATTCCTGAAATACGACGCCGCCGATCCGACCTGGCCCGACCGCGACCGGTTCATTCTCTCCGCGGGCCACGGCTCGATGCTGCTCTACTCGCTCCTGCACCTGACGGGCGTCAAGGGCATGACCATCGAGGAGCTGAGGAACTTCCGCAAGCTCGACTCGAAGACCCCCGGGCATCCTGAGAATTTCATGACCCCGGGCGTCGAGACCACCACCGGCCCCCTTGGCCAGGGCCTTGCCACGGCGGTGGGCTTCGCGCTCGCCGAGCGCATGCTGAACGCCGAATACGGCAGCGACCTGGTCGACCACTACACCTATGTGCTCGCCTCCGACGGTGACCTGATGGAGGGGATCAGCCAGGAGGCCATCGCGCTCGCCGGCCACCTGAAGCTCAACCGCATGATCGTCCTGTGGGACGACAACCAGATCTCGATCGACGGACCGCTGTCGCTCTCCGATTCCGTTGACCAAGTGAAGCGTTTCCAAGCCTGCAACTGGAACGCGGTGCGCGTCGACGGCCACGACCCCAAGGCTCTCCAGCGCGCCATCGCCCGGGCCCAGAAGTCCGACAAGCCGACCCTGATCGCCTGCCGGACCACCATCGGCTACGGAGCCCCGAAGAAGGCCGGCACCTCCAAGGCCCATGGCGAGCCGCTCGGCGCCGAGGAACTGGCCGGCGCCAAGGCCGCCTACGGCTGGAGCCACGCGCCCTTCGAGATTCCGGACAACATCCGCGACGCCTGGGCGAAGGCCGGCAAGAAGGGCCGCCGGCAGCGCAAGGCCTGGACCGATCGCCTGAAGGCCCTGCCCGCCGAGAAGCGCGCCGAGTTCGAGCGCCGGGTGAAGGGCGTGCGTCCCGAAGGCCTGGCCGACGCCGTCGCCCGGCTGAAGGACCGGCTCGTCGCCGAGCCGCAGGCCGTCGCCACCCGCAAGGCGAGCGAGATCGCCCTCGAGGTCATTACGGAGGCGGTGCCGGAGCTGATCCTGGGCTCGGCCGACCTGACGCCGTCCAACAACACCAAGACCAAGAACCTGACCGCCATCTCGCCGGGCAACTACGCTGGCCGCTACATCCATTACGGCATCCGCGAGCACGGCATGGCGGCGGCCATGAACGGCATCGCGCTCCATGGCGGCTACGTGCCGGCCGGCGCGACCTTCCTGGTCTTCACCGATTATGCCCGTCCCGCCATGCGCATCGCGGCGCTCGCCGGCATTCCGGTGGTCTACGTGATGACCCACGACTCGATCGGGCTCGGCGAGGACGGCCCGACCCACCAGCCCGTGGAGCATCTGGCCGCCCTTCGCTCCATGCCGAAGATGCGCGTGTTCCGCCCGGCGGATGCCATCGAGACGGCGGAAGCCTGGCAGCTCGCCCTCGAGCGCACCGACGGGCCGAGCACCCTGGCGCTCACCCGCCAGAACCTGCCGCAGGTCCGGCGGGACGGCGGCGCGACCAATCTCTCGGCCACGGGCGCCTACGAGCTCTCGCCGGCGAACGGCAAGGCTCGCGCGACCATCTTCGCGTCGGGTTCCGAGGTCGAGATTGCGCTCGCGGCCCAAAAGCTTCTCGACGAGCAAAGCTTCGCCGTCCGTGTCGTGTCGGTGCCCTCGCTCGACCTCTTCCTGGCCCAGCCCGAGAAGGTCCGCGCCCGCGTCATCGGCGACGCGCCGATCAAGGTCGCGGTCGAGGCGGCGGTGCGCTTCGGCTGGGATTCGGTCATCGGCCCGGACGGAATTTTCGTCGGCATGCATGGGTTTGGCGCCAGCGCGCCCTACAAGGACCTTTACAAGCACTTCGGCATCACGGCCGAAGCCGTGGCCGAGAAGGTCCTCCGGACACACAATCTCTGAGGCTCGAGAAGACCTGAGGCCTCGCTACACAAGGGAGCTAAGACTATGACGGTGAAGGTCGCGATCAACGGATTCGGTCGCATCGGACGCAACATCCTCCGCGGCATCGTGGAGAGCGGCCGCAAGGACATCGAGGTGGTTGCCATCAACGATCTCGGGCCGGTCGAGACGAACGCTCACCTGCTCCGCTTCGATTCCGTCCATGGCCGCTTCCCGGCCGACGTGCAGGTCGACGGCGAGTTCCTCGTCATCAACGGTCAGAAGATCCGCGTGACGGCGATCAAGGATCCGGCGACTCTGCCGCACCGGGAGCTCGGCGTCGACATCGCCATGGAGTGCACCGGCATCTTCACCTCGAAGGAGAAGGCCTCGGCGCACCTGACCGCCGGCGCCAAGCGCGTCATCGTCTCGGCCCCGGCCGACGGTGCCGACCTCACGGTCGTCTACGGGGTCAACGACGACAAGCTGACGAAGGACCACGTGGTCATCTCGAACGCCTCCTGCACCACGAACTGCCTCGCCCCCGTGGCGAAGGTGCTTCATGAGGCGGTGGGCATCGAGAAGGGCTTCATGACGACGATCCACTCCTACACCAACGATCAGCCGACCCTCGATCAGATGCACAAGGACCTCTACCGCGCCCGCGCGGCGGCCCTGAACATGATCCCGACCTCGACCGGCGCCGCCAAGGCGGTGGGCCTCGTGCTGCCCGACCTGAACGGCAAGCTCGACGGTTCGTCGATCCGCGTCCCGACCCCGAACGTCTCCGTGGTCGACTTCAAGTTCGTGGCCAAGAAGAACACCACGAAGGAGGAGATCAACGCGGCGATCAAGGCTGCCGCCGACGGCCCGCTGAAGGGCATCCTCGGCTACACGGATCAGCCGAACGTCTCGTCCGACTTCAACCACGATCCGCATTCCTCCGTGTTCCACCTCGACCAGACCAAGGTGATGGAGGGCAACTTCGTGCGCGTGCTGTCCTGGTACGACAACGAGTGGGGCTTCTCGAACCGCATGGCGGACACCGCCGTCGCCATGGCGAAGCTCATCTAAGGGAGGCCGCTTCATGACCGCCTTCCGCACGCTCGACCAGGCCGACGTCAAGGGAAAACGCGTTCTCGTCCGGGTCGATCTCAACGTCCCGATGGAGAACGGCCGGGTGACGGACGCGACGCGCATCGAGCGCGTCCTGCCCACCATCCGGGAGATCGCCGACAAGGGGGGAAAGGTGATCCTTCTCGCCCATTTCGGACGCCCGAAGGGACGCGATCCCAAGGAATCCCTGAAGCCGGTCGCGGAAGCGGTCTCGACGCATCTCGGAAAGCCCGTGGCCTTCGCCGACGACTGCATCGGCGCGGCCGCGGGCAAGGCCGTCGCCGCCCTGAGGGACGGCGACGTGCTGCTCCTGGAAAACACCCGCTTCCATGCGGGCGAGGAGAAGAACGATCCGGCCTTCGTGCAGGATCTGGCGAAACTCGGCGACCTCTACGTGAACGACGCGTTCTCGGCGGCCCATCGCGCCCACGCTTCCACCGAGGGTCTCGCCCGCGTGCTGCCGGCCTATGCGGGCCGCACCATGCAGGCGGAACTCGATGCCCTGACCAAGGGCCTGGAAGCTCCCAAACGCCCGGTCGTCGCCATCGTGGGCGGCGCCAAGGTATCGACCAAGATCGATCTGCTCGAGAACCTCGTCGCCAAGGTGGATGCTCTGGTGATCGGCGGCGGCATGGCCAACACCTTCGTGCACGCCATGGGCCTCGGCATCGGCAAGTCGCTCGCCGAGAAGGATCTGGCCGCGACCGCCCTGCGGATCATCGACAAGGCCCGTGAGGCCAATTGCGCCATCATCCTGCCCGTCGACGGCGTCTGCGCCTATGAATTCAAGGCGGGCGCGATGAATCACACCTACGGCATCGACGCGATCCCCGAGGACCAGATGATCCTCGACGTGGGCTCGCAGTCGGTCGAGCGCGTCTCGGCGGCGATCAACGACGCGGCCACGCTGGTGTGGAACGGCCCGCTCGGCGCCTTCGAGATCGCGCCCTTCGACCAGGGCACGGTGGCGGCGGCCCGCCATGCGGCCCAGCGCACGAAGGACGGCAAGCTCGTCTCCGTGGCGGGCGGCGGCGACACGGTGGCGGCCCTCAACCATGCCGGCGTTGCGGACGACTTCACCTATGTATCGACGGCAGGCGGCGCCTTCCTCGAATGGCTCGAGGGCAAATCGCTGCCCGGCGTGGAAGCGCTGAGAGCCTGAGACCAGGCTTGGCAGAGTGGCTCCCCACTCTGCCAAGCGAAAGCGCGCTGCATCGCGCGGGATAGGGGATCTAGCCTTCCGCCCTCACCGATGCACCAGGTTAGAACAAGTATCGGCTGGGCCTCAAAAGCGGGATCCACTTTTAGGGCCGATGCTCTAGATGGCTTAAGCTGAGGTTCAGCTTCTGCGCTGTTTAAAACCAAAACCAAGACGGAGGACTAAATGGCCCGCATTACCATGAGGCAGCTTCTGGATCACGCAGCCGAGCAAGGCTACGGCGTGCCTGCCTTCAACATCAACAACATGGAGCAGGCGCTCGCGATCATGGCGGCGGCCGGCGAAGTCGATGCGCCGGTGATCATCCAGGCGAGCCGCGGTGCGCGTTCCTACGCCAACGACGTCATGCTCAAGCACATGATGGATGCGGTCACCGAGATCTATCCGCACATTCCGGTCTGCGTGCATCTCGACCACGGCAACGAGCCCGCCACCTGCATGACCGCCATCCAAGCCGGCTTCACCTCGGTGATGATGGACGGCTCCCTCAAGGCCGACGGCAAGACTCCGGCCGATTGGGACTACAATGTCGGCGTCACCCGGAAGGTGGTCGAGATGGCCCATCTCGGCGGTATTTCGGTGGAAGGCGAGCTCGGCGTGCTCGGCTCGCTCGAGAGCGGCGAAGGCGAGGCCGAGGACGGTCACGGCGCCGAGGGCAAGCTCTCGCACGACCAGCTGCTGACCAATCCCGACGAAGCCGTGAAGTTCGTGGCCGAGACCAAGGTCGACGCGCTCGCCATCGCCATGGGCACCTCGCACGGCGCCTACAAGTTCACCCGCAAGCCGGACGGCGCGATCCTCGCCATGCACGTGATCGAGGAGATCCACAAGAAGCTCCCGAACACCCACCTGGTGATGCACGGTTCGTCCTCGGTCCCGCAGGACCTCCAGGACATCATCAACCAGTACGGCGGCCAGATGAAGCCGACCTGGGGCGTTCCCGTGGAGGAGATCCAGCGCGGCATCAAGCACGGCGTGCGCAAGATCAACATCGACACGGACAACCGCATGGCGATGACCGGCCAGATCCGCAAGGTCCTGACCGAGAACCCGGGCGAGTTCGACCCGCGCAAGTATCTGAAGCCCGCCATGGAGGCGATGACGAAGCTCTGCAAGCAGCGTCTGCAGGAGTTCAACACCGCCGGCCAGGCCTCCAAGATCAAGCGCGTGTTCACCCTGGCCGAGATGGCCAAGCGCTACGCCTCCGGCGAACTCGACCCGACCTTCGGCACGAGCCGCCAGGCTGCCGAATAAGCGTTCCGCTTTTCGCCTCAATCCTCACCGACAAGCGGGGCCTCGCAAGACGGCCCCGTTTTCGTTATGGGAATGCTGTCTATCCTCTTTCGTGACCTCGAAGATCCATGGCCGATACCGCCGCCCGCCTCTACCTCATCACCCCCGTCCTGGAGGACGCCTCCTTCGCGCCGCGCCTGGCCGAGGCCTGCGCCACCGGAGCCGTGGCGGCCGTCCTGCTACGGCTCGGCTCCGCCGACGAGCGGAGCTTGATCAATCAGGTCAAGGCGCTCGCCCCGGCAGCGCAGGAGCATGGCGCGGCCGCGATCGTCTCAGCCGAAGGCGAGGCGGACCTTGCGACCGTTGCGGCCCGGGGCGGCGCCGACGGCGTGCATGTTCCGGGCGATCCGGCCCGCCTGCGCGAATTGCGAGACCGCCTGAAATCCGAGCGCGTCATCGGAGCCGGATCGATCCGAACCAAGGATGACGCAATGACCCTCGGCGAAGCCGGGGCCGACTACCTGCTCTTCGGCGAGCCGCGTCCGGACGGATCCGTGCCCTCTCTGGAGAGCGTGGTGGAGCGGGCCTCCTGGTGGGCCGAGATCTTCGAGACGCCGTGCGTGGCCTATGCGCCAAGCCTCGACGCGGTCGAGCCCCTGGCGGCCACGCAGGCGGAATTCGTCGCCTTGGGCGAGGCCGTCTGGTCCCATCCTGACGGGCCAGCGGCGGCCGTGAAGGCGGCCCTGGAGATCCTGAACCGGCAGGAGGCCTCGCGCTGATGCGGCTGTCCTGGATCATCGGCGGCGTTCTGCTGGCGGCTTCCGCGACCGCGAGCCCTGCCAAGGAGCTTGATCTCGCCTACGGGGCCTATCAGCGCGGCCTCTACGAAACGGCCTTCCGCGAAGCGACCCTGCGGCTGGAGAAGAACAACAACGATGCGGCTGCCATGACCCTCTTGGGCGAGCTCTACAATCAGGGCCTCGGGATCGCCATGGATCCCAAGAAGGCGTCCGAATGGTACCGCCTGGCGGCGCAGCGCGGCGACGCTAATGCGCTCGCGTCCCTGGGGCTGATGGCCCTCGACGGCCGCGGAATGGCCAAAAACGCCGGGCAGGGCCGCGCCTGGCTCGAAGAGGCCGCCGCCAAGGGCAACCCGCTGGCCTCCCACAATCTCGCCCTGCTCCTGCTCACCAGCGGCAACGACGCGGACCTGCAGAAGGCCGTCGAACTCCTGAAGAGGGCAGCCGCCGCGGAGATCCCGGATGCGCAGCATGCGCTCGGCGTGCTCTACCTCAAGGGCCGGGGCGTCGCTCGCAGTCCCGCGGATGCGGCCCGGCTGTTCGAGCGTGCCGCCCGCAACGGCAGCTCGGTCGGCGAAGTGGAATACGCGATCCTGCTCTTCAACGGGGACGGTGTTCCGGCCAGCGAATCCCAGGCCGCGCGCTATTTCCGCCGCGCCGCCGCCAAGGGCAATGCCATCGCGCAGAACCGTCTGGCCCGTCTCCTCGTCGCCGGTCGCGGCGTGCCCGCCAACAAGGTCGATGCGGCGGCCTGGCATATTCTGGCAGCCGCCCAGGGACTCGCCGACCCCTGGCTCGACGACGCGCTCAAGGACATGAGCGCCGAGGACCGCAAACGCGCCGAGAAGCTGGCTGCGGAGCGCCTCGGCATGCGCTGAGTGCATGAAATGCCCTGGGCCCGGGATCATTTGCGTCTCGGCCCGGTTGACCACCGCTTGACGCAACTCGCCCCGTGGTCCATCGACCACACCTTCTATTGATATTCGCTCTTTGCCAGGACCTGCCCGATGATCCGTTCGCCCCTCATGACCGTCATGACCGATGCCGTGATGAAGGCTTCGCGCTCGCTCAAGCGCGATTTCGGCGAGGTCGAGAACCTGCAGGTCTCCCGCAAGGGCCCGGGCGATTTCGTCTCGGCGGCCGACCGCAAGGCGGAAAAGATCCTCCGCGAGGCGCTCGAGAAGGCGCGCCCCGGCTACGGCTTCATCATGGAGGAGGAAGGCGTGGTCGAGGGCACCGACACGAGCCATCGCTGGCATATCGACCCGCTCGACGGCACCACGAACTTCCTGCACGGCCTGCCGCAATTCGCGATCTCGGTCGGGCTTGAGCGCGACGGACAGATCGTCGCCGGCGTGATCTACGATCCGGCCAAGGACGAATTCTTCATCGCCGAGCGCGGCAAGGGCGCCTATCTCAACAACCGCCGCATCCGCGTGGCGGCCCGCGGCGACCTCGCCGATGCCGTCGTGGCCTGCGGCCTGCCCCATATCGGCCGGGGCGATCACGGCCTCTTCCTGCGCGAGACCGCCGCCGTGATGGGCTATGTGGGCGGCATGCGCCGCTGGGGCGCCGCCTCCCTCGACCTCGCCTACGTGGCGTGCGGGCGCTTCGACGCCTATTGGGAACGGGGTCTGAATTCCTGGGACATGGCGGCCGGCATCCTGATGGTCCGCGAGGCGGGCGGCTTCGTGTCCGACGCGGACGGCGGCAGCGACCCGATGGCCAAGGGCTCGATCGCCTGCGGCAACGAGGTCATGCATCGCGACCTGCTCAAGCTGCTGAAAAAAGCCAAAGGGTAGTCTTTCCGCCGACGATATTTCTGTTCGTGCCGGCCAACGGGGACCATGGTCGCGCTTGATCCTTCGGACGGGCGCGGTCACATTAGCGCATCGTGCGGAAGAGTGGCCCCGGTTTTCCGCAGGGAACGATGCGCCGCTTCAGGGCGAGGAGCATCGGATCGATCCCGAAAGTGGATTCCACTTTTGGGTCCGAGGCTCTAGAGCAGGCCCGAAGCACGAACGCACAGGATAGCGATGGCGGACCAACCCCTTACCCCACCGCGGATCTACCTGATCCGCATGGCGGTCTTCCTGGTTCTGGCAGGGTTTGTCGCCTTCATCCTCTACCGGCAGATCTGGGAGGCGTTCCAGGCCAATCCCGGCCTCAACGCGCTGATCCTGGGCGTCATGTTCATCGGCATCGTGCTGGCCATCCGGCAGGTCTGGCGGCTCTTTCCCGAAGTGCGGTGGGTCAACACCCTGCGGCAATCCGAAGACGGGCTCGTCGCCCCCTCCCCGCCGGTCCTGCTGGCGCCCCTCGCGGCTCTCCTCGGCAACCGTCCCGGCCAGGCGGGCTTTTCCGTCGCCGCGACCCGCTCGGTACTCGATTCCATCGGGGCCCGCCTCGACGAGAGCCGGGAGATCGTGCGCTATCTCGCCGGCCTTCTGGTGTTCCTGGGCCTGCTCGGCACCTTCTGGGGCCTGATCGATACGGTGGGCTCGGTCGGGCGCATCATCTCGTCGCTGCGCACCGGCCAGGACACGGCAGTGCTCTTCGACGAGCTGAAGAACTCCCTGGCCGGCCCCCTGCAGGGCATGGGCCTGTCGTTCTCGGCTTCGCTCTTCGGCCTCGCGGGCTCCCTCGTCCTGGGCTTCCTCGACCTTCAGGCCGGCCAAGCTCAGAGCCGCTTTTACACGGAGCTGGAGGACTGGCTCGCCACCTCCACCATGGACACGCCGGCCGATACGTCCCTGCGCTCCGGCGCCACCTCGCACGACCTGACGGTGGCGCTGAACCGCCTCACCGCGGCCGTGAACGACGGTGCTGGCGGCCGGGCCGCGACCCAGGCCATGGCCAATCTGGCCGAGGGCGTGCAGGGTCTCGTGCAGCACATGCGCGCAGAGCAACAGATGATCCGCGACTGGGTCGAGGCTCAGGCTGCCCGCGAGAAGGAGCTCAAGCAGGTGCTCGACCGCCTCTCCCGTGAAAGGCTGCCCTGATGCCGGTCTCGAGCGCAGGAGGCCGGCGGCGCGGGCGCGGCGGCCAGATCAATTACTGGCCTGGCTTCGTGGATGCCCTGTCGACGCTGCTGCTCGCCATCATCTTCCTGATCTCGGTCTTCACGGTGGGCCAGTTCTTCCTGTCCCGCGAGCTGTCGGGTCGCGACACGGTGCTCGACCGCCTCAACCGCCAGATCTCGGAACTGACCGACCTTCTCTCCCTCGAGCGCTCGAACCGGCGCACCATCGAGGACACGGTCACGTCCCTGCAGACCACCCTGCGCGCCAACGAGGCCGAGCGGGCGCGCCTGCAGAGCCTTCTCGACAGCGGCGGCGCCGCGCAGGTTCAGGCGCAGGAGCTGGGCACCCAGCTCGAAACCGAGCGTCAGGCCACCGGCCGGGCCCTGAGCCAGGTCGAGATCCTCAACCAGCAGATCGCCGCCATGCGCCGTCAGCTGGCCGCCCTCGAGGACGCCCTGTCCGCGTCCGAGAACAGGGACAAGGAAAGCCAGGCCCGCATCGCCGACCTCGGCAGCCGCCTCAACGTGGCTCTGGCCCAGAGGGTCCAGGAGCTCGCCCGCTACCGGTCCGACTTCTTCGGCCGCCTGCGGCAGATCCTCGGCAGCCGGCCCGACGTGCGCATCGTCGGCGACCGCTTCGTATTCCAGTCCGAGGTGCTTTTCCCGGCCGGCCAGGCCTTCCTCCGGCCGGAGGCCTCCGGCGAGATCGACCGCATCGCCTCCGCCCTCATCGAATTGGAGCGTCAGGTTCCGCCGGACATCCCCTGGGTGATCCGCGTCGACGGCCACACCGATCAGCGGCCCATCAACACCTCGCAGTTCCCGTCGAACTGGGCCCTGTCCTCCGCCCGCGCCATCGCGGTGGTGCAGGCGCTCGTCGCCCGCGGCGTCCAGCCCCAGCATCTCGTCGCCGCCGGCTTCGGCGAGTTCCAGCCCCTCGACAGCGGAACGACGGAGGAGGCCTATGCCCGCAACCGCCGTATCGAGCTGAAGCTCACGGAGCGGTGAGCCGCGCAAACCGGTCCGTCGCGGCCACGATGGTCTCGGTCATACCCGGATCGCGCGCGTCGTGCCCGGCCGCGGCCACGACAATGAGTTCGCTGCCGGGCCAGTGCCGTTGAAGGCTCCAGGGCGTCACGAGCGGACCCCCGATATCGAGCCGGCCGTGGATCAGGATGCCGGGAATGTCGGCAAGGCGGCCGGCGTCGCGCAGCAGAGCCCCCTCCTCGAGGCAGGCGCGATGGCGCCAGTAATGGGTGACGAGGCGCGCGAACCCCAAGCGGAATGCCTGATCCTCATACCGGGGATGGGGCTTGTGGCCCGGATGCACCGCCACGAGGGCCATTTCCCAGTCGCACCAGTTCCGTGCGGCCTTCTCGTGGACGACAGGATCCGGATCCATGAGAAGGCGGTGATAGGCCTCAGGGAAGCTTCCCTCCCGATCCGTCTCCGGGACGCCTGCCCTGAACCGGCTCCACGCCTCGGGAAAAAAGGCCCCGACGCCCCGGGTAATCCAGTCGATCTCGGCCATCGTGGTGGTGGCGATGCTGAACAGCACCATGGCCGAAACACGCTTCGAATGTCGCTCGGCATAGGCGAGCGCCAGGGTCGAGCCCCAAGAGCCGCCCAGCAGCAGCCAGCGCTCGACCCCGAGATGCTGCCGCAGCCGTTCGATATCGGCGATCAGATGGGCGGTCGTGTTGGTGGACAGGTCGATGCCGGGTTCGCTCGCATGGGGTGTGCTCCGCCCGCTGCCGCGCTGATCGAACAGCACGATTCGGTAGACGCTCGGATCGAAGCTGCGCCGCGCATTCGCGGTGCAGCCTGAGCCGGGACCTCCGTGGAGAACGAGGGCCGGCTGTCCGGCCGGATTTCCGCAGACTTCCCAGTAGACGCAATGCCCGTCCCCGACGTCGAGCATGCCGGCGTCGAAGGGTTCGATAGGTGGGTAAAGATCGGGCATGAGCCGTGTTCTAGCATGCCCGGACGGGCACACCAGAACGGCAGACCTTCGCGCTTACCTCTTCCCAAGAGCCAGCGCGACGTCATGGACCTGATCGCCGACGCGTCGGATGGTGTCGACGACCTGCTGGCGCGGGACGTTCCAGCGGTCGGACCAGTACTGGAGATCCCACGGCTCGAGGACGTTGATGCGGGGGGAATCCTGAGGGTGCCTCCTGCTGACCACCATGCCGTCCTCCCGGCCGGACGAATCGCCTGTGCAGGTCCTGTCTCCCATGAAAGCATGGCAAACATGGGTCGGGCGGAGACTTTATTCGGCCGCCTCGTGATGCTCCTCGGCGCTCGTGAACTGGAGCCTGGCCAAACGGGCATAGAGACCGCCCTGGGCAAGGAGCGTCTCATGGGTGCCCTCCTCGACGATCACGCCCTTGTCCATGACCAGGATGCGGTCGGCGGAGCGCACGGTAGCCAGGCGATGGGCGATGACCAGAGTGGTGCGGCCTTCCATCAGCCGGTCGAGGGCGGTCTGGACCTTGCGCTCGCTCTCCGCGTCGAGCGCCGAGGTCGCCTCGTCGAGGAGCAGGATCGGGGCGTCCTTGAGAATCGCCCGGGCGATGGCGAGACGCTGGCGCTGGCCGCCCGACAGGGTCACGCCGCGCTCGCCGATCATGGACCGGTAGCCCTCCGGCAGGGCCTGGATGAAGCCGTCCGCGGAGGCGAGTTCGGCAGCGCGGCGCACCTCCTCCTCGCTGGCGTCGGGGCGGCCGTAGCGGATGTTGTCGAGGACGGAGGCGGCGAAGATCGTCGGCTCCTGAGGCACGAGGGCCATACGGGCTCGCAGGGCAAAGGGGTCCGCCTCCTGGATCGCCACCCCGTCGACCCGGATCGTTCCAGCTTGAGGATCGTAGAAGCGCAGCAGCAGTTGAAGGATCGTGCTCTTGCCGGCTCCCGAGGGCCCGACGATGGCGACCCGCTCTCCGGATTGCACGGCAAAGCTCAGGCCGTGGACCGCGCGCTGGTCGGCCCGGGTCGGATAGGCGAAGTGCACATCCGTGAAAGCCACCGTGCCGAGCGGCGGCTCCGGCAGCGCTTCGGGTTGGCGCGGCCGCTCCACGGCCGGCTTCGCGGCAAGGATCTCGCCCAGGCGCTCCGCAGCGCCGGCCGCCTGGGCGAGTTCGCCGTAGACCTCCGAGAGCTGGCCGAGAGAACTTGCGGCAAAGACCGCATAGAGCACGAACTGCGACAGGCGCCCGCCGGTCATCTGCCCGGCCAGGACGTCCTGGGCGCCGTACCAGAGCACGCCGACCACGCTCGCCGAGATCAGGAAGATGCCGGCCCCGGTCAGGAAGGCCCGCATGGTGGTCGACAGCCTGGCCGCGTCGAAAGCGTCCTCGGCGGCTGCAGCGAAGCGGGCGGCGGTGAGGCTCTCCATGCCGAACGCCTGCATGGTCCTGACAGCCCCGATCGCCTCCGCGGCATAAGCGGAAGCATCCGCGAGGCGGTCCTGGGCGGCGCGCGAGCGCCGCCGCACGGCCCGGCCGGAGAAGACCAGGGGCAGGACGATGACCGGGATGGCGAGAAGCACGAGCGCCGAGAGCTTCGGGCTCGTGATGATCATGAGGACGGTCGCGCCAAGAAAGAGGAAGAGATTGCGCAGGGCGATCGAAATGCTGACCCCGAAAGCCGCCTTGACCTGGGTGGTGTCCGCGGTGAGCCGGGAGACGATCTCACCGCTCTTGGTCTGGTCGAAGAAGGCGGGATCGAGGGAAGTCAGGTGCCGGAACACGGCGGAGCGCAGGTCGGCCACGACCCGTTCGCCGAGGGTGATGACGCAGTAGTAGCGAAGGGCGCTCGCCAGGGCGAGCACGCCCACGACCACGACCAGCAGGGCGAAATAGGCGTTGATGTAGGCCCGGCCCTGTTCCGAGAAGCCGAAATCGATGACCCGCCTGACCGCGATCGGCACGACCAGAGTGGCAGCCGACGCCATGGCGAGGGCAACCAGCGCCGCCGCGATCCGCCCCTTGTAAGCCAGGCCGTAGGGAACGAGCGGCTTCAGGGCGCTCAGCGCAGCCTTGGGGCGGTTCTGCCCTTGGGAATGGTCGGCCATGACACCTTACGTCTTCGGGAATTGCGACATCGGGCGGTTTAGCACCTTTAGCCCGGCTTGTTTCAAGGTCTTAAGTGAGGTATAGGCGCGCATTCATCAATTCAGGCTCGATCTCAACATTGCGGGCTGACCAGATCTGGCTGGCCGCAAGAAGGACTATGGCAATGGCGCGCAAAGAAACCGATCATCCCGACTACCACTTCATCAAAGTGGTCATGACCAACGGCACCGAGTACACGACCCGCTCGACCTACGGCAAAGAGGGCGACACCCTCAACCTCGACATCGACCCGAACACCCACCCGGCCTGGACCGGCGGCCAGCAGCAGCTGCTCGACCGTGGCGGTCGCGTGTCGCGCTTCAACTCGAAGTTCGGCGGCCTGGGCCTCGGCGGCAAGAAGTAAGCTGGCGCCTCGCGTCGGTTTCTTCAGACCGGAATGCAAAAGCCCCGCTTCGGCGGGGCTTTTTCTTGGCTCATTCTCTTGCCCTGGCCAGGAACGCCGCAGTGTAACGCCGCCATCGCCGAGCTTGTCCGGGCGATGGCGACCCGGGCCGGGCCAAAGCCGCTACTCCGTCAGCCCGAAAGCCCGCTGGAGCATGCCGAGCTGCGTGGCGACCGGGTTAGGAACCGGGGCTTGAGAAGGCGCTCCGGCTTCGGCGATGAGGCGCTCGAGATGGAGGATCCGGGTGTGAAGCCGTGTCGCCAAGCCCATCAGCTCGCGCAGGCGCTCGGGAAGCGTCTCGTATTCGGAAACCGTGGTGGCGGTGTCATGGGAGTTCAGGCGGACCCGGTTCTTCTCCAGCTGCGCCTGATCAGGGGAGATCTCCCCTTCGGCCACTGCGCGCTGCAGCAGCAGCCATGAGGCGATCTGCATCAGGCGGGTGGTGAGGCGCATGCTCTCGCTGGCATAGACGAGGCTTTCCTGGCGCGGCAGATTGCGGGATTCCTCACGGCCGGGGCCGTCGAGATAAGCGGCGGTTTCCTCGATGAGCTCCATGCCCTCCTGGAAGAGGGCCTTGAAGGCTTCGGACCCCACGAAACTCTGTCCGAACCGGACAGGATCGACATCGAGCTGGATCACGTCGGGTTCGTTCACGCACATCTCCCAAAAACCTGCCCTCCGCACCGAACGACGGAGGTTGCGACCTGTTGAGATGACTATAGGACGGTCCCGCTGGTCTTGCCTCGGTAACCTCTTCTTAAGGTTAAGGCGCCAACCACAAAAATCGAGCCGCTCGCGGCGGCTCTTCAAGTCTCACAGGGAAGCGTCAAACAGAGTAGGCTTCGAAGCCACTCGGCATCCAGGACGAGGCCCGGATGCCTGACATCTAACCCGGCAATGGTTAACGGGCCGTTAAGGACGTTCCTTCGTTACATGGACCTCGGTTCCCGGCCTCACCCCTGGCCGAGCTTGAAGAAGGCGCTCGCGGCCGCACGGGAATTCTCCTTCCGGTCCCTCGCCTCCTTGAGGCGTGCGATCTCCTGCTCCAGCATCTCGACGCGTTCGTCGAGTTCGTCGATGGACAGCATCGAGAGATCCTGGCCGATCTCGTGCCCGCTCATGATCTGGCGAGGCTCATCGGCGAAGGGGTCGAGGGCCATGGCATTCTCCTCCTGTTCATCGTCAACGTTAATCCGGCATGTATTCCTTGCCAACGGGGCCTATATCCCGGGAGCTTGTTGACCAAAGGAGGGAAAAATGGGGCAGATCCCGCAGATGATGCGTGCCGTCATTGCCGAGGGGAGCGGTGGGCCGGAGGTTCTCAAGGTTGTCCAGCGCCCGGTACCCGTGCCGAAGGAGGGCGAAATCCTGGTCAAGGTGAAGGCCGCCGGCGTGAACCGCCCCGACGTGATTCAGCGGCAGGGCGGCTACCCGCCACCGCCCGGCGCTCCGGACATCCTCGGTCTCGAGATTGCCGGCGAGGTCGCGGCCGCCGGTCACGACGCCGCGCGGTTTGCCGTCGGCACACCGGTCATGGCTCTGGTCCCCGGCGGGGGCTATGCGGATTACGCGGTGGTCCATGAGAGCAACGCCCTCCCGATTCCCGCAGGCCTTTCCTTCGAGGAGGCGGGCGCCATCCCGGAAACCTATTTCACCGTCTGGACCAACGTGTTCGACCGGGGGCGTCTGCGATCGGGCGAGACGCTCCTCGTCCATGGCGGAACCTCCGGAATCGGCACCACGGCGATCCAGCTCGCCAAGGCTTTCGGCGCCACGGTGATCGCGACCGCCGGATCGGCGGACAAATGCGACGCCTGCCTGCGACTTGGGGCCGATGTGGCGATCAACTACCGGAACCAGGATTTCGTGGTGGCCGCCAAGGAGGCCACAGGGGGCCGAGGCGTCGACGTGATCCTCGACATGGTCGGCGGCGACTATATCACCCGCAACTACGAGGCTGCCGCCCAGGACGGCCGGATCGTTCAGATCGCCTTTCTCCAGAGCCCCAAGGCCGAAGTCGACTTCCGCCGCCTGATGGTCAAGCGGCTCACCCATACGGGTTCGACCCTGCGCCCGCGGTCGCCGGCGGAAAAGGCCGAGATCGCCGAGGCGCTCGAGGACAAGGTCTGGCCGCTCCTGGCGCAGGGCCGGTGCCGGCCGGTCCTGGACTCGCGCTTCGCCTTCGAGGACGTGGCCGAGGCTCATGCGCGGATGGACGGGGGTGAGCACATCGGCAAGATCGTGCTGAGCCTTTAAAATTTGCAACATCCCGGCACGATCCCTATAATCATCTCGTTTCCCTCACATCGTGAGACGAGATGCTCCGGTCCGGGCCGGTTCGGAGCGCGAGAGAGTTTTGCCGTGCGGCGCCGACATCCGGCGCCCGGCCTGAAGGAGGTTCACATCCATGTCCCAGGGACCGTTGATGCCGAAGGCGACAGCCGTTTGGCTCGTCGAGAATACATCGCTGTCGTTCGATCAGATCGCCGATTTCTGCAAGCTCCACCCGCTCGAGGTGAAGGGCATCGCCGACGGCGAAGTCGCGGCAGGCATCAAGGGCCTCGACCCCGTATCCACGGGCCAGCTTACCCGTGAGGAGATCGAGAAAGCGCAGGCCAACCCGAACCACCGCCTTCGGCTCGCCGAGATGCGCGTGAAGCTGCCGGAGCAGAAGCGGGTCAAGAAGGGGCCGCGCTACACCCCGGTGTCCCGCCGCCACGACCGCCCGAATGCGATCCTCTGGCTCGTGCGCAACCATCCCGAGTTGAAGGACGCGCAGATCATGCGCCTGGTGGGCACCACCAAGACCACGATCCAGCAGGTCCGCGACCGCACGCACTGGAACTCGGCGAGCCTGTCGCCCATGGACCCGGTGACGCTCGGCCTTTGCTCACAGATCGATCTCGACTTCGAGGTGCAGCGCGCCGCCAAGGACCGTCCGCAGGTCGAGACCCAGGAGCATGGCGGCACCCTGATGCCGGCGGAAGTCTCCACGGCTCCCGAGCGGGTCGATCCCTTCGCCGACATGAGCCGCCCGAAGCCGGCGCAGGAAGAGAACATCGACGTCAACTCGGTCTTCGCCAAGCTCAAGCAGCTCAGGCGCGACGACGAGGACGAGGAGTAGGATTTCTACCCAGAAGGCCCGGAGCGATCCGGGCCTTTTCCTTGAGGGGGCGTCCACTCACTCCTGGCGGCGCGGCCGCCGTCGGCGCGGCTTCGCGGGCCTGTCGCGCTGACGCTCGAAGCTCGCCTTCGCCCTGACGGCATCGTGTCGCGCCTCGCTGCGCACATTCTTGGTCGCGCGGTGGGCCAGGGTCTTGTCGTCGTCTCCGAGAGCCTGCGCCAACAGAGCCTCGAAACGCGCCTGCTCGTCCTCGGCGGAATCCGGCATCCTCATGTCCCCTTCAGACGGACAGCCCCCTCGCCCGCAGCGCGTCCCCGATCTCGGCCAGGATCATTGGGTCATCGATGGTGGCCGGCGTCGACCACGAATCGCCGTCGGCGATCTTCTTCATGGTGCCGCGCAGGATCTTGCCCGAACGGGTCTTGGGCAGGCGTGCCACGGTGATCGCGAGCTTGAAGGCGGCCACGGGCCCGATCTTGTCACGCACCAGCGCCACCAGCTCCGTCTCGATCTCCTCCGGTGGCCGGTCGATGCCGGACTTCAGAACAACGAAGCCGCACGGCACCTCGCCCTTGAGCGCGTCCTTCATGCCGATCACGGCGCATTCCGCCACCGCCGGATGCGAGGCCAACACCTCCTCCATGCCACCCGTCGAGAGGCGGTGACCCGCAACGTTGATGATGTCGTCGGTGCGGCCCATGACCCAGATGTAGCCGTCCTCGTCGAGATAGCCCGCGTCCGAGGTGTTGTAGTAGCCGGGATAGACCGACAGGTACGAATCCCGGAAGCGGCCGTCCGCGTGCCACAGGGTCGGCAGGGCGCCGGGCGGCAGCGGCAGCTTGATGACGATGGCCCCCATAGTGTTGGGCCCGACGGGCTTGCCGCCCTCGTCCAGCACCTCGAGGGTGTAGCCCGGCATCGGCACCGTGGGCGATCCATGCTTGACGGGAAGCGCGCCGAGCCCGAGGGGATTGCCGGCCACGGGCCAGCCGGTCTCCGTCTGCCACCAATGGTCGATGACGGGCACCTGCAGGATGTCCTCGGCCCATTTGACCGTGTCCGGATCCGCCCGCTCGCCGGCCAGGAACAGGGCTCGGAACGACGATAGATCATATGTCTTCAGGAGTTCCGCCTTCGGATCCTCCTTTTTGATCGCCCGGAAGGCGGTCGGCGCGGTGAAGAGGGTCACGACCCCATGATCCGAGATCACCCGCCAATAGGCCCCTGCGTCGGGCGTGCCCACCGGCTTGCCCTCGTAGAGGATGGCCGTGCAGCCGTGCAGGAGCGGCCCGTACACGATGTAGGAATGGCCGACCACCCAGCCCACGTCGGAGGCCGCCCAGAACACCTCGCCCGGCTTCACGCCGAAGAAGTGGCCCATGGACCATTTGAGCGCGACCATATGGCCGCCGTTGTCGCGCACCACGCCTTTCGGGATGCCGGTCGTGCCCGACGTATAGAGCACGTAAAGCGGGTCGGTCGCCGCCAACGGGACGCAGTCCGCCGTCCGGCCTTCGGACCTGGCCGCCGCAACGGCGCCGGCCCAGTCCCGGTCGCGCTCCTCGGCGAGGGCGCAGGCGAGTTGCGGCCGCTGGAAGACGAGGCAGGCCTCCGGCTTTGACGAGGACAAGGCGATCGCCTCGTCCAGGAGCGGCTTGTAGGGGATGACGCGCCCGCCTTCGATGCCGCAGGACGCGGACAGGATGATCTTCGGCCGTGCGTCGTCGATGCGGGTCGCGAGTTCCTTGGCGGCGAAGCCGCCGAAGACGACGGAGTGAATGGCCCCGATGCGCGCGCAGGCCAGCATCGCGAAGCTCGTCTCCGGGATCATCGGCATGTAGATGACGACCCGGTCGCCCTTCGCGACGCCCATGTCCTGCAGCACGGCCGCGAGGGTTGCGACCTCGTCCTGCAGTTCCGCATAGGTAATGCTGCGCTTGGTGCCGGTGACGGGGCTGTCGTAGATGATCGCCGGCTGGTCGCCACGCGTGGCCACGTGCCGGTCGACGGCGTTGTAGCAGGTGTTGCACTCGGCACCGACGAACCAGCGGCCGTAGACGCCCGCCTGCGGGTCGAACACCGCCTCCGCGGGCTTGATCCAGTCGATTTCCCGGGACGCCTGTTCCCAGAAGCCTACGGGATCAGCTTTCCAGCCGGCATAGACCTCGTGATACCGGCTCTGGGCGGATGGCATGGCGTTCCCCGTTGCGTTCTGTGCATGAGACTTCAAGCGCCTGCTGTGGTAGCAGGCCCCCAAGCCGTGGTCAGGGGCGACTTTCGGTGAGTCGACTTTCGGCGAGTGCTGTCGTGATTACCGATCCTCTCTTCTATGCCGCCACCATTCCCGCGGTGATCCTACTCGGCTTTGCCAAGGGCGGCTTCTCAGGGCTCGGCGCCCTCTCGCTCCCCCTGATGGCGCTCGTGGTCTCGCCCGTTCAGGCCGCCGCCATCACCCTGCCGATCCTGATCGTCCAGGACGTGGTATCCGTCTGGGCCTACCGGCATGCCTGGGACCGGCGCAACGTGGTGATCCTGCTCCTGGGCGCCGTTTCGGGCATCGTCACGGGCTATCTCCTGGCCGCCCAGGTCTCCGATGCGGCGGTCAAGCTGGCCGTGGGCGTGATCTCGGTGGCCTTCGCCATCCGCCGCATGGTGGTGGAACGCCGGGCCACCCCGCCGAAGCCCGCGCCGGCCGACGTTCCACGCGGCATTTTCTGGGGCTGGGTGACAGGCTTCACCAGCATGGTGGCCCATGCGGGCGGCCCTCCCTTCCAGATCTATGTCATGCCCCAGCGGCTGCCGCGCGACATCTTCGTCGGCACGGGGGCCGTGCTCTTCGCGCTCGTCAACTGGATCAAGGTTCCGCCCTATCTGGCCCTCGGGCAGTTTACGCTCGAGAACATGGCGACGGCGGGTGCCCTGTTTCCCGTGGCCATCGCCTCGACCTGGGCCGGCGTCCTCCTCGTGCGCCGCGTATCCGGACAGGCGTTCTACACGGCCGTCTATGTCCTGCTGATCCTCGTGGGCGCCAAGCTGATCTATGACGGCGTCGCCGCGTATCTGTGAGGCGCCCATGAAAAAGCCGCCGCTCGTTGGGTGAAGCGACGGCTTCTTCAGGTGGGAAATTGCAGGGAATTCTACGGCTAGTGCAACGCCGATTCGGAGCTTCTCAGTCGGGTAATCTCATCCTTGAGCTGAAGCTTCCTGCGCTTGAGTTCTGCCAGCCTCATGTCATCTGCCGACGGTCTGTTGAGGGTATCCTGGATCTCGCGCTCGAGGGCGCGATGCTTCCGTTCCAGTTCCGTCAGGTGATTCTGCAGCGGCATGTCAGTTCCTCCTATTCGATCTACTGACAGGCCGATTGTGGCAGACAGAGTGTGGCGAGTCGAAGGCGAAATTCGAAGAATCGAGAGTAGAAGATGATCGGGCGATCTTGCTCTCCACAGGGCCCGAGAGCATACTTCCGCCCCTCTTGGCCCAGAGGCAAGTCGGCCGGGCATCTAGCGCATCGTGCGGAAATGGGGACCCGGTTTTCCGCGCCCAACGATGCGCCGCCGGAGGGATCGAGCATCGGATCGATCCCGACGGTGGAATCCACTTTGGGTCCGAGGCTCTAGGTATTTTCAATGACCGAATTGGCTGAACTGGAAGCGGAATTGGCCCGTCTGAAGCAGGAACACCGTGATCTCGACATGGCCATCGACGCCCTGGAGAGCATGGTGGCCGGCGATCAGCTGCAGGTCCAGCGCCTGAAGAAGCGCAAGCTTTCCCTCAAGGACCAGATCATCCGGCTCGAGGATCAGCTCACCCCAGACATTATCGCGTGAGAATTCAGCGCCTTCGCGGGAACGGCCTTGCCTGCCCGAGGCGGCTTCGCTATTCCGGCTGAAGATCTGAAGGCCTTGAAGCCGGAGCCACGCCATGGCGCATCCTCCCATTGCCATCATCATGGGCAGCCAGTCCGACTGGGCCACCATGCGCCACGCGGCCGAGACGCTCGATGCGCTCGGGATCGCCCACGAGGCCCGCATCGTGTCCGCTCACCGCACGCCGGACCGGCTCTATGCCTTCGCCAAGGGCGCCAGGGCCGAGGGCTTCCAGGTCATCATCGCAGGCGCCGGAGGGGCCGCCCACCTGCCCGGCATGGCGGCCGCCATGACCCCCCTGCCCGTCTTCGGCGTCCCGGTCGAATCCAAGGCTCTGTCCGGCCAGGACAGCCTGCTCTCCATTGTCCAGATGCCGGCCGGTATCCCCGTGGGCACCCTCGCCATCGGCCGTGCCGGCGCGGTGAACGCGGCGTTGCTGGCGGCGGCCGTGCTGGCCCTGCACGATCCCGCTCTCGCCGAGCGCCTCGACGCTTGGCGGCAGCGCCAGAGCGAAAGCGTGGCCGAGCGCCCCTCCAACGAAGGCTGAGGAACCGATGATCCGTCCCGGCTGCACCCTCGGAATCCTCGGCGGCGGCCAGCTTGGCCGCATGATCGCCATGGCGGCGGCGCAGCTGGGCCTGCGGACGCATGTCTATGCGCCGGAGGAAAACAGCCCGGCCTTCGAGGTCGCGACCGAATACACCATCGCGGCCTACGAGGACGAGGCGAATCTGGTGCGCTTCGCCAAGGCGGTCGACGTGGTGACCTACGAATTCGAGAACGTGCCGAGCGAAACGGCCGCCACCTTGAGCGCCCACGCCCTGCTGGCCCCCAACGCCCAGGCCCTGGCCGTGTCGCAGGACCGCTTCCTCGAAAAGAGCTTCATCGCCGGCCTCGGCATTGCGGTCGCGCCCTTCGCGCCCGTGTCCAGCGAGGCCGAACTCGCCGAGGCTGTCGAGCGGATCGGCCGGCCCGCCGTGCTCAAGACCCGCCGCTTCGGCTACGACGGGAAAGGCCAAGTGAAGATCGGCCCCGAGGCCGACCCGATCGCGGGCTGGGACGAGATCGGGCGCGCGGCTTCCATCCTGGAGGGCTTCGTGCCCTTCGAGCGGGAGGTCTCGGTGGTCGCCGCGCGAACCGCGTCCGGCGCGTTCGCCGCCTATGACCTGTGCGCCAACGAGCACCGCAACCATATCCTCGACACCACTGCGGTTCCGGCCGGCGTTTCGCCCGACACGGAGGAGCAGGCGGTCCGGATCGCTCGGTCGATTGCCGAGTCCCTGGATTACGTGGGCGTTCTCGCCGTCGAGCTGTTCCTCGTCACCGACGACGGGTCCGAGCGCCTAGTGGTGAACGAGATCGCCCCCCGGGTGCACAATTCCGGCCATTGGACGCTGGGCGGCGCCGCCACCTCGCAGTTCGAACAGCATGTGCGGGCGGTCTGCGGCTGGCCTCTGGGCGAGACCGCCCGGCTCGGGCGTCGGGTCGAGATGAAGAACCTGATCGGGCACGATGTCGATGCCTGGGAGGAGATCCTGGCCGAGCCGGGGGCTCATCTGCACCTCTACGGCAAGACGGAGGCCCGCGCGGGCCGCAAGATGGGACATGTCACCCGGGTTTTCCCCGACCAGGGCTGAACCATTCAAGACCGGGGCCGTTGCCCCTGGAACGGCGCTTTTCTTGAGAGGCAACCCTGGACAGGCAAGGCTTCTTCTGGTATCGACGCCGACCAGATAGAGGTGCGCATGACGCGCCTCATTGTTTTTTGTCACAATCGAAACGGTTCAAACACGAGGAATTCGCGTGCAGGTTCTTGTCCGGGATAACAACGTCGATCAGGCGCTCCGCGCTCTCAAGAAGAAGATGCAGCGTGAGGGCATCTTCCGCGAAATGAAGCTTCGCGGTCATTACGAGAAGCCGTCCGAGAAGAAGGCCCGCGAGAAGGCTGAGGCCGTTCGCCGCGCCCGCAAGCTGATCCGTAAGCGCATGCAGCGCGAAGGCCTGCTGCCTTCCAAGCCCCGTCCGACCCGCTAAGCTCTTCGAGCGGGCCTGTAAAAGGCCTCGCCGATCGGTTGTGAACCAGCGCCCGTCGCGTCAAGCGGGGCGCTGTTTGCATATCTGGGGGTCTGTTTCGTACTCTGGCGAACTTAGTTACAACGCCTCTTGCGCCGGCGCCTTTTTGATGCCTTGTTTCACGGCTGTTAAGGATTTCCCGCCAGAGTGCCGCTCCCGGTACCTTGAGTAAATAAGCTGGAGACGAAGGTGTTCGCCCCATCGATTCGCCAATTGGCCCCCTTGAGCCTGACGCTCGTTGCCCTCGGTCTCGCCGCCTGCAGCACCACCGGTGGCGGCCCCACCCAGCGCATTGCCGTCGTGGAAGAGGACACGCAGGGGACGAGCACGGTCAACATCTCGTCCCTGTCGGACGTGATCCAGCGCAACCCGAATGATCCGAGCGCCTATAACACCCGCGGCGCCGCCTATGCGCGCGTCGGGAACTACAGCAGCGCCATGTCCGACTTCTCCAAGGCGGTGCAGCTCGACCCGAACTACGCGCCGGCCTACACCAACCGCGCGCTCGCCCTGCGGCAGACGAACCGCAACGACCAGGCGCTCGCCGACTTCACCCGGGCCATTCAGGCCGATCCGAACTACGGCCCGGCCTATATCGGGCGCGCCAATCTGTACCGCGCCCAGAACCAGTACCAGGAAGCCCTCAGCGACCTGAACATGGCGACCCGCCTGCTGCCCGAATCGGCCGAGGCGCTCCACTCCCGCGGCCTACTCTACCAGCGCCAGGGCATGCACCCCCAGGCGATCCTCGACTTCGACGCCACGATCGACCGCAATCCCTTCGTCGGCGCTCCCTATGCCGCACGAGGCCAGAGCTTCGTGGCGACGAACCAGTACGACAAGGCCATCGAGGACTTCAACGCGGCCCTCAACGTCAACAACAAGGATGCCGATTCCTGGGCTTGGCGCGGCGTGGCGCTCGAGCGCAAGGGCGACCGGAGCCAGGCTCTCGAGAGCTATCAGCGCGCGCTCGCTCTCGACAACAGCAACAGCGTCGCCCGCCAGGGCAGCTCCCGGCTGCAGGGCGGCGTGGCAGGCCTGTTCCGCTCGTAAGTGCCGTCGCGGGGGGCGGCATGAACCCAGCCCCTCCCCTCCACACCATCGCCGACATCCAAAGTCTTTTCGAAGCGCATGCGGACCTGCATGCGCTTCTTTCGCATGTGGAGGGTCTCGGGCTTCCTGATGCCTGGATCGGCGCCGGCTTCATCCGCAATCCCGCCTGGGACGTGCTGCACGGGCGAACGATCGACGTCTCATGCCTGACCGACGTGGATGTGATCTTCTTCGATCCGGTTGACACCCGAGGGGAACGTGACGGCGCCGTCGAGCATCGGCTCCGCGAGCGTGATCCGGGCCAGAACTGGTCGGTCAAGAACCAGGCCCGCATGCATCTTCGCAACGGGGATGCGCCGTATCGTGACGCCTTCGATGCCGTTGCCCACTGGCCTGAGACAGCAACCGCTGTTGCGGCGCGCTCGATCGGCGGCAGGATCGAGGTGATAGCCCCGTATGGGACTCGGGATCTTCTGGATCTGATCGTGCGACCGACACGGGCGTTCGGTCACAAGATGAACGTTTACCGCGAAAGGATTCTGGCAAAAGACTGGCCGGTCCGCTGGCCGAAGCTGACGATGCTCACAACGTGGGATGAGGCCTGGCCCGGTCCTCACAACTCTTTGGACAGGATCGAGACATAAGGCTCGAAGCCGAAGGCCCGGTAGGTGCGGTCCGCCCTCTCATTGGCCACCAGGACGCCGATGAAGAGCCGCTTGAGCCCCGCTTCCTTCGTTAGGCGCTCGGCTTCCTTGAGCAGCATCTGCCCGATGCCGCGTCCGCGCCAGTCGTCGTGCACGATCAGGTCCGTGACCGTGCCGTGATTGCGGAAGCCGTCGGCCACATAGGCGGCGTCCTGATCGAGCGAGAAGCCCATGGCGCCGACCGTCGCCCCTTCCGCCTGCGCCAGCACGATGCGGCCGTTGCGCCGGGACAGGCGCTGCATCAGCTCGTCGTAATATTCCGCCGCTGCCTTGTAGTCGCGCCGCCGGTCGCCGACGAGGTCGGCCTCGAAGACGTTAAGCTGGTGGATGAGCTCGATGACGGCATCCCGGTCGGCCGGGAGGGCGGTACGGAGGGTGATCGGGGACATGAGGGATTTCCGGGACAGACGACAGCCCCTTAAACCAGCTTTTGCGTGAGCCGTCATTCCATCTCTCGCGATGGAAAGCTCCGTTCTTTTCCAACCGAGATCACCGGTACGAGGCCGGTGATGACATGAACGAAAATGCCCGGCACGACGCCGGGCATGAAACATTCAAGGGCAGAGCGGATCAGAGATTCTTTAAGATCTCGTCCACGACCTTCTTGGCGTCGCCGAAGAGCATCATGGTGTTGTCGCGGAAGAACAGCTCGTTCTCGACGCCCGCATAGCCCGAGCCCATGCCGCGCTTGATGAACAGCACGGTCTTGGCCCGCTCCACGTCGAGGATCGGCATGCCGAAGATCGGGGAGGACGGATCGGTCTTGGCGGCCGGGTTGGTGACGTCGTTGGCCCCGATGACGAAGGCCACGTCGGCCTGCGGGAACTCGCCGTTGATATCCTCGAGTTCGAACACCTCGTCATAGGGCACGTTGGCTTCCGCCAGCAGCACGTTCATGTGGCCGGGCATGCGGCCCGCCACCGGATGGATGGCGTATTTCACCTCGACGCCTTCGGCCTTCAGCTCGTCGGCCATCTCGCGCAGCGCGTGCTGCGCCTGGGCGACCGCCATGCCGTAGCCCGGCACGATGATGACCTTGGCGGCGTTCTTCATGATGAAGGCGGCATCGTCCGCCGAGCCCTGCTTCACAGGCCGGCTCTCGACCGCGCCGGTGGCGGCGGCTGCCGTCTCGCCGCCGAAGCCGCCGAGGATCACCGAGATGAAGGAGCGGTTCATGCCCTTGCACATGATGTAGGACAGGATCGCGCCCGAGGAGCCGACCAGCGCGCCCGTGATGATGAGCGCGAGGTTGCCGAGCGTGAAGCCGATGCCGGCCGCCGCCCAGCCGGAATAGGAGTTGAGCATCGACACCACCACCGGCATGTCGGCGCCCCCGATGGGGATGATGAGCGTGACGCCGAGCACGAAGGAGACGAGCACGATCAGCCAGAATGCCGCGTGGCTCTCCGTGCGGATGAAGGCGACGAGCAGGACCAGCAGCAGGAGGCCGAGGCCGATATTGATCAGGTGCCGGCTCGGCAGCAGGATCGGCTTGCCGGACATGCGTCCGTCGAGCTTCAGGAACGCGATCACGGAACCGGTGAAGGTGATCGCCCCGATGGCGACGCCGAGAGCCATCTCGAACAGCGATCCGCCGTGGATGGTGCCGACCGAGCCGATCCCGAAGGCCTGGGGCGCATAGAGCGCGCCGGCCGCGACAAGGACCGCCGCGAGACCGACCAGGGAGTGGAACGCGGCAACCAGCTGGGGCATCGCCGTCATGGGCACGCGCCGGGCGACCACCGCTCCGACGCCGCCGCCGATGGCCAACCCTAAGATCACCAGGATCCAGCCGCCGAAGCCGCTCGGCGGGGACACGAACAGGGTGGTGAGGATGGCGATCCCCATGCCCACCATGCCGTAGAGGTTGCCCTGCCGGGACGTGGTGGGGTGCGACAGGCCTCGCAGCGCCAGGATGAACAGGACGCCGGAGACGAGGTAGAGGATCGAGGCTAGATTGGCCGACATCGCCTCACCCCTTCTTGCGGTACATGGCGAGCATGCGCTGGGTCACCAGGAAGCCGCCGAAGATGTTGATGGACGCCAGGACGAGGCCGATGAAGCCGAGCACCCGGGCCCAGATCGGGCCTTCCCCGAGGGCCGGGGCCACGTCGACGCCCACCGCCAGCACGGCGCCGACCACGATCACGGACGAGATGGCGTTGGTGACCGACATGAGGGGCGTGTGCAGCGCCGGGGTCACCGACCAGACCACGTAGTAGCCGACGAAGATCGCCAGGACGAAGATGGCCAGACGGAACACCGTCGGGTCGACGGCCCCGTGGGTGACGGCGGCGGCCGCGGCTCCGGCCGCATCCGCCACCTGATCGGCGATGGTCTGGGCGGCTTCGGCCGAGCGGCGGGCAGCCTCTGCCGCCGCTCGGGCCTGTTCGACGGCCTGTTCGGGCGTAAGCGTTGCCATGGTGTCCTCCCCTGGACGGTTTAAGCGGTCGGCTGGAAGGCGGTGTGGACGATGGCGCCGTCACGGGTCAGGCAGGTGGCCTTGACCAGTTCGTCGTCCCACTTCACGGCCAGAGCCTTGGTTTCCTTGTCCACCAGCGTCTCGACGAAGGCGTAGAGGTTCTTCGCGTAGAGGCTGGAGGCCGTTGCGGCGAGGCGCCCGGGCATGTTGAGGTGGCCCACGATCTTCACGCCGTTATGCTCCACCACCCGGCCCGGCTGGGCCAGCTCGCAATTGCCCCCGCGCTCCACCGCCAGATCGACGATCACGGAGCCCGGCTTCATGGATTCGATCATGGCGCGGGATACGAGCTTCGGCGCCGGCCGTCCGGGGATCAGGGCCGTCGTGATGACGATGTCCTGCTTGGCGATGTGGGACGCGACCAGCTCGGCCTGCTTGGCCCGATACTCGGCCGACATTTCCTTGGCGTAGCCGCCGGCGGTCTCGGCCTGCTTGAACTCCTCGTCCTCCACGGCGACGAACTTGGCGCCCAGGCTCTCCACCTGCTCCTTGGCGGCGGGCCGGACGTCGGTGGCGGTCACCACGGCGCCGAGGCGGCGGGCGGTTGCGATGGCCTGGAGGCCGGCGACGCCGGCGCCCATGACGAAGATGCGGGCTGCCGGCACGGTGCCGGCCGCGGTCATCATCATCGGGAACGCCTTACCATACTCGGCGGAGGCATCGATCACGGCCCGGTAGCCGGCGAGATTGGCCTGGGAGGACAGCACGTCCATCACCTGGGCGCGGGTGATGCGGGGCATCAGCTCCATGGAGAACGCGGAGACCTGTGCGTCGGCCAGCGCCTTGAGGGCTGCGTCCTGGCCGTAGGGATCCATGATCGCGATGACGAGCGCGCCGGGCCTGGCGCCTTTCAGCTCGCCCTCTGCGGGGCGGCGGACCTTCAGGATGACATCGGCATCCCTCAGGGCCTCCTCGGCGGTCCCGGCGAGCGAAGCGCCGGCCGCCTCGAACTCCGCATCGGGGATGCCGGCCTTGGACCCTGCCCCGGCCTGCACGACCACGTCGGCGCCGAGCGTCTTGTATTTCTTGACCGTCTCGGGGGTGGCGGAAACGCGAGTCTCCGCTCCATCGGTTTCGGAGAGAACGGCGATCCGCATGTAGGCCCCCCTAAGATGTGGTCAACGGCTTGGATACAAGCTCTTGTCTCGTTTCTGTCAGGCGATCGTCCGCCGCTCAGTAGAAGATGAGCGCCAGCAGGAGGAGGACGCCGACGGCTGCCGGAGCCCGAACGCCGACGGATGGAGCCATCGCGCCGATGCCGCCCGCCACGAGCGAGAGGATCACGCCGAAGATCGCCGTCAGCCAGGCATGCTTGATCCCGCCGACCGCGAGGGCCAGCACGTGGCAGATGATGACCGCCGTGGCGATTTCGGCGAACTGGACAAATCCCTGATAGGTCGCCTCATGAGCGCGGCTGTCCATATCCGGACTGTAGCCCCCGTGCGGCGCATGTTTTGTATCGGCCATGTTTCAAAGCCCTGTTCAGCGTCACTTGTTAACTGCTGCGTTTAGCGCATGCGATGAGGAGCCGCAATCTTTCGAATGGCTCCAAACGAAAACTTTATGAATGCATTTTGCGCTCATTTGATCCCGAGGAATTCTCGCCACTGGGGCAGGCAGACTGTCTCGTAATCATATCGTGCCACGGCGATCCGGCGGGCCTCGGCGGCCATGGCGGCGGATTTCTCCTTCTCCGCGAGCGTCTCGCGCACCCGATCAGCCAGGGCCTTCTCGTCGAAGAAGGGGAAGAGGCGCCCGTTCACCCCATCCTGGATGACCTCCCGCACCGGCTCGGTGTCCGAGGCCACGATCCGGCATTCGAGCGCCATGGCCTCGATGGACGACCAGGACAGCACGAAGGGATAGGTCATGTAGACATGGGCCGAGGAGACCTGCAGGACCTTCACGAACTGGTCATAGGGCAGGTTTCCGACGAAATGGACCCGGGACCAGTCGATCGGACGCTCGATCCGGGCCTTGAACACATCAAACCACGACTGCCCGTTGGGCGCGGAGCCGGAATAGCTCGTGCCGCGGCCGCCGACGATGACGACCCTGAGGTCAGGATCGATGTCGAGAAGATAGGGCAGACTCTTGAAGACCACGTGCGCGCCACGCATCGGCTCGATGTTGCGTGTCACATAGGTGACGACGGGCTTCTCGCGGGTCAGCTGCGGCCCGCTCTCGCCGAGTTGGAGCCTGACCTGAGGGTCCGGCAGGAGCTTGTGGGTGTCGATGCCGTCATGGAGGATGGCGAGCCGGTCGCGCAGGTAGGTGGGGAACGTGTCCCGCTGGTAGCGGGTCGGCGCCACGGCGAGGTCGGCGGCGTCGAGCGCCCCGAGCTGCATGGAATTCTTCAGGCGCAGGCGCCAGATCACCTCCTCGTTGGTGACCGGGAATTCGGGATCGAAGTCCAGATCCTGCCCCTTGGCGTGGTAATAATATTCGAAATAGGCCACATGGCGGGCCTTGGGCCAGATGTCCTTCAGGAACAGGTTTTCGCCCCAGCCGGTATTGACCACGACGACATCCGGTTCGAAGCCCTGGCTGGCCAGCGCCTTTGCCCGGTAGGCGACTCCATAGGCCCGACGCAGGCGTGGAATGACCGGCGAGTAGCGGTTCTGGTAAGGCGCGTCGTCCGGCCCAGGCACCGCGTCGTAGGAGAAGTACTTCACGCCCGGGATGGCGCATTGCTTGACCATCCCGAGGCCCACGACCTCATGCCCCTCGGCCACGAAGGTCCGGGCCAGACGCAGGAACTGGCCCGGAAAGTTCTGGTGAACGAAAGCGATCTTCATCGGTTGCCCCTACCCTACCGTTAGCCTCTACGGCCAACCGGCGAAAGATGCAACCTCATTACACCGGATTTGGTAAACCGGCGGCGGCCAGAGCCTCTTTCTGCTTATGCTCCAGGTTGTCCAGGGAGAAGCGGTCGATCTCGTTCTCGAAGAGCCGGTGGTAGTTCAGCTCGGCCTTCAGATGCAGGAAGACCGCGCCCAGACCCACCGCCGCACGATCCATGAAGACGAACTCGCGCGGCACCGTGACCGGCCCCTTCTCCTTCAGGGCCTTGTGGACCTCGAAGGCCTGGCGGCGGCCGTACTCGCCGGGCTTGACCCCATCGGCCACCGTGCGGACGCGGTCGTCGAGGAGCGGGGCATAGATGAAGCGGGCCCAGATGTTGAGGATGTCGATCAGCTCGTTCGAGAGGCTCTTGAAGCCCCAGGTCTCGTAGGCGTGGACGACCCGGGCCCGGTCGTCCGTCTGAAGGCCGCGGTAGAGATCGACCACGCCGCCCACGAAGCGGGGATGGAAGATGCGGATGCAGCCGTAATCGAGCAGGTTGATGCCCTGCGCCTCCCCGTCCTCGGAGAACACCGTGTAGTTGCCGAGATGCGGATCTCCATGGATGACGGCCGCATGGCTGAAGGGGTGCCACCAGGCCTTGAACATGGCGACCGCCAGCCGGTTGCGGATCTCGACCGGAGCCTCGGTGAAGCCGAGGATCTTCTCGCCCTCGAGCCATTCGAGCGACAGAAGCCGCCGGGTGGACAGGTCCGGATGGACCCGGGGCACCCGGACCTCCGCCACATCGGTCAGGGCCTGGGCATAAAGGGCTGCGTGCTTCGCCTCGCGCTCGTAATCGAGCTCCTCGCGCACCCGCTCTCCGATCTCCTTGGCGATCTCGCGGGTATCGATGGCGGGATCCATGCGCCGGTGAAGGGCGAAGACGAGCTCGAGCTGCTTGAGGTCCGCCTCCACGGCCGACTGCATGTCGGGATATTGCAGCTTGCAGGCGAGCTTCTCCCCGTCCTTCGTGGATGCGCGGTGGACCTGGCCGAGGGATGCGGCGGCGGCCGGGGTGAGATCGAAGGAGCCGAAGCGGCTCTGCCATTGCGCCCCGAGCTCCGCCTGCATGCGCCGCTTCACGAAGGCCGCTCCCATGGGCGGCGCCTCGCTCTGCAGCTTCTGAAGCTCCGCGGCGTATTCCGGCGGGATCAGATCCGGAATGGTGGCCAGAAGCTGCGCCACCTTCATGATCGGCCCCTTCAGGCCGCCGAGCGCCTGCGCCAGCACGGCCGCGTTGGACGCGTCGCGGGCATCGCCGCCGAACAGCCGGGAGCCGGCCATGCGGGCCGCGACTCCGCCCATGTTGGCGCCCACGCGGGCATAGCGGGCGGCGCGCGCGGAGAAGCGGTTCGCTTCGCGGTCGGTATCGGCCATGACGTGGAATCTCTTGCTCTGAACTGGAGAGCTTTAGATATGGCGTGGTCTGCCGAGCGCCAGGGCGTCCTTCCGCGGCCTTTTACCGGGGTGGGCGCTCGGCTTGGCTACAGGAGAAAGTCTCCCGCCTTCAGGCTGCGGATCGCCATGAGGCGGATGATGCCCTCGGCATCATGATCCGCATCCGTGTTCAGGAGAACGCGTGTCTCGGATCCCGAGACCTCGTACCGGACCTGCCCGGCCGCCGTGAAATCGGCCCTTCCGATGAACGCGAAGGCTTGGTTGCCGCCGCGCAGGCTGTTGGCGTCGATCGCCGCCAGATCCAGGCGATCGTGAGCCCCGTGGCTGAAGTCGCGCACCACATCGGCGCTGTTCAGATCCGGCCCGGCGGACCCGGCCGACCTCCAGCGAAACACGTCGGCCCCGGGTCCTCCGGACATCCAGTCTTTCCCTGGGCCTCCGACGAGGGTGTCCTGACCGGCATCGCCATAAAGCCTGTCATTGCCGGCATTGCCCGAGATGCTGTCGTCGCCGGCGCCGCCACGCAACGTGTCGTGGCTCCCGGAGCCCCTGAGCGCGTCGTTAAACGCGCTGCCGAGCGCGCCCTGGATGCCGACCAGGCGGTCGCCTGCGGCATCGCCGCCCGCCTGGGTCTTCCGTGCGAGGTCGATGCGCACAGGTCCGGAGGAATCACGATAATCCACATAGTCGACGCCACTTCCACCCGACAGGAGGTCGGCGCCCGGTCCGCCCCGAAGGGTGTCGTTGCCGGCGCCTCCGTACAGCGAGTCGTTGCCGCCGCCGCCGAAGATCCGGTCGTTGCCGCCACCGCCGCTGAGGACGTCCGCCGCATCGGCCCGGATGTCCGGGCCAGTGCCGGACCTGAGGTCCAGACGGAAGATCTTGCCCCCGTAATCGACGAGGTAGAGGTTGCCGGCTCCATCCTCCCCGAGCGACGAGACGGATCCGATCGGACCGCCCCCGACGGCCACCTGCCCGGTGAGATCCTTGAACGACCATGACCCGGAGGCGCGCTGCAGGGTCCAGATGCCGCTGGTGCCGAAATCCGAGAAGAAGTAGATCCCCTGGAAATCCGGTTCGGGCCCGCGATAGACGTAGCCGCCCGTGACCGCGACGCCGAGATCGCGGCCATAGGCGTGGATCGGGTTCGTGAAATTGGGGAAAGCCCGGGGATCGAACGGGCCTTCGGTGGCGCTCCAGCCGTAATTGGCGCCCGCCCGCCCCAGATCGATCTCTTCGGTGGTGCTCTGGCCGACATCGCCGATCATCATCTCGCCGGTCAGGCGGTCGAAGCTCACGCGCCAGGGATTGCGCAGGCCGGCCGCATAGATGCCGGTGCCCGCCGCACTGCCAGCAATGCCCTCGATCGAGGCTGGATTGTCCGGCGGCAGGGCGTAGTTCCGCGCCGGGTCGGACGGAAAGGCGTCGGCTTTCACGTCGAGCCTGAGGATCTTGCCGAGCTGGTTGCCGATGCTTTGCGCATTGGCGCCGTTCGCGCCGTCGCCGGTCGCCACGTAGAGATAGCCGTCGGGTCCGAAGCCGATCCACCCGCCGCGGTGGTTGGTGGACGACGGGTAGTCGATCCGGTCGATGAGCCGCATGCTGCCGGCATCCGCAACGAGCGGGTTCGACGCCTGCGTCCTGTATTCCCGGATCTCGACATCGCCGGCCGTCGTGCTGAGATAGACGTAGAATCGCCGGCTCGTCGCAAAATCGGGCGCGAAGGCGAGCCCGAGGAGGCCCTGCTCCCCGGCGGTCGCAACCTGTGTCGAGACGTCGAGAAAGGGTCCGCCGAGGGTCTGGCCCGTTCCGGTGTCGTGGACCTTCACGAGCCCGCGCTTCTCGAGAATGAAAAGATGCCGGGAATCACCTGGCGCCGCTGTCAGATAGAGCGGGTTGTCCAGGCCGGACACGATCATGGTGGCCGCCACCGTGGGCGGCGTCCGGGCATTGGGATCGTACCCGTAGATCGTGTCCGCCGCTTTGGTTCCGCTCAGCCGGTCCTCAGCCTGGCTCCCGATACGAACCGCCATGGTCGACCTCCCGGTCCAGCCCCATCCGTGTTCGTTCTGTTCTTATCGTGTGCAGGCCCGGGCGGCCGGTCTCCGGGTCGCCCGGCAAAATGCTAGGAGGCTGGGGTCTCCATCGCCTCCAGCTCGCCGATCAGCCGTTCGATCATGGACAGGCCGATCTGCCAGAAGGCCGGATCTCCCGCATCGAGGCCGAAGGGCGCGAGCAGCTCCGAGTAGTGCTTGGTGCCGCCCGCCGAGAGGAGCGCGAAATAGCGGTCCACGAAGCCTTCGTTGGACCGCTCGTAGACGCCGTAGAGCGAGTTCACGAGGCAATCGCCGAAGGCATAGGCGTAGACGTAAAACGGCGAGTGGATGAAGTGGGGGATGTAGGTCCAGAAGCTCTCGTAGCCCGGGCCGAGCCGGATCGCCGGCCCGAGGCTCTCGTCCTGGACGGACATCCAGAGCTCGCACAACTTGTCGGCCGTGAGCTCCCCGTTGCGACGCTCCAGATGCACCTTGCGCTCGAAGGAATAGAACGCGATCTGGCGCACCACCGTGTTGATCATGTCCTCGACCTTCGCGGCCAGCATCGCCTTGCGCTGGACCGGATCGACGGTCTGGTCGAGGAGACGGCGGAAGGTGAGCATCTCGCCGAAGACGGACGCCGTCTCGGCGAGGGTCAGGGGCGTAGGCGCCATGAGCGCGCCGTTAGGGCCGGCCATGACCTGGTGCACCCCGTGCCCGAGCTCATGCGCCAGGGTCATCACGTCCCGCGGCTTGCCCTGGTAGTTCAGGAGCACATAGGGGTGGGCCGAGGGCACGGTCGGGTGGGCGAAGGCGCCGGGCGCCTTGCCGGGACGGGTCGGCGCATCGATCCAGCCCTCGTCGAAGAAGCGCTGCGCGATGTCGGCCATGCGCGGCGAGAAGGCGGAATAGGCCGACAGAACCGTATCCTTCGCCTCGTTCCAGGAAATGGTGCGCTGCTCGACCTTCGGCAGGGGCGCGTTGCGGTCCCAATGGTCGAGCTTGTCCTTTTTGAACCACCGGGCCTTCAGGGCGTAATAGCGGTGCGACAGGCGCGGATAGGCTTCCTGGACGGCCGACACCATGGCCTCCACGACCTCGCGCTCGACCCGGTTCGCCAGATGGCGGGAATCGGCCACGTCCTCGAAGCCGCGCCAGCGGTCCGAGATCTCCTTGTCCTTGGCAAGCGTGTTGGTGATGAGCGTGAAGGTGCGAAGATTCGCCTTGAAGGTCTTGGCCAGGGCGTCGGAGGCGTCCTTACGCACGCTCTCGTCCGGATCCTGCAGCTTGTTCAGGGTCGGCTCGATGGGCAAATCCTCGCCGCGCACCGTGAAGCGCAGCGACGCGATGGTCTCGTCGAACAGACGGTTCCAGGCCGAGCGGCCCGTCACCGACTTCTCATGGAAGAGCTGCTCGATCTTGTCCTCGAGCTGGAAGGGCTTGTCCTTGCGCAGATCCTCGATCCAGGGCTTGTAATGCCTGAGCGGTTCCTCGCTCACCGCCTTGTCGAGCACCGCGTCTTCGATGCGATTGAGTTCGAGCCCGAAGAAGAGAAGCTCCGTCGAGGCGGCGGTCAGGCGCTCCTGCGTGTCGCCGTAGAACTTCGCCCGGACCGGGTCGGTGGTGTCGCCGGAATAGACAAGGCCCGCGTAGGACATGAGGCGGCCGAGCAGATCTTCGAGCGCCTCGTAGCGCTTCACCACGTCGTCCAGCCGCTCCGACGCGTTCTCGCCTCTGGCCATCCCGTCGAGCTTGCCGCGATAGGCGGCGGCGAAGGCCCGGCACTCCGATTCGGCCTTCGCGAGATCCTGCCTGAAGGCCTCGCTGTCCATGCCAGGATAGAGGTGGGAGAGGTTCCATTCGGGCAGCAGCCCGAGTTCGGCCTGCGCGGCGCCGGCGGTGGACGGATGATGCATGGGAGAGGCTGTCAGGGAGGTCACGGGCGATGGCCTGCTTGGGATCGGTCTAACGGAATGGTCCTGCACACATATTGGCCGCCGCGCTCTGCGGATCAACCCGTCTCGGCCCGGGCGCGCCGCCTGCCTCCTGTCAACGGCCGGTTTACCCTTCTCCTGGCATCGCCTCGGCGATTCCCACTCGCGGGTTCGACCCTTCATACCTCGTCCGGCCTACTCGCAGGCGATGGTCGCATCGTTCGTATGGAGGCGGGAGGCCCGCCGTGCTCGGGCTTTTTTACAGAAAATTGAAGGAACTTGACCTAGAGGGTGAAGCCGCATGGCGTTTTGTGCGTTAAGCGTAACAGAACGTGTGCGGGAACACTGACGAAATCCTTTCGATGGGGGACTTTCGAGCCTCCACCTTCATTGCGACGAGGAGCAGGATCATGCGTGGCTTGCGCAAGACGGCACTTTGGCTCGGCCTCATTGGGTCTGTTTCACTCCTCCCCCTTGCCGCTCTTGCAGAAGACGCCGGCATCCAGCCGGATCTCGTCCAGACCGCTCCCGCGGAACCCTCCTTCCACGATGCCGCCGTTCCGGACACCCCGCCAAGGCCGGACACGGCTTCCCAAGCCATTCCGCTCCTCGAGCCTGCGCCCGTCACCGTCGAGGCAGCCGATCTGAGGGCTTCCCCGGTCATCGACATCCCGTTGCCCGATGCGGCGCCCGTCACCGCCCTGATGCAGACGGATCTCTTCCGCATGGCCGTGGAAGGCCTGCTCGCCGACGAGGCCGCCATGCGCGACCTGCGGGTGAGCGGCAAGGACCGGGACGCCCTGTCGGCCTATTACGCTCAGGCCGAGCGTCCCCTCGTCTGGGCCCGGGACGGGGTCTGGTCGCCTGCCGCCCGCGGCGTGATGGAACGCCTGAAAGCCGCCGACGAGGACGGTCTCGATCCAGCCGATTACGCTCTGCCCGACCGGGGCCTGCGCAAGGATGCGCCGCCGGCGCAATGGGCTCGGGCCGACGTGAAGCTCTCCCTGTCCGTGATCCGTTATGCCCGGGACGCCCGCGGGGGGCGCATCGATCTCGCCCGGCTGTCGCCGCTCGTGACCCCGAAGCTCGATCTCCCGTCCCCCGGTGACGTGCTGAGCCGCGTCTCCTCCGCGGGAGACGCGGGCGGAGCGCTCGAGGCCTACAACCCGCCGCATCCCGGCTACAAGGCCCTGAAGGAGCGGCTGGCGAAGCTGCGCGAAAGTCACCCGTCGCAGCCGAGCGTCCGGCTTCCACGAGGGCCGATCCTGCGCGTGGGCATGAAGGATCCGCGTGTGCCTCTGATCCGCGCCCGGTTCAATCTCACGAAGGATCCGGACAATCAGACGGTCTATGACGAGCGCGTGGCCTCCGCCGTGGCTGCCTTCCAGAAGGAAAAGGGCCTGCCGGATACGGGCGTTCTCAATTCTCAGACGATCGCCGCTCTGTCCGGCCCATCGGTGGCACAACGGCAGTCGGACCTGATCGCCAACATGGAGCGCTGGCGGTGGCTGCCTGCGGATTTGGGGCAGCGGCACATCATGGTGAACGTGCCCGAATACCGCCTGCAGGTGGTCGATGGCCGCACCGTCGTCCACCAGACCCGCGTGATCGTCGGCAAGGAGCAGTCGCAGACGCCGATCTTCTCCGAGACCATGAAGTATCTCGTGGTCAATCCATCCTGGACGATCCCGCCGTCGATCATGAAGAAGGAGATCCTGCCGGCGCTTGCCAACGATCCCTATTACGCGGCGCGCAAGGGCTACAAGGTCATCCGCCGGGGCGACCGGATCGTCGTGCAGCAGCCGCCCGGCGAGCGCAACGCACTGGGCTTCGTGAAGTTCATGTTCCCCAACCAGCACGCGGTCTATCTGCACGATACGCCCAACCGCAACCTGTTCTCGGCCAGCAAGCGCGCCTTCAGCCATGGCTGCGTGCGCGTCGAGAAGCCCTTCGAACTCGCCGAGGAGATCATGGGCCGGGACGGCAAATGGACCGAGGAGCGGTTGCGGGGGCTCATCGGCAAGGGCGAGCGCACCGTGCAGCTGAGCAATCCCCTGCCCGTGCACCTGACCTACTTCACGCTCGCGATCGACGAGAAGGGCGAGGTGAAGCGGTTCGACGACATCTACGGTCTCGACCGCAAGGTCCGGGCCGCCCTCAACCTGTCCGAATAGCTCCCAAATCCCGTTCCGTTTTCAACGAAATTCTCACCCTGACTTAACGCGAAGGTAACCGTCTTCGGCAAAGATCCTTTCACTATAAGGATTGCCGCATCCCCGGATGCGGCCCGGTAAAGACGAGTATCACAGTGAGAGTATTGCGTACGGACCGCCTGGCGCATCGCGCCGGCATTGGTCTTGCGGCCATTCTGGCCGTCATGGTGGGCGGGGTGCGCGGCACGCAGGATGCCGTCGCCAACGGCGATACCCGGACCCTGAGCCTCTACAACAACAACACCAAGGAAAGCCTCACCGTCACCTTCCGGCGCAACGGCCAATACGATTCCGGCGCCCTGCAGCAGCTCAACTGGTTCCTGCGCGACTGGCGGCGCGACGAGCCGACCCGCATGGACCCGCGCCTGTTCGATACGGTGTGGGAGGTCTACCGCGAGTCCGGCTCGAACGAGCCGGTGCATGTGAACTCGGGCTATCGCTCGCCGCAGACCAATTCCATGCTCCGCCGGCGATCGAGCGTGGTGGCCAAGAACAGCCAGCACATGCAGGGCAAGGCCATGGACTTCTACCTGCCGGACGTGTCGACCGCGCGCCTGCGCGCCATCGGCATGCGGCTGCAGAACGGCGGCGTCGGCTACTATCCCAATGCCTACACGCCGTTCGTCCATCTCGACGTGGGCAGCGTGCGCGCCTGGCCGCGCATGACCCGCTCCCAGCTCGCGAGCATCTTCCCGGACGGGAAGACCGTTCACATCCCGTCGGACGGCCGCCCCCTGCCCGGCTACGACGAGGCCCGCGCCGAGGTGCTCGCCAAGGGCGGCTCGGTGGCCGGCTACACGGCCTATGCAGATGCCGAGGAGGCCGTCGCCACCCAGCCGCGCCGCAAGAGCTTCTGGGCCACCCTGTTCGGCCTCGACGACGACGAGAACGAGGACGCGGAGGAGATCCGTGTCGCCTCGCGGCCCAGCCGGACCATCATGGCGTCCCGTCAGCCGCAACCACAGTCCCAGCCGGCGCAGAACTATTATGCCAGCGATTCCAACGCGTCGGTCTATGCGGCGCTGCAGCCGGCTCCGGCACCTGAGCCGGCCCGCCGCGCTCCGGTGGCGATCCAGCCGCGTCCCGAACCGCCCGCTCCAGCCGTCATGGCCGCCATCGCACCGGCCCTGCGTGAGGATCTGACCCCGCCGGCCTCCGCGCCTCTGCCGCCGACCCGGATCAACGGTGCGCCCAGCACCGTCCAGACGGCGTCCGGTCCGGCCCTGGCCTGGCAGCAGGGACCGGACGCGCAATCCGAGATGTCCATCGCCAAGGGCATGGCCTTCGCGCCGATGCCGCCGCGGCGGCCGGATGCGGAGGACACGGACGTCGAGCCCGTCGCCGGAACCCTCGCCATAGCCTATGCCCCGCTCCCGCCGGCCCGTCCGGGCTCTCTCGCCGCCACGAACCCGATTCCCGGCGTCCCGGAGCTGCGCGGCCCCGTGGAGATGGCGGTTGTTCCGCTCCCGCCGCCGCGGCCCGACCTGCGCCCCATCGTGGTCGCCGCCGCGGGCCCTGTCGATATTCCGGTCACGGGGTCGACCCCGAAAGAGGTCACGAAGGCGAAGACCGCCGCCGCACCTGAGGCGAAGTCTCCCCCGGCTCCGAAGAAGCCGCCGACGGCGCTGAGCGCCCTCATGTCGGCGGAGCCCAGCCTGCACATGGGCTTCTCGAGCAAGCCCGCGGGCGATCTGGCGACGAACCGCTTCACCGGACCGGCGGTCAAACCGCTGAACGCGGTGCGATAAGAGAGGGGCTCCCTGCGGAGCCCCTTTTCGTTTCACCGGATCGGCACGCCGATGAGGGCCTCTTCATTCGCCGTGCTGCCGGCCATAGGCATTGCGCGCCGGCGGGGTCCAGTCCCGCGGCGGCGCCTTGGGCCGGTACACCTCCACCAGGAGCGGATGGCAGACCGCCGCATCGCTCGAATGCTCCGCGCTGCAATCGCCGCCCGGGCAGGCGGAAAGCGCGCCGAGCAGATTGATCTCGGCGAAGAACTCCAGGTAGTCGCCCGGCCTGACGGGGCTCGCCTTCATGAAGTACTGCCCCGTATCGCGGGTGAAGCCGGTGCACATGAACACGTTGAGCACGTCGTGCACCGCCGGCTCGACCTCAGCCTTGGGACGACCCAGCCGATGGGCGAGCGCACGGGTCAGGTTCGAGTGGCAGCAGTAATGGTAGTCCTGGCCCGAGAGCAGACGATGCGTGTAGGGATCGCACCGCGTGCCGATCACGTCGTGCACGGAGCCGCCGAACTGGTCGAAGCCGTACCAGTCGAGAGTGTCGTGCGTGATCGTCGCCATCGGCCTTAAGTACGGCAGGGACGACCAGAGCTGGTCTCCGGTGGACACATGCGTGCCGTTGAGCGCCCGCGTCTTGCCGGAGAAGAAGCGCTCGTCGAGATCGTCCGCCGCCCAGAGATTGAGGTCGCCCACCTGCGGGCCCTCGATGCTGACGATCCGGAAGAAGCAGCCGGCGGGCACGCTGAAGCAGCGCGCGTCCCTAGCCGGGACGACAACCTCGTCCACTTTCTCCCAGCCCTCACGCGCCGCCCGGTAAGCTGCGAGATCGGGCCGCGGCAGGGTTTCGACCGGATAGCAGATGACGGGAGCAACGCTCCGGCGCGCCTCCGCGTCGGCAGGATCGGACACTTGGTCCCGGGCGAGCTTCATGGTTGTCTCCAGCTTGTTGTGGTCGCTTCCTTATAGGGAACCGGATCGGCACAGGCGAGCGCGAAGCGCCGGCGTTGGCAAAGCCCACCTCCCCAATCCTCAGACCATCCTGCGGCGCCTCAAACTCAGCAACTCCTGTTCCATATCAATTCGACCAGCCTCGATCATGCGCACGACGGATCGGAAATAGCCGCCCGGATTCCGGATCCGGTTTCGGCCGCTCGACACGTCGTCGTCGTAGAGCTGCAGGACATAGATCACGGCTGTCGCCGCCCGGAGGGCGCCGATCGCCGCGACGGCCTCGTTCCAGGCGCTCGGATGGGCTCCGAGGGATGCGCGCAGGAAGCGGCCTGCCGCGACCACATCGACCGCATCGCTGATCGGATGAGCGCAGGCGGACACCACCGGACATGCTTCGGCGACCAGGGCGGGCAGCAGCGGCGGCAGCCGGGACGGAGCCGGGTCCTCGGACGGCGCTTCAACCCGAATGCCCTTGTCACAAGTCTCACTCGGAGATCCTTTCTCTGGTTCTATTTGTCGGCATTGCGTGCCGCCACAGCCCGCCTGGTAGAAGGCATCTTCGGCGCGTTGCCGGATCTCTTTCCACGCATCGAGCAGGCCCTCCGGAAGGGCTGTTCCGGAGCGCTTCGGGGTCCGGGCTCTGAGCGTGGACAGGCGGCTCTCGATGGGCCCGCGATCGACCGCCGGATGGTACTGGGCCAGCGCGCTCAAGGCCTCCTCGGCAGCGCGGCGGCAGATGGTGATCTCGTCGAAGGAGCGCTTCAAGCTCTCCGTCTGGCGCTTCTGCTCGGCCAGGACCGCCGTCCATTCGCCGCGGCGGGCATAGAGCGGCGTGAGGTCGAACCCGAAGGCGTCCACAACGGTGCCGGCGGCATCGCGCACGGCGTAGCGCTTGCCGTTAGGCGAATCCTTCGGAATGACGAGCTGGCATTCGATGAGGGCCCGAACGGCATTGCGCACGGCGCGCTCCGACAGGCCCGTCGTCGAGATCAGGCGCTGATTGGACGGCCAAACAAGCAGCCGATCCATCGCAAGCTCGCCCCAGCACGCCACCAGCTGGCTCAACACCAGACGCTGCGGCGCGCTGAGGCCGAGCGCCTTCTCGGCTTCGCGAGCGGACGCCGAGAGTTCTTTACGTGTGACCGTGCGCCCGGTTTCGAGCGCGAACTTCCTCGCGGCCAAAGCAGCATGTCTCAGCCGCCGGCCTCCAGACGATGCAAGCTGCATCGTATCCCTCCCATGTGAGGGCAAAGCGGGAGCGTTCACCGGAACCGATGTCGTTGACACTCAGCTTGTCGGGAGGCATAAGGATTGTCGCCAAACGAATCCGTCGCCGTCCCTCGGTGACTCCAAAGGCCCTCGAAGTTCCCGCTTCGTGGGCCTTTTGCTTTGCCTAGCCTCAGTTCACGTCTGTCGTCTCCTGCTCGAAGAGCGTTGCGGGACCAGGGAGGCATGCGCGCCGGCTGATCTGATGCCCTCTCGCGTGGATGTCGAACCCACGCGGAGAAGTCCGGATGCCAAGCACATCAGCCTCCCGGAGGCCACCGCGTGAGGGGCTTCTCGGAAGCGCTGACGACCGCGGCGCTCAGGGCGCCGTCGGTGCAAACTCCAATGTCTCGTAACGCCGTCAGAGATGTCCGATTCGGCCGTGCGGGTGGAGTCGATCCGTAAGAATTGGTTAAGGCTGACCACACAATTGTTGAAGAAACGGCAGTTGTGCGATTCGTCAGGGGAGAACCGGCGAGTCAAGACAAAGCTGACATTGACGAAGTCATATCGGCTCGATTCATGTGAGATGCCGCCTCTACTGCAGCGAAACCAGCATTTGTCGAGTAATACTGGCGAGAGCACACCGTCTATTGCAGATTCAAACCGGACTGGCGCAGCAAGACATAATCCGCCTCGAAGGATTCACCCTCGAATCGCATGCGGATCCAGCATCGATTCAGAATTGCGGATCTTGAGCGATGCGTTCCTATGCCTGCGGAGCGGACCTGCGATCTGCCGACCGGCATGATGAAGTTGCCAGCGGGGTCATTCTTCCGCGCTTGCTCCCCGGCGTGGCGGGGGAGAGATCAGCTCCCAGGTTCCTCACCCATGAACGTCGAAAGCCGGAGACCAGGCTCCGGCTTCGGGTCGCGGCGACCGATATTGAACGTTAAATGGAGCGGTGTCGTGCGCGATACGCGATCCTGCACAACGGCTCCAGCCTCTTACTGCATCCCGAGCGCCTGCATGTAGAGTTCGAGGATCGCGTCCTCCTCCTGGCGCTCGGCGTAATCGCGCTTGCGCAGGGAGACGATCTTGCGCAGGACCTTGGTGTCGAAGCCGTTGCCCTTTGCCTCGGCGTAGACGTCCTTGATGTCGCCCGCGATGCCGGCCTTTTCCTCCTCGAGGCGCTCGATGCGCTCGATGAAGGCCTTTAGCTGGTCGGCCGCGACGGATTCGGTGTTGAAAGCTGCGTCATCCATGAATGAAGCCCCTGATTGATGGCATTGGCGCCAGTGTTATGGTCATTTGGTTGAAGCCGTTTTAATGCCCGGACTTCGACTTCTCGAAATCAGCCCGCTGGGAGGCCGAGGCCTCGCCCTGGTGGCGATCCTTCCATTCCTCGTAGGGCATGCCGTAGACATGGGTGCGGCATTCTTCCTTGGAGAGCGCGATGCCGCGCTCGTCCGCCGCCTCCTTCAGCCAGTTGGACAGGCAATTCCGGCAGAAGCCCGCCAGGTTCATGAGGTCGATGTTCTGAACGTCGGTTCGCTCCCGCAAGTGCTCGACGAGCCTGCGGAAGGCGGCGGCCTCCAGCTCGACCTGCGTCTTCCCGTCGATATCCTTCATCGGCCTATCCTCCATGCTGGCGTAGGCGATCCCGGGTGCGTGTCCCGAAGATCCTGGGTTCCCGAAGCTCTGGCCGGGCGGCGAGAGGCTTGAGGAGCCGGGCGAAGCGCTCGGCCCATTCCCCGGCCCCTGCCTCCGGGGCGATCAGATCCTGACGGATCTCGATCAGCGCGTTGGCCAGCCCCCGGATGGTGGCATGCCGGTCGATCGTATCGCCCGCGAGCGCCCCATCATAAGGCTCGTTGTCGCCGACGACGAGTCCGTCCTCGGCCGCAAGGCCTTCCAGCAGCGGCCTGGCGAAACGGTCGTCCGCGTCCCACAGGATCCCCACATGCCAGGGCCGCGGCCAGCCGCGCCAGACGGGCGTGAAGCTGTGGACCGTCACGACGACAGGCGGGTGGCCCGCGGCCATGGCCTTGTGGATCGCATCCGCGATGGCATCGTCGTAAGGATCGTAGAACCGGGCGATGCGCCTTTGCACCTCCGCCTCGTCCACCCGGGCGTTGCCCGGCACCACCGCGCCGTCGGACAGGCGCATGACAAGGGTCGGATCGTCCCGGCCCCGGTTGGGATCGATGACGAGGCGCGAGAACCGGGTCAGGATGGCCGGTGCGCCCAGGCGGCGGGCGAGCGACCGGGTGACGGCCGCGGCCCCGATATCATAGGCAATGTGGCGCTCGAACTCGGAGGCTGGGAGGCCGAGATCGCCGAGATCCGGCGGTACCGCGTTGGACGCGTGGTCGCACAGGATCAGGATTCCGGTCTCGATGGAGCCTGGGATGGTCTCGACGGGACAGGGCTCCAGACGGGGATCGTCGAGCTTGAGCGCGGCGGAGGCGGACATAGCGAGGAACGGATTTCAGACAAGGTGGATTGAACGGCGGAGGAAAAGCCTTACCCTGCCCCTCCAACCCTGACAACGCGACCTTCCGCGCAACACACTTTCACGACCTTCATGGCTGTCCCATCCACAACGGCCAGGCTCGAGCCGGGCGTCGCCCGCGCTTTTGCCGCTCTGTGTCTCGGCGCCGTCGCCATGGGGATTTCCCCGATTTTCGTGCGGTTCGCCTCCGCCGGCATGGACGGGGTGCCGGCCGATGTGGGGCCGTTCGCCAGCGCGTTCTGGCGCGTCTCGCTCTGCCTGCCCCTGCTCTATGCCTGGATGCGAATCGAGGAAAGGCGCGCGCCCGCCGGCGCCCCGAAGGTCCGATTTTCGAAGGCGAGCGTCTTCGGCGGCATCGTATTCGCCGGGGACCTGCTCTTCTGGCACCTAGCGATTCTCAAGACCACGGTGGCGAACGCGACCTTCTTCGCCACCATGGCCCCGCTCTTCGTCGTGCTGATCGTCTGGCTCGTGCTCCGGCAGCAGGTGTCGCGGGGAACCTTCATGGGTCTCGCCCTGTGCCTTCTGGGCGGTGCTGCCCTGATCGGCCAGAGCCTCCAGGCGGATCCCGCGCGGATCGAAGGCGATCTCTACGGGCTCGCCACGGCCTTCTTCTTCGGCCTCTATTTCCTGGCCGCGAGCCGGGCGCGCAAGACGGCGGGCGCCGCGCAGGTGACCTTCGAAGCCGGGCTGATCACCTCGGCGATCCTTCTCGTCGTCGCGCTTCTCTTCGACACGCGGGTGGTGCCGCGGACCGCGCAGGGCATCGCGGCCCTTCTCGCCATGTCCTATGTCAGCCATGCAGGCGGCCAGGGACTGCTCGCCATTGCGCTCGGGCGGCTACCGGCCGTCTTCTCGTCGCTGGTGATCTTCCTGGAGGCGATCGCCGCAGCCGTGTTCGGCTGGGCGATTCTCGGCGAGGCGCTGACCCCGGTCCAGAGCTTGGGCGGCGCTCTGATCCTGTTTGGGATCTGGATTGCCAGACCCAAGGCCGATACACCCGGTGGATGAGATCCCGAGCCCCCTTCGAATGGAGGGCAAAGGCCCTCTCCAAGCCGCCTGGTCGTGTCGTAAAGGCCATGAAGCCTGCAAAATCTGCAGCAGCCCTGCTGTAAACTCTTGCTCCCGCTGATCTTCTGGCCGACAACGATTCGACATAGTTCTCACCGCATTGTGCGATTTCATTCCTTTCGATTCGACCATACCGCACCCATGAAGGCCGCTTCTCTCACATCGTCTCCCCGCTGGCGGCGAAGCCTTGCGCTCGCAACATTTCTCGTCGGCGGCTGCCTTCTCGCGGCAGCGCCCGCCAAAGCGGACCTGCGTCTGTGCAACATGACGCCGAGCCGAATCGGCATCGCGCTCGGTTACCGGGATGCGCAGGGATGGGTGACGGAGGGCTGGTGGAATCTCAACGCCCGCGGCTGCGAGACCCTGCTCAAGGGCCAGCTCGGCGGACGCTTTTACTATATCTATGCCATCGATTACGACCGGGGCGGCGAGTGGAGCGGACGCTCCTTCATGTGCACCAGGGAGCGTGAGTTCACGATCCGTGGCACGGAGGACTGCCTCGCCCGAGGCTTTGACCGCAGCGGCTTTTTCGAAGTCGATACAGGTGAACAGAAGAGCTGGACGATCCAGCTCACCGAAACGAACCGGCCAGGGGGGCCATGACGATGAGACGCGAGAGGCGCACCAAGATCCTTGCAACCCTGGGACCGGCGTCCGAGAACCCGGAGATGATCGCCAAGCTGTTCCAGGCCGGCGCCGACGTCTTCCGTTTGAACATGAGCCATCTGCCCCGCGAGAAGCTGAAGGAGCGGGTCGAGATGATCCGTTCCATCGAGGCCAAGTTCAAGCGTCCCATCGCGATCCTCGCCGACCTGCAGGGTCCGAAGCTGCGCGTGGGAGCCTTCGAGGGTGACAGCGCCATGCTGGTGCCGGGCCAGACCTTCATTCTCGACGCCGACAAGACGCCGGGCACCAAGGACCGCGTGCACCTGCCCCATCCCGAGATCCTGTCCTCCCTCGAGCCCGGCCACACGGTGCTGATCGACGACGGTAAGCTGCGGCTGCGGGTGAAAAGCGTGAAGAAGGGATCGGCCACCACCTCGGTCGAGGTCGCGGGCAAGATCTCGAACCGCAAGGGCGTGAGCCTGCCCGACACCACGATCCCGGTCGCGGCCATGACCGACAAGGACCGCTCTGATCTCGAAGCGGCGCTCGATGCCGGCGTCGACTGGATCGCGCTCTCCTTCGTGCAGCGCCCCGAGGACGTCGCCGAGGTGAAGAAGGTCGCGCGCGGGCGCGCCCTCGTGATGTCCAAGCTCGAGAAGCCGCAGGCCATCGCGCGCCTCGACGAGATCATGGAGATCTCTGATGCGGTCATGGTCGCCCGCGGCGATCTCGGCGTCGAGATGCCGCTGGAAAAGGTGCCCGGCATCCAGAAGCGCATCGTCCGCACGGCCCGCCGCCTCGGCAAGCCCGTGGTGGTGGCGACCCAGATGCTGGAATCGATGATCACCTCGCCGGTGCCGACCCGGGCCGAGGTCTCCGACGTGGCCACCGCCGTCTACGACGGCGCCGATGCCGTGATGCTCTCGGCGGAAAGCGCCTCGGGCCAGTACCCGATCGACGCGGTCGCCACCATGAGCCGGATCGCCGAGGAGGTTGAGCAGGACCAGAACTACTGGTCGATCATGCGCACCCTCAACGCGGAACCGGAGGCCACCGGATCGGACGCCATCGCGGCAGCCTCGCACCAGATCGCCGACACCCTCAACATCAAGACGGTGGCCGCTTGGACCTTCTCCGGCTCGACCGCCTTCCGCATCGCCCGCGAGCGGCCGAACTCCACGGTCGTCGCGCTCACACCCAGCGTGAACACGGCACGGCGCCTGGCGCTGGTCTGGGGCGTTCACTCGATCCGCACGAAGGATGCCAGCGACATCGACGACATGGCGTTCCGCGCCTGCAAGTTCGCCCTGCGCGAGGGCTATTCGACCGTTGGCGATCGCATCATCGTCGTGGCCGGCATGCCCTTCGGGACACCCGGCGCCACCAACATGGTGCGCATCGCCTTCGTCAACCAGGAACACGCCGCTCAGGCCTGATCTGCCCCGACCCTGGCCGGCGCGACGCGGTCGGCCAGGGCCTCGATGGCTTCCAGGACCGTTCTCTGATCGGCGTATTGCGGCATATGGCCGATCCCCGGCATCACGATCAGCTGCGCGCCCGGCACCTCCCGGGCAAAGGACAGGCTGTGAAGGTCCGTCCACACGATCTCGTCCCGGTCGCCCGCCACCACGGTCACGGGCACGCGGATGTCTCGGTAGCGCGCGCTCTGCCGCAGGACCGCATGGTACATGACGGCGAAGTCCTGCATGTTGGCCTCGTAGGCGCGAGGCCGGAAGGCAAGCGGAATGAAGCCTTTCCTCACGATGCCTTTCGGGGCTGATTGGGGCCAGAACGTCTTTCTCTTCATCGAGGGCCGGAGCACGAGGAGTACCGGCACGGCCAGGGTGCGCAGCAGAAGCCAGCCCGCCCGGGAATCGATCAGGCGCCGGTACCAGCCGATATAGCCGCCGGGCCAGGGCGACGTGATGCCGGACAGGACCAAGATCGCTCCGGTCACGTCGGCATGGTCGAGGGCGAAATGCGGCGCGATCGTGCCCGACCAGGAATGCCCGACGATGACGGCGTCGCGCACAGCGAGCTGCCTCAAGGCTCCGGCGATGAGCGCCGCCTGCCGGGCAGGCTCCGCTTCGCTCAGGCCCTGTCCGCGTTCGCTCCAGCCATGGCCGGGACGGTCGAAGGCGAGGACGCGATAGCGATCCGAGAGGGACCCACCGATCCCCAGCATGGATTCGACGAGATTGGACGAGGCGCCGTGCAACAGGACGACGGTCCCGAGCGGCTCGCCCTTCGGCCCCTCCTCCCGGTAATGGAGCCGGCGGCCGTCGACCGCGATGAACCGGCCGGTTGGCGGATACCGCCGTTCGATGGCCCAGGCATAGGCGTAGGTGAAGGCGGCTCCCAGGACGACGAGCGCGAGCGGGACCAGAGGAACGAGAAGCAGGGACATCCCTGCTACGTGGCTTTAGAGATCCTGCCCGTCAACCTCCGGGCCGAGACGGTTCACGATAGTCTTCACGTCGGACATCTGAGGATTGATCGCGAGCACCTTCCGATAGGCATCGAGGGCCCTCGCCTTGTCGTCGGACGCCATGAGGATATGGCCGAGCCCGGTCCAGGCATTGAAATGGCGCGGCTCGATCTTCAGCGCCCGGTGAAGATCGGCCATGGCGCCGACCGGGTCGTCGAGCTGGTAGAAGACCGTCGCCCGCTTGTACCAGGCCTCCGCCCAGTTGGGCTGAAGCACCAGGACCCGGTCGATCAGTTCGATGGCGAGCGGATAATCCTTCTTGCCGAAGGCCTCGGCCGCGCGGTTCAGGAGAAGATCCGCCGTATCGGAGCCCGAACGGGCGAAGCGCCGCTCGATCAGGGACGAGATGCCTTCCGCCTCACGCTCGGTCTGGGCCTTGCCCAGGCGTTCGAAGAGTTCGTCCAGGGTGGAAGCCCGGGGACGCGCCTGAGGCGGCTGGGCCTGCTCCTTCGGATCCTTGGGACGTGCGGGCTCCTGCGCACCGGCCGTGTAGGACGCGAAGCTCAGGGATAAGATCAGTATGGACGCGAAAAAGCGCATGCCGGGATTTTAGGATCCCGGCATGCGCGGTCAATTCAGATTCTCGTGTGCGGCATTGCCGCAGCGAACTTAGCCCTGGCGAGCCTTGTAGCGCTTCTGGGTCTTGTTGATGATGTAGACCCGGCCCTTGCGACGAACCAGCTGGTTGTCGCGGTGGCGGCCGCGGATCGACTTCAACGAGTTACGGATCTTCATATCCGGTCTCCTGCGGCCCCTCGGGAAGGCCGGAAAAAAGAAAATGGTGGGCGCGGCTGGGATCGAACCAGCGACCCCTACGATGTCAACGTAGTGCTCTCCCGCTGAGCTACGCGCCCGGGAAACGGTGATTTTGACGTCCCGCTTCGGCTGTGGGGGCGATATACCCACAAGCGGGCTCTGGCGCAAGCCTGAAGGCCGCCCTTTTTTAGGCAGCCATCATTTTATCGACTTCGCTCACCAGGTCGCGCAGATGGAACGGCTTCGACAGGACCTTGGCGTCCCGCGGGGCCTGGGAATCCGGGTTGAGCGCAACGGCCGCGAAGCCGGTGATGAACATCACCTTGATCTCCGGGTCGAGCTCGGTGGCCTTGCGGGCCAGCTCGATCCCGTCCATCTCCGGCATGACGATGTCCGTCAGCAGGAGCTCGAAAGGTTCCTCGCGCAGGCGGTTATAGGCGGATAGGCCGTTGTCGAACGAGGCGACGTCGTAGCCTGCGTTCTCGAGCGCCTTCACGAGGAAGCGGCGCATGTCGTTGTCGTCTTCGGCAAGAAGGATCTTCATCGGTTGCCAATCCCGAATCGTGGCGGATGGTCTTACGCCCTTCATGACGGATCGAGGGTAAACAAGCCGTGAAAGTACGACGCAGCCTTGCTACGATATTGTCATGGACAGGCGGCGGGGCTGCCTTACACTAGCGCGACGATCCGCTTCCTTCCAACACAGCCAAGATTTCTGATGCGGCCAGCCATCGTCGATGAGTTCGACCCTCCCTTCATCGTCACCGAGCCTTCGGCCCAGACGATCCCCTTCGTGTTCAACGTGCCGCATGCGGGAGCCGTCTATCCGGCCGCCTTCTTAGCCGCGTCCAGGCTCGACGCCATCGCTCTGAGGCGATCCGAAGACGCCTTCGTGGACGAGCTGTTCGCCGCGATGACCGAACTCGGGGCTCCTCTCATGACCGCCCGCTTCCCCCGGGCCTATCTGGACCTGAATCGGGAACCCTACGAACTCGATTCCCGCATGTTCGACGGCCGCCTGCCGCCCTTCAGCAATACCCGCTCCATGCGGGTGGCCGGAGGGCTGGGGACCATTCCGCGCATCGTGGCCGACGGGCAGGAGATCTACCGCACGCGCCTTCACGTGGAGGAGGCCCTGCAGCGGATCGAATGGCTCTACAAGCCGTATCACCGGACCCTGCGACACCTCGTCCGCCATACGTCCCAGCATTTCGGCCACGCGGTCCTGATCGACTGTCATTCCATGCCCTCCTCCAGCGTCAGCCGCGAGGACGGAGCCAAGGCCGATATCGTCCTGGGCGATCGCTACGGCACGAGCTGCGCCACCCTGCTGGTCGACCTTGTGGAAGCAGCGCTCAGGGGACGCGGCTACACCGTCCTCCGCAACAAGCCCTACGCGGGCGGCTTCATCACCGAACATTACGGGGAGCCCGCTCTCGGGCGCCATGCGCTCCAGATCGAAATCAACCGGGCGCTCTACATGGACGAGCGCAGCATGCAGAGAAAACCCGGCTTCGCCGTCCTGGCGGATGACCTGACGCAGGCCTTCGCCCAGGTCATCTCGGAGATCGAGGGTGAGCTGACGATTCGGTCCATTGCGGCGGAGTGATCCCGACGCGCATATCCCGCTGACAGGCAACTAGGTCCGCATCGGCGCACCGTGCCTCGCACTCTCGTCCGGGCAAGAAAAAAGGCCACTGTTGCCAGCGGCCCGAAGTTTAGGGAGGAAACGCCCAAGAAGGGCTACGATAAGGCGACGCCATCGCCATATCGCACTGCAATAATTACGCCGCATCGCACAAATTGCAACCAAAATCTTGGCTTTTGTCATGCCTTATCTGCATGGCTGCTGGGATGCGGATCGATGGCCCTGACATAGAAGGCAAGGCTCAGCAGCAGCCAACCCGCCAAGGCAGCGAAAACGAGCCTATATCCCTCGGGCCGGTAGAGGCCCTGGTCGGATCGCCCCATGAGGTCGATCAGCATGCCCGTCACGCTCTGGGACAGGAAGGCGCCGCCCATGGTGCCGATATTCATGAGCGTGATGCCCCGGCCTGTCAGTGTCGCCGGGAACAGCGACTTTCCATGGCTGGTGAGGATGGGCGTATAGGCGACGCAGAGGCCGAAGAGCGGAAACCAGATTGTTGCGGAGGTCCGGTCGAGGGGCGCGAGGACGAGGACGCTCAGGAGAAGGATCGTCGCCGAGCTGCCGATCAGGACGGGTTTCTTGTAGCTGCTCCAGAACCGGTCCATCGCCCCCCAGAGCAGCATGCCACAGATCTGCGCCGTGGCACCCAGGAGCAGGATGTTTCCTCTCGTGGGAAGATCCGCCCCGTGCACATCCGACAGCCAAGGCCCGCCCCAGAGCCCGATCACGGAAGCGAAGCATCCATAGGTGGTCAGGTGCATGAAGAACACCGGCCAGAAAGACGGTGCCTTCAGGGCGGCGGCCACGCCCTGGAAGGCGGCCGCCCAGGATTCCTTCGGCCGGGCCGAGTCGGAATCCCGAGGCACGATCCACAGGATCGCCAGCACGATCACGACCGTCAGAACTGCGACCGCGAGGAACGAGGGGCGCCAGCCGAAGGCGGCGGACGCGGCCGCCAGGGGAGCCGTCGCAGCCAGGGTGCCGAGATTGGCCAGGCCCATCTGCAGGCTCGTGAGCCCGGCAAACCGCTCCGGCGGGAAGCGCCGGGCATAGATCACGAGGGGTGCCATGAAAAAGGTGGAGCAGCCGAGTCCCATGAGGGCCCGGGCCGCGATGAGCCAGGAGGCGGACGGAGCCAGAGCGAACAGGACGGTTCCTGCCACCGTCACCACGGCGGTCGCCACCATGGTCCGCTTGGGCCCGTACCGGTCGATCAGGATGCCGATAGGGATCTGGACCGCCGCGAAGGCGAAGAAGAAAGCGCTGGACAGGAGACCGGTCTGGGTGGCCGAGAGATCAAGCTCTCGGGCCAAGTCGTTGGCGATGACGCCGATGGAATTGCGCAGGAACTGGCTGACCGCATAGAGGGCGGCGAGCACCGCGATCAGGAGCAGCGCCGTTTCCGAGCGGGTGGTGCCAAGCCTGGGCGCAAAATTCATCGATGCCATATCCCTTGGCGCAATCGCTCTCTTGCCGCGCGCCAAGCGCTTGATAAAAGCTGATCGCAACCGGGCCAAGGCTGCCCGCATTAGCCTTTAAGAGGATACCGCTCAGCCATGGGGCTCATCGACTTCACGCATTTCGTCAACGAGCTCGCGACCCAGTCGGGCCAGGCGATCCTTCCCTTCTTCCGCACGGCGATCGCCACCGAGGACAAGTCCCGCGGCGGCGCCTTCGATCCGGTGACGGAAGCCGACCGGGCGAGCGAGGCGACCATGCGTCACCTCATCAAGCGCAGCTTTCCCACCCACGGCATCGTCGGCGAGGAGTTCGGCGCCGAGCGCGAGGATGCGGATTACGTCTGGGTTCTCGACCCGATCGACGGCACGCGGGCCTTCATCGCCGGTCTGCCCACCTGGGGCACGCTGATCGGGCTGACCTACAGGCGCCGCCCGGTCTTCGGCATGATGCACCAGCCCTTCACCGGCGAGCGTTTCTTCGGCGACGGCGGCAGCGCGACCTACCGGGGTCCCGGCGGCGAGCGCAAGCTCATGACCCGCCGCTGCGCTTCCCTGAAGGACGCGGTCATCTCCACCACGAGCCCGCGCCTCTTCGCCGGCGACGAGCTGCGCGCCTACGACCGGGTGGAGAGCGTCGCCCGCCTCGCCCGCTACGGCTGCGATTGCTATGCCTATTGCATGCTGGCCGCGGGCCACATCGACCTCGTGGTCGAATCCGGGCTCAAGTCCTACGACATCGCGGCTCTCGTGCCGATCATCGAAGGGGCCGGTGGCGTCGTGACCACCTGGGAGGGCGGCTCAGCGGCCGATGGCGGGCGCATCGTCGCGGCGGGCGACCGCCGGGTCCATGCCGCCGCCGTCGAGCTGCTCAGCCGTTAAGCCAACCGCGGCAAGATCGCGCTTCGTCCCCCCGTCCGGATCCGGGGACCCCGGGATGAAGGCATCGAAGGCGGCCCAGAACTGCTCCCGGATCGGATCACGTTCCATCAGGATCTCGTGCCGGGCGCCCGGGATCACGATGACGGAGCCGGCCTTGAGCCGGGAGGCGAAGCGCTCGGTCGCCGGCGTGGCGCAGACCGGATCTGCGCCGGCCGCCACGATGAGCGTGGGCAGGCGGATCTTCACCGCATAGCGCGGATCGGCGAAGCGCTTCATCAGGCGGAAGGCGCCGTCGAGCCAGGCGACGGTGGGCGCGCCCACGGCTCCGGCCCCGATGGCATGCGCCGCCTCGGCATTGCGGGCATAGCGGACGGGATCGCCGGTCAGGCGGTTGCCCTTGAACGGCATGGTGGAGATCGACGTTTCGCCCCCGCCGGGCACGAACATGCCGCCCATTCCGAGAAATTTCAGGATTCGGGCAAAAATCGCCGAGGTGCGGGTGCGCCTGATGATGCACAGCGCGATCATGGGTGTCGTGGTGACGAGGCGGCGGAAGGGCAGCCAAGTCTCATAGGCGGCATTCAGCGCAATGGCACCGCCCATGGAATGGGCCAGGCCGAAATGCGGCTGGGGCATGTGCGGCACAAGGATCTGGTCGCGGATCGCCTCCAGGTCGTGCCGAAAATCCGAAAAGCGCCGGACATGGCCCTTACGCGGATTGCCCACCTGCCGTCCGGACAGCCCCTGCCCCCGCCAGTCGAAGGCGACGACGGCAAAGCCCCGGTCGAGCAGTTCGCCCACGACCTCGAAGTACTTTTCGATGAACTCCGCCCTTCCCTGGAGGATGCAGACCGTTCCCTGCGGCTCCTCCGTTTCCGGCATCCAGGTGGCGGCCCGGATCTTGATGCCGTCGCGGGCCGTGACGGTGACCAGCTTGGGGTCGCCAGGGACGGGATTATCGGGGGTGGTGATGAATTCCACGGCGGGTTCCAACTCGAAAACACTAGCCTTTATAGGGCGGTCCGAGCTTAGGAAACGAGCCTCTTGAAAGCAATCGTATCCGCTCCCACATCGAAGTCGTGCCGGCCATGACGGCGGCACCCTAACCCGGATCCAGCCTCTTCAGGTGGATTCTTGTTCTGCATGTCGCTTCAAGCGGAGGATATGCCATGCGACAGTACGATCTTGCTCCCCTCTACCGCAATACGGTCGGTTTCGACCGTCTGTTCTCGATGCTCGATCAGCTCGTCAGCGTCGATGCGGCTCCGAGCTACCCGCCCTACAACATCGAGCGCACCGGCGACAATGCCTATCGCATCTCGATCGCGGTTGCCGGCTTCACCGACCGTGACCTGACCATCGAGGTCAAGGAAAACACCCTCTCCGTCCGGGGCGACCGCAAGCCCTCCGAAGAGCGCAAGGCCGACGTGCTCCATCAGGGCATCGCGGCGCGCAGCTTCGACCGGCGCTTCCAGCTGGCCGATGGCGTGCAGGTGACGGGGGCGGCCCTCGAGAACGGCCTCCTCCACCTCGACCTCGTGCGCGAGATTCCGGAGGCCAAGAAGCCGAAGCTCATCCCGATTTCCTCGAACGGCGCCCGGACCATCGAAGCCAAGCAGGCTGCGTAACCGGATTCCAGAGCCCCAAACGAAGAGCGCCCCGGTTCGTCCGGGGCGCTTTTTTTATTGTCGGATCCTGGTCCTTGGTATCCCGCTGGGGCTGGAGGGGCCCCGTCGGTCAAGGGTCTCTGGCGACAAGGAATCGCGGGTGATTGCGGCAGGGATAGGGCAATCACTCGGCGGCTTGGCGCGCTACCCCGGAAGAAGCGACCTCCAGGAGCTGGTTCACGTCCTCTTCCCTTGTGGCCCAGGAGGTCACGAGACGGATCAACACCTCGTGATCGGCGACCCCCTCGGCCTCCGGCAGGCTCAGCTCCGTCCAGGAATGATAGTGGATTCCGGCAGCCTTCAGCGCCTGATCAAGGGATTTCGGGATGATCGGGAAAACCTCGTTGGCCTGGGTCGGCCAGGCGAGGCGCACGCCCGGCAGCTGCGAGAGCCCGTCCGACAGACGTCCCGCCATGCGGTTGGCGTGGCGCGCATTGGCGATCCAATGGTTGTCCGCGAAATAGCCCTCGAACTGCGCCCCGATGAGGCGGCCCTTGGAGATGATCTGGCCGGCGCGCTTGGAACGATAGTCGAGCGCCTCCGCCAGGTCCTTCCGGAACACCACGATGGCCTCGGCCATCAGGCCGCCGTTCTTGGTGGCCCCGAAGGACAGGATGTCCACGCCCTGCTTCCAGGTCATCTCGGCCGGGGTGCAGCCGAGGGAGACGAGCGCGTTCACGAAGCGCGCTCCGTCCATGTGGAAGGACAGTCCATGCTCGCGGCAGACCGCTCCCAGGGACGAGAGCTCGTCGAGCCCGTAAACGAGGCCGCACTCGCTCACCTGCGAGACCGACAGCGCCTTCGGGGGCATCTGCTTGACCGCTTTGGGCAGGCTCCTGAGATAGGCGGCAACGTCCATGGCCGTCAGCTTGGCGCCGACACCCGGCAGCCCAGCGAGCTTTGCCCCGTGCATGAAGAATTCCGGTGCGCCGCATTCATCGTCGATGATGTGCGCCTCGCGGTGGCAGACGCAAAGGCCGTAGGGAGGCACCGCGGCCGACAGGGCAAGCGCATTGGCGGCCGTCCCGGTCGTGACGAAGAACACCGAGATCTCGCGTTCGAAGATCTCGTTGAACCGCGTCCTGACGCGGGAGGAGATCTCGTCGTTGCCGTAGGCCGCCATGGCCCCGGCATTGGCCTGCATGATGGCTTGGAGAACGGGAGCGCTGGCTCCCACGATGTTGTCGCTGGCGAAATTCATGAACGGCTTCCTAGAGCATCGGCTGGGAAAGGGGAATGCCTGTTCTGGGCATGGCCAGGATGCTCCTCCTGCTGGGAATGTGCCGAAACGCTGCATCGCAGCCAACATGTCAAGATCATTGACCCATCGGTGGAGACTTTCGTCCCCATGGGGTAAAAGCTGCTTTTGTTACATTCCGAGTCGTTTGCTTGTAACTTTTGTCTAAAATCTTTCTAAACCCTCTTGTGCGCTGCGTTGATCTCTGGCACTTTGCCCTTATTAGGACAGCCATGCTGTCCCTTTTGGGGTGTGCTCACCCTGACTTTCGCCCTGGGGTTTTCTTGATGCTTCGCCTGACGCGAACGAAACGAGATACCAAGAAAGCCGCCCGCAAAACGTGGGCGGAACGGGCGACTCTGGGCTGACGACAGCCCAAAGGTGCCCGCGAGGTGCGGGCTCCCCTGCCGGACCCACCCCTCGAAACCCGAAGAAGCGGCGGGCGCCCGGACGATCCGATCATCCGGTGGGCCCAAAAGCCGCCTCAAAGAACAGCGCATCGTTCGTGCGGAAAAGTGAACGCTTTTTTCCTACGAACCATGCGCAGGCTAGAAACGGTGCATCGGGTTGATCCCAAAAGTGGGCGCCACTTTTGGAGCCGATGCCGAGATGACGTGTTCGGATGTGAGGATCTGCCATGAGCGATGAGCCGACCAAGAGCCTGGAAACCCAAGTGCCAAGCCGTACGGCCGCGATGGCGGATACGGTCAAAGTGGTGCGCGATCCGGGCCTGCCGGCTGCTCAAGGGCTTTACGACCCGTCTAACGAGCAGGATTCCTGCGGTGTCGGGTTTATCGCCGACATGAAGAACCGCAGGTCGCATGCGATCGTCGAGCAAGGCCTGTCCATCCTGCACAACCTCGATCACCGCGGCGCGGTCGGCGCCGATCCCAAGATGGGCGACGGCTGCGGCATCCTGGTTCAGATCCCGCACAAGTTCTTTGCCGCCGAATGCGCCAAGGTCGGCATCTGGCTTCCCGAGGAGGGACAGTACGGTGTCGGTCATCTGTTCATGCCCCGCGACCCGGAAGGCTTCCAACTCGTCGAGGAGATCGTCACCAAGGCGATCACCGATGAGGGCCTGCAGGTTCTCGGCTGGCGCGACGTGCCGGTCGATTCGAGCGATCTCGGCGAGAGCGTGAAGGCCACCGAGCCGCAGCACCGCCAGATCTTCATCGGCAAGGGCAAGGGAATGGACGATGCCGAGACCTTCGAGCGTCGCCTGTTCATCGCCCGCAAGGTGATCTCCAACGCCGTTTACGACATGAAGGATGGGCGCACCGCAGGCTATTACCCGGTCAGCCTGTCCTCGCGCACTATCGTCTACAAGGGCATGGTGCTCGTCACGCAGCTGCGCGACTACTATCTCGATCTGCAGGATGAGCGCTTCGAGAGCGCCATCGCGCTCGTGCACCAGCGCTTCGCCACCAACACCTTCCCGACCTGGCAGCTCGCGCATCCCTACCGCATGGTCGCCCATAACGGCGAGATCAACACCCTGCGGGGCAACGTGAACTGGATGGCGGCCCGCCAGGCCTCCGTCGATTCCGAGCTGTTCGGCAACGACATCTCGAAGCTCTGGCCGATCTCCTACGAGGGTCAGTCCGACACCGCCTGCTTCGACAACGCGCTCGAGTTCCTGGTGCGAGGCGGCTACTCGCTCTCGCACGCCATGATGATGCTGATCCCGGAGGCCTGGGCCGGCAACCCGCTCATGAACGACGATCGGCGCGCGTTCTACGAGTATCACGCAGCCCTCATGGAGCCGTGGGATGGCCCGGCGGCCGTGTGCTTCACCGACGGCAAGCAGATCGGCGCGACGCTGGACCGCAACGGCCTGCGTCCGGCACGCTATCTCGTGACGGATGACGGGCTCGTGGTGCTCGCCTCCGAAATGGGCGTGCTGCCGATCCCGGAGGAAAGGATCGTCGAGAAGTGGCGCCTGCAGCCGGGCAAGATGCTGCTCATCGACCTCGAGGAAGGCCGCATCGTCTCCGACGACGAGATCAAGCAGCAGCTCTCGCAGGCGCACCCCTACAAGGAGTGGCTGAAGCGCACGCAGATCGTGCTCGAGGACCTGAAGCCCGTCCAGGCCAGAGAGTCCCGCACGGACGTGTCGCTCCTCGACCGCCAGCAGGCCTTCGGCTACACGGCGGAGGACCTCAAGCTTCTCATGCAGCCCATGGCCGTCACCGGTCAGGAGGCGGTCGGCTCCATGGGATCGGACACGCCGATCTCCGCGCTCTCCGACAAGCCGAAGCTGCTCTACACCTATTTCAAGCAGAACTTCGCCCAGGTGACGAACCCGCCGATCGATCCGATCCGCGAGGAGCTCGTCATGAGCCTGGTTTCGTTCATCGGCCCGCGTCCGAACATCCTCGATCTGGAAGGCACCTCGCGCCGCAAGCGGCTCGAAGTGCGCCAGCCGATCCTCACCAACGAGGATCTGGAGAAGATCCGCTGCATCGGGCATTTCGAGGACCGCTTCGACACGAAGACCCTCGACATCACCTATGACGCGGAACTCGGAGCCGCCGCTCTCGACGGGGCGCTCGACCGCCTCTGCGACCGGGCGGAAGCGGCCGTGCACGGCGGCTACAACATCATCATCCTGTCCGACCGCATGGTCGGCCCGGACCGCATCCCGATCCCGGCGCTGCTGGCGACCGCGGCCGTGCACAACTACCTGATCCGCAAGGGCCTGCGCACCTCGGTGGGCCTGGTGGTCGAGTCCGGCGAGCCGCGCGAGATCCATCACTTCGCGTGCCTTGCCGGATACGGCGCGGAAGCGATCAACCCGTATCTCGCCTTCGAGACCATCGCGGCCATGCTCGAGGCCGGCGAGCTGCCGGAAGAGGTGGATGCCGACGAGGCGATCAAGCGCTACATCAAGTCCATCGGCAAGGGCCTGCTCAAGGTGATGTCCAAGATGGGCATCTCCACCTACCAGTCCTATTGCGGCGCGCAGATCTTCGACGCGGTCGGCCTGAAGTCCGAATTCGTCGCGCGCGATTTCTTCGGCACCGCGACGACCATCGAAGGCATCGGCATGGACGAGGTTGCGGAGGAGAACGTCTGCCGCCATCGCGACGCCTTCGGCGACGCACCGATCTACCGCAACGCGCTCGATGTCGGCGGCGAATACGCCTATCGCCAGCGCGGGGAGGTCCATGCCTGGAATCCCGATACGGTCGCGACGCTGCAGCACGCCGTTCGCCTGAACGCGCAGGACCGGTACCGCGAATACGCCCGCCTCGTGAACGAGCAGGACAACGAGCTCAAGACCATCCGCGGCCTCTTCCGCATCAAGACGGCAGACGAGGCGGGCCGTGCGCCCGTCGCCCTGAGCGCGGTCGAGCCGGCGCAGGAGATCGTGAAGCGGTTCTCCACCGGGGCCATGTCGTTCGGGTCGATCTCGAAGGAGGCGCACGAGACGCTGGCCCTCGCCATGAACTCAATCGGCGGCAAGTCCAATACCGGCGAAGGCGGCGAGGAGCCGGAGCGCTTCCGGCCTCTCTCCGACGGACGCTCCAAGCGTTCCGCCATCAAGCAGGTGGCCTCCGGCCGCTTCGGCGTGACGACGGAATATCTCGTCAATGCCGACATGATGCAGATCAAGGTCGCGCAGGGCGCCAAGCCCGGCGAAGGCGGCCAGCTGCCCGGTCACAAGGTCGACGTGAAGATCGCCCGCGTGCGCCACTCGACTCCCGGCGTAGGCCTGATCTCGCCGCCGCCACACCACGACATCTACTCCATCGAGGACCTGGCGCAGCTGATCTTCGACCTGAAGAACGTGAACCCGGCGGCCGACGTGTCGGTGAAGCTCGTGGCGGAAGTGGGCGTCGGCACGGTTGCGGCGGGCGTCGCCAAGGCGCGCGCCGATCACATCACGATCTCCGGCTTCGAGGGCGGCACCGGCGCCTCGCCCCTCACCTCGCTCAAGCATGCCGGCTCCCCCTGGGAGATCGGCCTCGCCGAGACCCAGCAGACCCTCGTGCTCAACCGCCTGCGCGGGCGTGTCGCCCTGCAGGCCGATGGCGGTCTGCGCACCGGACGCGACGTGGTGATTGCGGCGCTTCTCGGGGCCGACGAATACGGCTTCTCGACCGCCCCCCTGATTGCCGCCGGCTGCATCATGATGCGCAAGTGCCACCTCAACACCTGCCCGGTCGGCGTCGCCACGCAGGATCCGGTGCTGCGCAAGCGCTTCAAGGGCCTGCCGGAACACGTCATCAACTACTTCTTCTTCGTCGCCGAGGAAGTGCGCGAGCTGATGGCCGAGATGGGCTTCACGTCCATCGACGAGATGATCGGTCAGTCCGATCTCCTCGACAAGAACGCCGCGATCGATCACTGGAAGGCGAAGGGCCTCGACTTCACGAAGCTGTTCCATAAGCCGGACGTGCCCACGAGCGTGGCGATCCGTCATCAGGAACGGCAGATCCACCCCATCGCCAGCGTGCTCGACCGCACGTTCATCGCGCAGGCTGGTCCCGCGCTGGAGAACGGCGAGGCCGTCACCATCGAGTCGCAGGTGAAAAGCTCCGACCGCACGGTGGGCGCCATGCTGTCCGGCGAGGTGGCGACGCGCTACGGCCACGAGGGCCTGCCCGACGACACGATCACCGTGAAGCTGAAAGGCGTCGCGGGCCAGAGCTTCGGCGCATGGCTCGCGGCCGGCGTGACGCTCAACCTGGAGGGTGAGGCGAACGACTATGTCGGCAAGGGGCTGTCGGGCGGCAAGATCATCATCAGCCCGTCCTCGGCCTCGAAGGCTCTCCCTGAGAACTCCATCGTCGTCGGCAACACGGTGATGTACGGGGCGATTGCCGGTGAAGCCTATTTCCGCGGTGTCGCGGGCGAGCGCTTCGCCGTGCGCAACTCGGGCGCTATCGCGGTGGTCGAGGGAACGGGCGATCACGGCTGCGAATACATGACCGGCGGCCTCGTGGTCGTGCTGGGACAGACCGGCCGCAACTTCGCAGCCGGCATGTCGGGCGGCATCGCCTATGTGCTCGACGAGGACGGCACGTTCGGGAAGCGCTGCAACCTGTCCATGGTCGATCTCGAGCCCGTCGAGGAGGAGGAGGACCTGATGCGCCGTCTCCACCATCATGGCGGCGATCTGGAGACCAAGGGCCGCATCGACATCATGGCCAACATGTCCGGCCCCGATGAAGAGCGCCTGATGCAGCTCATCACCAACCACCACACCTATACGGGCTCGACGCGCGCCAAGGAGATCCTCGACAACTGGACGACCTACCGCACCAAGTTCGTGAAGGTCATGCCGGTCGAGTATCGCCGCGCGCTCCAGGAGATGGACCGTCTCCGGAACCTGCAGGCGGCGGAATAAGGATTAAGGGGCAAACCGATGGGCAAGGTCACAGGCTTTCTCGAATACGACCGGCAGGAGCAGAAGTATCAGCTCGCCGGGGAACGCGTGCGCCACTTCCGCGAGTTCACGCTGCCGCTTGACGACAACGACCTGAAGAAGCAGGCGGGGCGCTGCATGGATTGCGGCATCCCCTTCTGCCACGGTCCGACGGGCTGTCCGGTGCACAACCAGATCCCGGACTGGAACGATCTGGTCTGGTCCGACGACTGGGAGGAGGCTGCGCGCAACCTCCACACCACCAACAACTTCCCGGAATTCACCGGCCGCATCTGCCCGGCTCCGTGCGAGGAAGCCTGCACGCTCAACCTCGAGAACCAGCCGGTCACCATCAAGACCATCGAGCAGGCGATCGCCGACAAGGCCTGGGAGATGGGCTTCGTGAAGCCAGAGCCGGCGGACATCTCGACCGGCAAGCGCGTGGCCGTCATCGGCTCGGGCCCAGCCGGCATGGCGGGCGCCCAGCAGCTCGCCCGCGCGGGTCATGAGGTGCATGTGTTCGAGCGCCAGGCGAAGCCCGGCGGGCTGCTGCGCTACGGCATCCCCGACTTCAAGATGGAGAAGTACCACATCGACCGCCGCGTGAAGCAGATGGAGGCGGAAGGCGTGATCTTCCATTGCGGCGTCAATGTCGGCGTCGACAAGAGCTTCGCGTCGCTGCACAATGAATTCGACGCGGTGCTCTTCGCCGGCGGCGCGGAGGACCCGCGCAACCCGAACCTGCCGGGGCAGGATCTCGCCGGGGTACACTACGCGATGCCCTATCTTGTCCAGGCCAACCAGCGCGTCGGCAACGAGGACGTCACCGCCGATCCGATCCTCGCGGCCGGCAAGCATGTGGTGGTGATCGGCGGCGGCGACACGGCCTCCGACTGCGTCGGCACCGCCTTCCGCCAGGGCGCGCTCTCCGTCACGCAGCTCGACATCCGTCCCAAGCCGCCCGAGCGCGAGGACAAGCTGACCGTTTGGCCCTACTGGCCGACCAAGATGCGCACCTCCTCGTCCCAGGCGGAAGGTGCGGAGCGCGAGTTCCAGGCGGCAACGCTCGGCATCGAGGGCAAGAAGGGCCGCGTCATCGGCGTGCAATGCGCCCGCGTGGACGAAAAGCGCCAGCCGATTCCCGGCAGCGAGTTCCTGCTCAGGGCGGATCTCGTCTTCATCGCCATCGGCTTCGCCGGTTCGGTGAAGGCGGGCCTGCTGGACGAATCCGGCGTCGCCCTGGACCGTCGCAGCAACGTGGTGGCGGACGACAGGAGCTACCGGACGTCGAGCGAGAAGGTGTTCGTGGCCGGCGACATGCGTCGCGGCCAGTCGCTCGTGGTCTGGGCCATCCGGGAGGGCCGCCAGGCCGCCCGCTCGATCGACAGCTTCCTGATGGGTCAGAGCAGCCTGCCGGTGTGAGCCGACGGCGTGCGTGCAAGCAAAAGGCGGTTCATGCGAAATGAACCGCCTTTCTTGTTGTCTGGGTATCGCTACGGATGAGGCCAGCGGAAATCGTCCGCCCGACCGGGGCGTGAGCCGGGGGCGATTCCTACCCTCAGCGCGCGCTGCACCGTGTAGGCACTGTCCCCGGTGAGCTTCGGCGGGGCCGAAACCAGCGTTCCACCGGGAGCCACGTCCTGGCGGGTGAGCGGCAGGACGGGCCCGATCAGCGGCTTCGAGGGCAGCGTGACCGGTGCGGCGGCATCCGGTGGCGCCGGGATCGCCGCTTCGATGGAGGGCGCTGAAGACCCATCCGCCGGGGTGATGTCGGCGGGTCTGGGAACGGCTGCCGTCGCCGTTCCGCCTTGGCCCAGGATCCGCTTGATCTCGGTGTCGGCGAAGAACGCGACCTTGCGCGCGCCGGCGCGGGTGAAGAACATGCCCTCGTTGGTGCGCAGCTTGGCGGGCTCGCCGTCCACATCGGGCCCCTCGGCCGTGTAGCGGTTCTCGTCGTCCACGAAGCCCGGCCAGATGTCCACATAGGCGCCGCCGCCCCGCTGGACGCTCTCCTTGTAGATCTCGTTGATGGCAACCAGATCCTCCGTCGCCTTGCTGTTCTTCATCGGCGGCAGGCCGATCCAGACGAAGGGGATCTTGCGCTCCCTGAAGGTGTTCACGATGGCATCGACACGCTGGCGGTAAAGCTCCTTCCACCGGTCGGTCAGGGGCTCGACGGTTTCCTCGCCCTCCCGGATCGCCTGCCGGTCGCTGGTGCCGAGCATGACGACCGCCACGGTGGCCTTCTGCCCGCCATCGAGGGTGGCCTTGATGAAGTTGGGCCAATCGGCCGCATCCGTCCGGATGAGGCTGACGTCCCTGGTCTTCGGCACGACCGCCACATCCTGGTTCTCGGCGAAATGCGCGTCCAGTCCCTGGCGGGCATATCCGGCCAAGGCATCCCCGAACACAACCACATGGGTGCTCGGATCGACCTTCGGCTTTTCCTGCTTGGCCACCGCAGCGGCTGGCGGGGCGGACTTGCGGGGGCGGGCGATGGGTGCACGGGCGGCCGGCGGAGGCTCGTCGGGAACTCCGAAGAAGCGCCGGAGGCTGAAGCCCTGCTGCGGCTGAGGCTGCGCGGGCTGCACGAGCTTTCCCGGATAATAGCCCGGAGGATAGGCCCGCAGATCGCGCTGGCCGGGCTGCTGGTAAGACCCGGACTGGGCCAGGGCACCCCCGGTCCCGGCAAGAAGCAGGGCGAGGGTCGCGCAGCGAAGGATCGGCACCAGGGTCATAGGCGGTTCCACTTCATTCCGGACCAGCCTCGAGTATAGAGCCTGTTAGGAACTCCGTCAGCGGGTCGCGCGCAATTCGCGCAGGACCGCATAATCGGCATAGCCATCCGGGATCAAGCCACGGCGCAGCTGGAAGTTCCGGACGGCTTCCCGGGTCCTGGAGCCGAGCTTGCCGTCGGTGGTGCCTTCATAGAACCCGAGGCCCGCCAGCCGCTCCTGCAGTTCCTGGCGCTGATCCTTGTCGAGCATGGGCTGGTCCTTGGGCCAAGCCCCCTGGATCGGCAGCCCGCCCTGGATCCGGTCGCCGAGATGGGCGACGCCCATGGCATAGGCGTCGGAGGAGTTGTACGCCTTGATCACGTCGTAGTTGCGGGTGACCAGGAAGGCGGGACCGCCGGCACCGCCCGGCAGGAACAGCGTCGCCTCGCCCGAGCGGGGCATCGCCTTTCCATCGGCGCGCCGGACGCCCACGGCCTGCCAGCGGGCGAAGTCCTGCCTCAGGTGCCGGTAGTCGAAGCCGCGCGGCAGCGCCACCTCGAAGCCCCAGGGCAGGCCCGGCTCCCAGCCGTGCTGGCGCAGGTAATTGGCGGTCGACGCCATGGCGTCGGGCACTGAGGACCAGATGTCCCGGATCCCGTCCTGGTTGCCATCGACGGCGAACTTCATGAAGCTCGAGGGCATGAACTGGGTCTGGCCCATGGCGCCGGCCCAGGATCCCAGCATCTTGGAGCGGTCGATGTGCTCGCCCTCGAGGATCTGCAGGGCGGTGAGAAGCTCCTCCCGGAAGAAGTCGCCCCGGTAGCCGGTATAAGCCAGTGTCGCCAGCGCACGGACCGCATAGATCGAACCGGTGAAGCTGCCGAAATTGGTCTCCATGCCCCAGACGCCGAGCACGACGGAACGCGGGACGCCATAGGTACGCTCGACCGCAGCCAGGGTCTTGGACCACTCGGCCGCCATGTCCTGACCGCGCTTCAGGCGCTGGGCCGAGATGGCGCCGTTGATGTAATCCCAGATCGGCCGGACGAATTCCGACTGCTTTTTCGTGAGCGCGACGATCTTGGCGTCAGGCTCGACGCCCCGGAACGCCTCCTCGAATGTCCCTCGCGACACGCCCCGCGCCTTGGCCGCCGGCCAGAGTCCCTGCACGAAGCCCTGGAACCCGGCCCGGGAGGCCTCCTGCGCCTGCACGGGAAGAGGAATGCACACCGCACCTGCGGTGAGGGTCAGACCGAGAAGGAGTGCGCCAGACATTCGGCGCACCAGGGACAGCGGCTGGCGCATGGACGTCGCTCTTGGAAACAGGACAGATCTGCCCTGCCAATGCGACACTAAGCAGGTTAACAGCCGGTTGATAGCTCCCCCATTTGAGAGTGCGTCCATATGTGCCGAGGTGCCGGGGTCCGGACAATCCGGCTGGGCGTCCTCCTCAAAACCGCCCATGTTTGCAGCTTAACCACAGGAACTCATCGTTCAGTCAGGTCCTGAGCTGCAATGAGGCGCACGCGACAATGAAACCTCGGCAGCGCTCCCGCGTTGGAAGGGGCCGAAGCTTGACAGTTACCGGTTTCTTTTTGCTCGCCCTGACTTAAATTACTCCTCCCTCTTGATGCTCAATCATGGCCCGATCAATGAAGCGTATCCGCAAAGCAGTCCTTCCCGTCGCCGGCCTCGGCACCCGGTTCCTGCCTGCCACCAAGGCCGTTCCCAAGGAGATGCTCTGCGTCGTCGACCGCCCCGTGGTGCAGCATGTGGTGGATGAGGCGCGCGCCGCCGGAATCGAGCACTTCATCTTCGTCACCGGCCGCAACAAGGCGGTGATCGAGGACCATTTCGACATCGCGTACGAGCTGAACCGGACCCTGGAGAGCCGCAACAAGACGAAGGAGCTCGAGATCCTGGCCAAGGACCAGCCCCGGGCCGGCCAGACGAGCTTCACCCGCCAGCAGGAGCCCCTCGGCCTCGGCCACGCGGTCTGGTGCGCCCGCGAGCTCGTGGGCGACGAGCCCTTTGCGGTGATCCTGCCCGACATGCTCAGCCGCGGCTCCATGGAACAGATGATCGCCGCCTACGACCGGCATGGCGGCAACATCATCGCCGTGGAGGAGGTGCAGGAGGACCAGACTCACCAGTACGGCATCGTGTCGGTCGGCCAGGAATTCGGCCAGACTTTCGAGATCACCGGCATGGTGGAGAAGCCCCCGAAGGGCACCGCCCCGTCCAACTACATCATCTCCGGCCGTTACATCCTGCAGCCCGGGATCTTCGACCTGCTCTCCACCCAGGAGCGCGGCGCCGGCAACGAAATCCAGCTCACGGATTCCATGATCCGCCTGATGAAGGATCAGCCGTTCTTCGGCATGAAGTACCAGGGCAAGACCTACGACACCGGCTCCAAGATCGGCTTCCTCATGGCCAACGTGGCCTATGCGATGGAGCGCGAGGAGTTGTCCGCCGAGTTCCGGCGGGAGCTCGAGGCGCTGCTGCGTCAGAAGTAAGCGAAGACCCGCCGAGGGTTCCTCATGCCCGCCCCTCTGTGTTAGAGGGCGGGCATGGCACTTGCAAGACCAGCCCCCCATTCTCCCGATCCGGCCGTCGCCTCGGCCCTGCGCACGCTCGAAACCGAGCGGGACGGCCTGACGATCCTGATGGAGGCCATCGGCAACGGCCTCGGCCCGCTCTTCACGGCCGCGGTCGAAACGTTGGCCGACGCCAAAGGCCGTGTCATCGTGACCGGCATGGGCAAGTCCGGCCATGTGGGCCGCAAGATCACCGCCACGTTCGCGTCGACCGGGACCCCGGCCCATTACGTCCATCCCGCGGAGGCGAGCCACGGCGACCTGGGCATGATCCAGACGGACGACGTGATCATCGCCCTGTCCTGGTCGGGAGAGACTGCGGAACTCGCCGACATCATCGGCTATTCTCGGCGCTTCCGGGTGCCGCTGATCGCTCTCACGTCGAGCGCTGAATCGACGCTTGGGCGTGCCGCCGACATCTGCCTCACCCTGCCCAAGGCCAAGGAAGCCTGCCCCAACGGGCTGGCGCCCACCACCTCGACCACCATCCAGCTCGCCCTCGGAGATGCCCTCGCGGTCGCCCTTCTGGAGAAACGCGGCTTCACGGCGGAGCACTTCAAGGTATTCCACCCCGGCGGCAAGCTCGGCGCCCGGCTCAAGCTGGTGCGCGACATCATGCACAAGGACGAGCGCCTGCCGGTCGTCGGCGTCGGGGCACGCATGGACGAGGCGATCGGCGAGATCGGCCGCAAAGGCTTCGGGGCCGTGATCGTGGTCAACGGCGACGGCACCCTCGCGGGCATCGTCACCGATGGCGACCTGCGCCGCAACCTGAAACCGGACCTGATGACCCTGCCGGTGACGGCGATCATGACCAAGACGCCCCGCACGATCGCTCCGGACGCCCTCGTGGCGACGGCTCTCGAGATGGAGGAGGCGTCCCGGATCACCGCGTTGATCGTGGTCGAGAACAACCGCCCCGTGGGCCTCGTGCACTACCTCGACCTGCTGCGCGCAGGCGCGGCCTGATCAGGGATCGTCGACCACGAGCGTCGCTCCCTCGACCCGCACGACGCGGACCTTGGCGCCGGCGAATCGGTCGGCGCCGGTCACCCGCCAGGAGCTGTCGTCCACCCGGATCCGACCCTCGCCGTCCTTAATCGGCGTCTCGAGGGTGAAGACCCGCCCGACGAGGGATTGGCCGCGCTGATTCAGCGGCGCGGCCGCGGCGTCCGGCTGCGTCTTCGAGCGGGTGACGTACCGCCCCAGGATCACCGCTCCGACGGACAGGAGCGCGAAGAGGAGCGCCGCGGCCTGCCAGGACAGGCCGAGCACCGCATCCAGCAGTCCCGTGGCGACGGCCGCTAGACCGAGCCACAGGAAGAACGAGCCCGGAGCGAGAAGCTCGATTCCGATCAGGACGACACCGAGGATGATCCACGCCCAGGCCCCGAGGCCGATGAACGCATCGGCGATCATGAGCGCTCTGCTCCACCCGCGACCGGGACGCTGCGGACAGGCTTAACGCCGGCCCCGCCCTCGCCGAAGACCGATCTGGTGAATTCCGCGATACCTCCGAGGGTTCCGGCAAGACCCGCCGCCTCGATGGGCACGATCACCACCTTCTGGTTCGGCGCCGAGGCCAGCGCGCGGATCGCGTCGATGTATTTCTCCGCCACGATGAAGTTGGCGGCGGCGAGATCGCCCCGGGTGATGGCCTCGCTGACCATTCCGGTGGCCTTGGCCTCGGCCTCCGCCTGCCGCTCGCGGGCCTCCGCGTCGCGGAACGCCGCTTCCTTCCGGCCTTCGGCCGCGAGGATCTGCGATTGCTTCTGACCTTCGGCCCGCAGGATTTCCGCCTGCCGCAGACCCTCCGCCTCGAGCACGGCGGCGCGCTTCTCGCGCTCCGCCTTCATCTGCCGCGCCATGGCGCCGGCGAGATCCTGAGGCGGGAGGATGTCCTTGATCTCGACCCGGGTGACCTTGGCCCCCCAGGGGGAGGCTGCGGCATCGACGACCCGCAGGAGCCGCTCGTTGATCTCGTCGCGATGGGAGAGAAGCTGATCGAGATCCATGGACCCCACGACCGTGCGGATGTTGGTCATGGTCAGGACCAGGAGCGCCTGGTTCAGATCGGCCACCTCATAGGAAGCCTTCGCGGCGTCGAGCACCTGATAGAAGGCCGCGGCATCGATGGTCACGCCGGCATTGTCCCGGGTGAAGGCCTCCTGGCTCGGAACGTCGAGCACCTGCTCCATGACGTTCACCTTTTTCCCGATCTGATCGATATAGGGCACGATCAGGCCGAGGCCCGGGGTGAGCGTGCGCGAATAGCGCCCGAACCGCTCGACCGTATAGGCATAGCCCTGAGGAACCGTCCTGATGCCCATGGCGATCGTCACCACGACGACGAGCACCAGAACGATGACGAAGATGTCGAAACCACTCAGCAGCATGAGCCCCCCGGGCAACCTCGTTGCAGAGGGCTCACGCTAGCGCAAAGAGGCTTGGAGTCCTAGATCCAGCCTTGCAGCTCGCGCTCGACGATGTGGTTGATGACCCGCATGCCGTCGTCGCTGTCGTTCAGGCAGGGCAGATAGGCGAATTCCTCGCCGCCGTTGTGCATGAAGATCTCGCGGTTCTCGCCATTGAGCTCTTCCAGGGTCTCCAGGCAATCGGCCGAGAAACCGGGAGCCACGATGGCCATGCGCTTCACGCCGCTTTTGGCGAGCGCCTCCACGGTCTTGTCCGTATAGGGCTGGAGCCATTCCGCCGTGCCGAAGCGGGATTGGAAGCTCATGCGGAACCGGTCCGGCGACCATCCGAAGGCCTCCCGCATCAGGCGCCAGGTCTTCACGCACTGGCAGTGATAGGGGTCGCCTTTCAGCAGGTATTCCTTGGGCACGCCATGGAACGACACGAGAATCACTTCCGGCTCGAAGGTGAGCTTCGCCAGCTCCTTCTTCATCGAGGCCACGACCGAATCGATATAGACGGGATCGTCGTGGTAGGGCGGCGAGACCCGCACGCTCGGCTGCCAGCGCATGTCCATCAGCGCCCGGAAGGCTTGGTCGCAGGCCGTCGCCGAAGTGGCGGCCGCATATTGCGGGTAGAGCGGCACCAGGAGGATGCGGTCGCAGCCCTGGTCGAGCAGGGCTTGAATGCGCTCGCGAACCTCCGGCTTGCCGTAGCGCATGGCCCAATCGACCGTGATCCTGTCGCCCGCAACGCTTTTCAGGTGATCGGTGACCTTCTCCGCCTGGTTGCGCGTGATGGTCTTGAGCGGGCCCTCGTCGCGCTCGTTGTTCCAGATCGTGGCGTAGTCGCGGCCCTTGGGGCCGGGGCGCTTGGTGAGGATGATCAGGTTGAGGATCGGCCACCACAGGAGACGGGGCGTCTCGATCACGCGCCGGTCCGACAGGAACTCCTTCAGATAGGCGCGCATGGGCCAGTAGCTGGTGCCCTCGGGCGTGCCAAGGTTCATCAGAAGCACGCCGATCCGCCCGGTTCGTACGGCCGGGTGGTCCACCGGGCGCACGCCCTGGCGAAGATCGGTCAGACTCACACTCTCGTTCATGAATAGCCCCTTGGCCGCGGGATCCGAGACACGAATCCCGCTTTCGCTGCCGCTTAGATAGAAGTTTCAGGCTGTTCCGCCAACAGGACGCCTGATCGCATCGTCGGGATCGGCTGCAAACAGGCTTTGCACGCCAGCTGGGTCAGACGCCCATTTCCGGAAACCGCGCCTGCTTGAGCACGGCGTCGATGGCAACGCGCAATCCCGTCGGATTGAAATCGGTTTCCACCTTGGCGTTGAGCTGCGTGGCCAGCACCCGGTGCAGCAGGCGCGAGCCGAATCCCTGTCGGGTGGGGGCCGACACGGCCGGGCCTCCCCGCTCTTCCCAGGTGAGCCTGAGCCGGGTCCCGTCCTCCGCCGGCTCCGCTTCCCACGAGATGGCCACGTGACCGCCGGGGACCGACAGCGCTCCGTATTTCGCCGCGTTGGTCGTCAGTTCGTGGATCGCCATGCCGATGGGTACGGCCGCCTCGGAGGGCAGATCAACGGCAGGACCGTCGAGAACGATTCTCTCGCCCCGGGTGTCGTTGTAGGGCCGAAGCTCCTTCTCCAGGATCTCGCGCAGGGACGCGGTCTGCCACACGGCTTCGGTCAGCAGGGAATGCGTGTTGGCGAGCGAGATGATGCGCCCGACGAAGGCCTGATAGAAATCGTCGATGCTCAGGGCGGAGCGCGCGGTCGCGCCCACCACCGCCTGGACCGTGGCCAGGGTGTTCTTCACCCGGTGATGGAGTTCGCGGATCAGCAGGGATTGCTGCGTCTGCGCCTGCTTACGCTCCTCGATCTCGCCCTGAGCATTGCGGTAGAGGCGGCTGTTCTCGAGCGCGATGGCCGCCTGGGCGGTCAGACCGGCCAGAAGGCGCTCGGAGCGGCGATTGAACATGCCCGCCCTCTCGTGCCCGAAGACGAGAATGCCGTGGACGTCCCCTGTCCGCAGAACCACCGGCACGGCCAGGATGCTGCGGATCACGGGCGCGTCCGCCGTCGCATCCATCGTGAAGGGCGTGCCGTCGTGCCCCTGCTCCACGGCGATATTGTCAAGACGAACCGTCCTGCCCTCCCGGAACGCCGGAGCGCAGATCTCCCAGATGTTCACGAGGGCAAAGGCGTCGCGGAGCCCGGCGGGCTCGAACTTGCCGTAATGCTCGCTTCCCTCCTGGGATGCGCCGCAAAAAAAGGCACCGAACTGTGCGTCGGTCAGCTCGATCCCGGCATCGACGACGCTCTCGATGATGCGGTCGAGATCGAGTTCGGCCGCAAGCACGCTGCCCGTACGGTTGAGGACTTCCAGGGCCGCGGTTTCCGTCCGCAATTCGCTTGTCCGCAGCGCCACCTGCCGCTCGAGCAGCGCCGCGTTGGCGGCCTGCTCCTGGAACTGCTCGGACGCCAGCACCGTGAGCGCGAGCAGCGCCAGAAGGGCGATCAGTGCGAAGGCCCCATAGAGTCGGGTCTGGACGAACCAGGGCGTCCAGTACGCATCCTCCGGCATGCTGACATTGATGTAGAGCGGCATTGCGCCGACCTGGCGATAGGCTCCGACACGCTCCTGGTTCATGCTGATGAAGGAATAGAGCCCGGCCCGGTTCGCCGAAGCGAGCGCCGTGTCGAACGCCGCCTTGTCGATGGGCGCGAAGGAGAGGCCATCGGGCGGCGGAGGATGCTGCGCGATGACCGTGGCATCGGAGGCGCGCAACAGGGCGACCCGGCTGCCCTTCGGCAGTCGGATCTTCGACCAGTAATCGTAGAAATAGGACAGGGAGACGGTGACCGCCGCGGTGCCGCCGAATTCCGCGCTGCCGGCTTGGAGACGGCGGCTGATCATGAATGTCGGTGTCTTCGTGACCCGACCCAGGATCGGCTCCCCAATGAACAAGCCCTGATCGGCGGCAATCTGCGCATTGAAGACGTCCCTTCCGGACAGATTCGTTTTCGGGGCCGGGAATTGCGCCGACGTCAGGCGCAGTCGTCCGCTCGAGTCGTTGAGCCACACGTCCTCGATATAGGGTAACGCCTCCTGAACCGCGTGGATCTGCTGCCACAAGACCGTCGAGCCTTCCACCTGATCCCAGCTCTGTCCCTGCATGAGGGCGGTGGTCTGCTTCAGCGTCAGATCCGTCACCTCCAGGAGTCGGGCCGTATGATCGGCCAGAAAGAAGGCCGCGTTTCGAAGGTCGTCCTCGTTGCGCTGGATCAGGCGGTTGCGCTGTTCCCAGGCGATGTAGCCGAAGGTCAGGAGAATGAACGCGACACCGAACAGGCCCATGAACAGAGTGAGACGCCCGCGCGCAAGGGAACGGCGACGCCGCTTCTGGGACAGGCTCATCGATTCAGGGCGCGTGTAATACTGCAAGGGGAGATCACTTTAGTGTGGGAGATTCGCCGTTGCGCGGCCAGAATGGCACAGCAAACGCCTTTGATGGAGAGGGAATTTACGTCTCGCTTTCCGGTTGACCAGAGGCAGGCGAACTATCGCGCCGCAGATCGGCGACAAATGCGCCCGAACGTCACGTCCGCTACACTGTTCCACGAAAAACGCCGGAGTTCGCAGGAACCCCGGCGCAGCAATGATCGCCGACCGATGCGGTCAGCGCAGGACGACGCGGCCCTCGACCTTCGGCGACACTTTTCCGGTCTTGGCCACGTAGTCGATCACCTGCGTGGCCATCAGCTGGCTCGCCGAGACATCGACCAGCGACTTGGCTTCCGTGAACACGCGGTAGCCGTCGCCGCCGCGGGCCATGAAGTCGTTGGTGGCCAGCTTGTAGGTCTTGGCGGGATCGAGCGGCTCGCCGTTGATCTTGACCGACTTCACCCGGCTGCCGACCGGCTCCTTCACGTCGACTTCCGCCACGATGCCGGAAACCTGCGGGAAGCGGCCGCCGAGCTCGCGCACTTGGCTGACGCCGTTCTCGAGCGCCGTCTTGATCTGGGCTCCGGTGACCTCGAGCAGCACCGTGGTGTTGCCGAAGGGCATCTCGGCCAGGATATGGCGGCGGGTCAGCTTCTGGCCGGCCTCGTACTGCTTGTCGGCGCGCAGGCCGCCGCCGTTGGTGATGGCCACGTCGGCGCCGACCGAGGCCTTGAGTGCGTCGGCCACGAGATTGCCCATGGCGGCCTCGCCCCCGCGGACCGTGGCGCGGCGGCTGTCGAGGGGCGTTTCCGTCATGCCGATCTCGACGTCGAGTTCCTTGGAAAGCTTGTCCTCGTAGCCCTTCACCACGGCCTCGATCTCCGGATCGGGCTTCACCGTGGCGCTGTCGACGATGCGGAAATTGGGCGTCCAGGTGACGGTGGTCTTGCCGTCCTTGGTGGCCTTCGTCACGGCGAGCTCCGTCACGACGACGTAGTTGCCCTGCGATTCCGACTCGGTCAGCGCGACCTTGCCGTCGTAGAAGGCCAGGAGGTGCTCGTCATGGCCGCCGATGATCACGTCGACCCCGGCCGAACGGGCGATGATCATATCCACCTCGAGAGGGGTGTGGGCAACTGCCACGACGATGTCGGCCCCCTTCTCGCGCAGCTCCTTGGCCTTGGCACGGGCCGTGTCGATGGTGGAGGAGAACTTGATGGTGCCGGGGCTCGAGGCGATCGGGGTATCTTCCGTGGTGAGGCCGAAGAAGCCGACCTTCACGCCCTGCACGTCGATCATCTTGTCGGGCTTGGTGTTGGCCGGAAGGCCGTTGCCGTCGACGATGTTGGTGGCGAGCACGTCGAACTTGGCCTCCGCCATGCGGGCCCGGAAGGCAGCGTCGCCGAGGTCGAATTCGTGGTTGCCCGGCGTCATGGCGTCGACGCCCATCCGGTTCAGGATGTCGATGACGTGGGCACCCTTGTCGAAGCCCGACAGGAGCGACGGGGAGATGGTGTCGCCCGCATGGATGAAGAAGGCATTCCCCTTGGCCTTCTCCTCCTTGATCACGGTGGCGAGCTTGGCGAAGCCGCCACGACCCTTCTCCGGGCTCATGCGGTCGATATCGTTGGTCTGAACGAAGCGGATGGTCACGGCCTCCTGCGCCAGGGCCGTGCCCGACAGAAGCATGGACAATCCGAGAAACCCGGCGCGAAACGCAGCGGAAGGGCGGCTCTGAAACATCATGAAGGTCCTCGTAGAAGGTTGGAACCATGGCTCACGGCCCTGGAACCTAGACCGGCAACGTGTCACAGAAGTAACATCCTGTCGACGGCCTCGGCGCCCGGTTCCGCGGCACGGCTGATGCCTTTTTCATCGATCGCCGCCGCCTCGGCTGGCCGGCCCAGCAACCATGCTCGCCCTTCAGAAAGATGCGCCCTCCCATGACCGGACCCATCAGCCAAGCCCTTGCCGAATTCCGCGCCAAGCCCCGGGCCGCCGGATGGCTTCGACTGCCTTTTTTCCAGGATGGAAGCGCCGAGGCCGTCGCCGCCAAGGTCGATGCCGTCATCGCGTCCGGCGCGCAGGTGCTGCCTCCGCCCGAGGCCGTGTTCACCAGCATCTCCCTGACGCCTCTCGACCGGGTCAAGGTGGTCGTGCTCGGCCAGGATCCTTACCCGACACCGGGCGATTCCCACGGCCTCGCCTTCTCCTATCGCGGCTCCCGGAGGCTGCCGGCCTCCCTGCGCACCATCCTGGCCGAGATGGCGGAGGACCTGGGCGTACCGATGCCGAAATCGGGCGACCTGTCGAAATGGGCGCAGCAGGGCGTGCTGCTCATCAACACGGCGCTGACGGTCGAGGCCGGGCAATCGGGCGCGCATATGAAATTCGGCTGGTCCGCCCTGGTGGATCAGGCCATTTCGGCCATCTCGGCGCAGCAGCCCGCCGTCGTCTTCCTGCTCTGGGGCGGCCCGGCCCGCAAGCGGGCCGCGCTGGTCGACCGGACGAAGCACCTCGTGATCGAGGCGGGGCACCCCTCCCCGCTCAACCGGCTCAACGACTTCAGAGGCACGAGGCCCTTCAGCCGCGCCAATGCCTGGCTCGCCGAGAAGGGACTGGAGCCGGTGGATTGGCGGCTGGACACATGAGGCTCGACGAAGGCGCTTGCCGAGAGACCATTGCAAGGGATAGGTCTCGCCTCACGCGCAACGACGCAGTCGCCGGCTGCCCGCCGCGACAGGCTTGGAGATGATCATGACGGAACCCCTGTTTGGACAGGTCGAGCCCTTCGCCGGCGACCCGATCCTTTCGCTCAACGACAGTTTCAAGGCGGATCCCAGGTCCGAGAAGGTCAATCTCAGCATCGGCGTCTACACGGACGAAAATGGCCGCATTCCGGTGCTGGGCGCGGTCAAGGCCGGCCACGAGCGCGTCGGGTTCGCCGGGCGCCCATACCTGCCCATGGAAGGGCACGCGATCTATCGCGAGGGCGTTCAGAAGCTCGTCTTTGGCGCCGGTCATCCGGCGGTGGCTGACCGGCGCGTCGCCACCATCCAGACCCTCGGCGGCACTGGCGCGGTGGGCATCGCGGCCGACTTCCTGGCCAAGCACACCCCGGGCCGCACCGTGCTCGTCAGCGATCCGACCTGGGAGAACCATCACGGCCTGTTCCAGCGCGCGGGCTTCGAGACGGCCACCTATCCCTATTGGGACAGCGCCAGCCGGTCCGTGGATTTCGACGGCATGATCAAGGCGCTCGAGGCGGCGGAGAATGGCTCCATCGTCGTGCTGCAGCCCGTCTGCCACAACCCCACCGGTGTCGACCTCGACGAGCGCCAGCAGGACGCCGTTACCGACGTGCTGATCGCCAAGCGCCACATCGTGGTGTTCGACATGGCCTACCAGGGCTTCGGCAACGGCCTCGACGAGGACGCGGCCTTCGTGCGGCGCTACGCGGAGCGCGCGAGCTGCCTCGTGGCCAATTCCTTCTCGAAGAACTTCTCGCTCTACGGCGAGCGCTGCGGCGGCCTGAGCGTCGTCTGCCGCGATGCCGACGAGGCCGAGCGCGTGCTCGGGCAGCTGAAGCTCGCCGTGCGCCGCAGCTATTCGAGCCCGCCGATGACGGGTGGGCTTCTCGTGGCGACCGTGCTCGGCAACGACGACCTTCGGGCCCAGTGGGCCGGCGAGGTCGGGACGATGCGCACCCGCATGGACGCCATGCGCAAGCGCCTCGCCGACGAGATCCGCGCCCTGTCGAACGAAGTCGACGTGGGCTTCCTGCTCAACCAGCGCGGCATGTTCAGCTACACGGGCCTGAGCGAGGCGCAGGTTCGCGCCATGCGCGAGCGGGACGGCGTCTACCTCGTGGGATCGGGCCGCATGTGCGTGGCGGGTCTCAACGAGGCGAATGTGCCGAAGGTCGCGAAGAGCTTCGTCGAGGCCGCACAGGCGACACGCGGCTGAGCCCCGGGGCCGACGACAGCAGGAAGGGGCGGCCCTCGCTGTCCCTTCGTGGTCTTTTCCGGAATGCGCCGCTCAGGTGCGCAGATTGCCGAAGCATCCAGGGGGCAGACCCGCCCCGCTGACCAGGATGGCGCCTTCGCGAAACAGCCTCCACCCGGAGGCCGCGCCGGCGAGGCGGATCATCACGAGCTCGCCGGTCCGGTCCGTCCAGACGAGCTCCCCGCCGACGGAAGCGACGGCTCTCATCACATGCGCCTGGTCGGTTCCGGGCGCGAACAGCGCCGTCGTGAACGCGCCGCCCTGCGGTCGGAGGGCCTGGTAGCCTGCCGCGGCAACGAGAAGAGCGACCATGAGGCGCGCCGTCGTGGCGGAGCGCAGTCCGCCGTCTCCGTCCTGGCCGGACCTGCGCCACATCACCCATCCGGCCATCATGGGCACGAGACCGAAGGCCCCGAACCATCCGAGATCCCAGGCCAGCGGATGGGCGCTGTCCATGCGGATGCGATGGATGCCGAGCGTCCAATGGGACAGGACCGCATCGACCCCGTGCCACAGGCCGAATCCGATCAGCATGCCGGCCAGCAGGAGGCGGACGGATACCCGTTTCGATGTCGCCAGCATCCAGAGGCCCGCCGCCGCGATGACGTACATGAGCGCATGGAAGTACCCGTCCGCGGCAACCTGGAACCGCGCGTTGTCCGGGTCGATGGCGCTGAGAAGATGATGCCACTGCAGGATCTGGTGCAGCAGGATGCCGTCGAAGAACCCGCCGAGGGCAAACCCGAGCAGACAGCCTGACCATCGCAGGCGCCGGTCGGCTCCGGTTGCTCCCATGGCTGACCTCCATCATGCGCCGGCTGCGTCGCCCGTGCGAGCGCAAGGCGCCCGGCCCGAGACGTCAAGCCGGGCACCTGCCCGATGTTCCATGAGGGGTCGGCTCCGGCGGATCCGCCGGAGCCGAAGGACATCTATTCCGCGGCGATCGGCAGGGTTTGCGGACCTGCGCGGAACTTGGCGAGAAGATCGGCCTCCTCGGCCCTGGCGGCTGTCAGGTTCCGCTCCTTGACGTGGCCGAAGCCGCGGATCTTCTGCGGGATGCCGGCGAGCGCGATCGCCACGGCATGATTGCCGGCATCGAGCTTCGCGGTGATCTCTTCGATCCGGCCCTCGAACTCGCGGATGAGCTGGCGCTCGGTGCGGCGCTCGTGGGTGTAGCCGAAGACGTCGAGCGGCGTGCCGCGCAGCGCCCTGAACCTGGCCAGAGCGCCCATGGCCTTGAGCATCCAAGGCCCGAAGCTCATCTTGCGGGGCAGGCCCGTGACCGGATCCTTCTTGGCGAGGATCGGCGGGGCCATGTGGAACTCATAAGCCAGGTTCTCGCCCTCGAACGTGGACGCGACCTGCTTCTCGAAATGGCCGTTCGTGTAGAGACGCGCGACCTCGTACTCGTCCTTGTAGGCCATGAGCTTGAACAGCGAGCGCGCCACCGCGTCGGTCAGCGCGGTCGAGCCCGGCACCGCCCGCTCCTCGGCCGCGCGCGCGCGCTCCACGAGAACGCGGTAGCGGCCGGCGTATCGCCCGCTCTGGTACGCGGTGAGGAACGCCACCCGCCGCTCGATCACCTCATCCAGCGTCTCGGACAGCTTGAGCGATTCCGTCGGGGCCTTGAGCTCGCTCATCATGGCGGCGATCAGCTCCGGCTCGGCGGCTGCGCGGCGCCCCCAGGTGAAGGCGGAAAGATTCATCTTCACCGCCTCGCCGTTGAGCTCGATCGCCTTCTCGATGGCGGCCCCCGAGAGCGGAATGCGGCCGGTCTGATAGGCATAGCCCAGCATGAACATGTTGGCCGCGATGGCATTGCCGAGGAGCGCGGTGGCGATCGCCGTCGCATCGACGAAGGACACGCCCTCCTGGCCGGCCGCCGACTTGATCGCCCGCTTCAGGCGTTCGGTCGGCAGGGAGAAATCCGCATTGCGGGTGAACTCGCCCGGCATGACCTCTGCCGTGTTCACGACAAGCGCGGTCTGTCCCTCCTTCACGGAGGCCAGCACCTTCTTGGTCCCTGTCACCACGAGGTCGCAGCCGAGCACGAGATGGGCCGATTCCGCGCTGACCCGGATGGCATGGATGTCGTCCTGGCGGTTGGCGAGCCGCACATGGCTGTAGACCGCGCCGCCCTTCTGGGCGAGACCCGCCATGTCGATCATGCCCAGCCCCTTGCCCTCGAGATGGGCGGCCATGCCGAGAATCGCCCCGATGGTTACGACACCCGTGCCGCCGACGCCCGTCACGATCACGTTGAAGGTGCGGTCGATGGCCGGGATGGCTGGATCCGGCAGCGGCTTGAACGTCATGCCGTCCGCCGCGGCGGCCTCGGGTACGGCCTTCCGGATCTTGGCGCCATGCACGGTCACGAAGGACGGACAGAAGCCCTGCACGCAGGAGAAGTCCTTGTTGCAGTTCGACTGGTCGATCTGGCGCTTGCGGCCGAATTCGGTCTCCACCGGCTGCACGGCGACGCAGTTCGACTGCACCGAGCAGTCGCCGCAGGCCTCGCAGACGAGATCGTTGATGATCACGCGCTTGTCCGGATCCGGGAACTCGCCGCGCTTCCGGCGGCGGCGCTTCTCGGACGCGCAGGTCTGATCGTAGATCATCACCGTCACGCCGGGCACTTCGGCGAGCTGGCGCTGCACCGCGTCGAGTTCGGTGCGGTGATGGATCGTCATGCCCGCCGGCCAGCGGATCTCCTTCGGATACTTGTGCGGCTCGTCGGTCACGAGGGCGATGCGCTCCACGCCCTCCTCGCGCACCTGACGGGCGATCATGTCGACGGTGAGCCCGCCCTCGTGCTGCTGACCGCCGGTCATGGCGACCGCATCGTTGAAGAGGATCTTGTAGGTGACGTGGGTCCTGGTGTGGATCGCCCAGCGCAGGGCCAGGATGCCCGAATGGTTGTAGGTGCCGTCGCCGAGGTTCTGGAACACGTGGCCGCGCTTGGAGAACGGCGCCTCGCCGATCCAGTTCGCACCCTCGCCGCCCATCTGGGTGAACCCCTCGGTGGATCGGTCCATCCATTGCACCATGTAGTGGCAGCCGATGCCCGCATAGGCGCGCATGCCCTCCGGCACTTTGGTGGACGAGTTGTGCGGGCAGCCGGAGCAGAAATGCGGCACGCGGGTCGCCACGTCGCCGGTCGTCGCCAGCACGTCCTGCGCATGGCGAAGGCGGGCTACGCGGCCGCGCAGGTCGTCGTTGTTGTGATAGGCGAGCAGCCGCTCGCCGATGACGACGGCGATGTCGTTGGGATCGAGCGCGCCCTTCACCGGGAAGAGCCAGCGGCCCTCCTCGTCCTTCTTGCCGATGCAGAGCGGCTGATTGGCCGTACCGTAGAGCTCCTCGCGCAGCTGCACCTCGATGAGGGAGCGCTTCTCCTCGACGACGATCACCTTGTCGAGGCCGCGCGCGAAATCCACGAGCTCGCGCTGCGAGAGAGGCCAGGGGCACGCGACCTTGTAGAGGCGAAGCCCCATGTCGTTCGCCTTGACCTCATCGAGGCCGAGCTCGTCGAGGGCTTGGCGCACGTCGAGATAGGACTTGCCGACCGTGATGATGCCGATCTTCGGATTGCGGCCGCCGGACAGGACGATGCGGTTGAGATTGTTGGCGCGCACGAAGGCCAGCATGGCGTCGCGCTTGAAGTCCTGGAGCCGCGCCTCCTGATCGAGGACGCCGTCCCGGTTGCGGATGTTGAGGCCGCCCGGCGGCATGGTGAAATCATCCGGAATGACGATCTTCACCCGGTCCAGCGACGCATCGACTGAGGCGGTCGATTCAATGTTGTCCTTCACGCATTTGAACGCCACCCAGGTGCCGCAGAAGCGGCTCATGGCATAGCCGTAGAGGCCGTAATCGAGGATCTCCTGAACGCCCGCCGGGTTCAGGATCGGGATCATCACGTCGACGAAGTGGAATTCGGACTGGTGGGCGACGGTGGAGGATTCCGCCGTATGATCGTCGCCCATCAGAGCGAGCACGCCGCCGTTCCCCGAAGAGCCGGCCATGTTGGCGTGGCGGAAGACGTCGCCGGAGCGGTCGACGCCCGGCCCCTTGCCGTACCAGAGGCCGAAGACGCCATCATATTTGCCGTCGCCGCGGATTTCCGCCTGCTGCGAGCCCCAGACCGCCGTCGCGGCGAGCTCCTCGTTGAGGCCGGGCTGGAACACGATGTTGGAAGCCTCGAGCCATTTCCGGGCACGCCAGAGGTTCTGGTCGAGGCCGCCGATGGGCGAGCCGCGGTAGCCGGACACGAAGCCGGCCGTGCTGAGGCCCGCCAGCCGGTCCCGCTCGCGCTGCATGAGCAGCATGCGGATGACCGCCTGGGTGCCGGTGATGAACACGTGATCCTTGGACAGATCGTATTTGTCGTCGAGCGTGACGTGACGGAGCGCGCCATGACCTTCGGTCATTATCCGTTTCCTCCTGGAGCCATGGCTCCGCTGCCGGTGTTCCGGTCTATTCTGGTGAGATATGTCAGTAATGCTGACATATCTTCCGGAGCCCGTCAATCGATGCGCAGCTGGGCGCGCCTTCGTTTCGCCTCTGTTAACCACGAAACCCGCATACCGCTCCCGATATCCGGATTCTGCCGGAAGCGTCGCTGTTCCAGGGTCCATGCATGATACGACATCTTGGTCTGAAAACCGCCGTGGCGGCTCTTGTCCTGGGCGCGGCCTCGCCGGCCCTTGCGCACCCCCATGTCTGGGTCACCGCCAAGGCTGAGATCGTATTCGCGCCGGATGGGAAGGTGACGGGCGTGCGCCATCACTGGACCTTCGACGAGGCCTACACGGCCTACGTGACCCAGGGCCTCGACACCAACGGCGACGGCAAGCTCTCCCCGGAGGAGCTCCAGGACCTGGCGAACGAGAATGCCGCCTCTCTGAACGAGTTCGATTACTTCACGGTGCTGAAGGCCCGCGGCAAGCCGCAGAGCTTCGACTCGCCCCGGGACGCTCGGATGACCATGGAGAAGACCCAGGTCGCCATGTCGTTCTTCCTGCCGCTCAAGGCGCCGGCGCTCCCCTCGGGCGCCGTGTCCATCGAGATCGAGGATCCGACGTTCTTCGTCTATTTCAGCCTGTCGGACGGCCAGACGGCCGTGTCGCTCGCCAATGCCCCGCAGGGCTGCGTGACGAGCATCGCCAAGGCCAAGCCGCTCGAGGCCTCCATGCAGCAGATCCTGCAGAACGAAGGCGCGATCCAGCCTCAGGATATCGGGGTCGAATATTCCAACCGGGCCATCATCGCATGTCCCTGACGTCGGACGCCCCTGCCCTTCCTGGCGCGGGCCGGACGCCGTTGTGGCGCCGGCTCGGCCTCGCGCTGGCTGCCGTGGCGATCGTCGCCCTGGCCATGGGGCTGATCGGCCTGTGGCTGGGTCCGATCGGCAAGGCGCCGCCGCGCAACCCCTTCGGCATGGGCCTGCGCGAGGCGACGCCCTCGGGCAGTCTCGGGGCCTGGATCCTGTCCGTGCAGTCGGGCTTCTACGGCAGCCTGCAGGCCGGCGTGCGGGCGATGAAGGAGAACGGCTCCGCCCTGTTCTCCCTGCTGCTCGTCGGCTTCGCCTACGGGGTCTTCCATGCGGCCGGGCCCGGGCACGGCAAGGGCGTGATCTCGGCCTATCTCGTGGCCGACGAGAAGGCCCTGCGCAAGGGCTTCCTCTTGAGCCTGGCGGCCGCCCTCGTGCAGGCGCTGGTCGCCATCGCGATCGTGGCCGTCGTAAGCCTCGCGCTGCGCGCCACGGCGTCCACCATGAACAGGCTCGCCATGAACGTGGAAGTGGCGAGCTTCCTGGCCGTCGCCCTGCTCGGCGCCGTCATGACCTGGCGCAAGGCCGGCAAGGTTCTCGGCGTGATGGCGCTCGCCCGGAACCCTTATGCGCCCGTCCAGGAGGATTGCGACCATGTCCACATGCCGCCGCCACAGGAGCTCGGCCGCCTGACAGGCTGGAGGGACATGGCCGGCGTGGCGCTCGCCGCCGGCATCCGCCCGTGCGCGGGCGCCCTCATCGTGCTGGTCTTTTCCCTGTCCCAGGGCCTCTTCGTGGCCGGCATCGCGGCGACCTTCGCCATGGCACTCGGCACGGCGCTCACCACGGGGGCCATCGCGGCGCTCGCGGTCTTCTTCAAGGCCATGGCCCTGAGGATCGCCGGCGGACGCGGAGCCTCGGGCGCCGTCGCCATCGCGGGCCTCGAGCTTCTGGCCGCCGCGTTCGTGCTGGTGCTGGGAGGAAGCCTCCTCTACGGTCTCCGGGCAGGCGGCTAGAGTCCCAATGATCCGCCGTCGGAGCGCGGATCGTGCACCGCCTCGACGCGACCGTTGCGCGGGTGCTTCACCAGCATGCCCGCATGACCGAAGCGTCCGGAATAGGCCTCCTCCGTCTCTTCGACGGCATGGCCGAGCCGTGAGAGGCCGCGGATCAGGCCGGGATCGAAACCGCTTTCCACCTTCAGCACGACCTCGCGCTCGCGCAATCTCGCATCCAGCAGCCAGCGGGGCGCTTCCACCGCGTCGGCGAGGTTCATGCCGACATCCGCATAGCGGGTGAAGATCTGGCTGAGAAACTGGGGCTGGGTTTCGCCGCCCATCGCGCCGAAGGACAGCACTCGCCCGTCGTCGAACACGGCCATGGCCGGATTGAGGGAATGGAGCGGCCGGTGGCCGGGCTCCAGACGGTTGCGGCTTGCCGGATCGAGCGAGAAGGCCGTGCCGCGGTTGTGCCAGAGGACACCCGTCGCCGGTAGCAGGCAGCCGGAGCCATAGGCCCAGAACACGGACTGGATATAGGACACGGCAAGACCGTCACGGTCGATGGCGCCCATCCAGATCGTGTCGCCGTCGATGGGGCGCGGCAGGGGAAAGGGCGCAGCCCGCGTCATGTCGATGAGGGCAGCCTCCCGTTCCAGCGCCTGGGGCGTCAGGAAGGAGGCCGGGTCACGAACGAGGTTCCGCGGGTCAGCCACCACCCGGTCGCGGAGGGAGAAGGCGCGCTTCGAGGCCTCGATGAGCCCGTGATGGCGTTCAGGCGTCTCGCCTCCGAGCCCCTTGAGCCGCTCGACCATGCCCAGGATCAGCAGGGTGGCCAGTCCCTGGCTCGGCGGCGGCAGGTTGTAGATCGTGGAGCGATTCAATCGAACCGACAGAGGCTCCACCACGCGGGCACGATAGGTCTCGAGATCCTTACGGGTGATCGGGCTGCCGATCCGCTCGAGATCCAGGGCGATCTCCCGCCCCACATCGCCCCGGTAGAAATCGCCGAGACCCGCATGGGCGAGCTGCTCCAGGGTGTCGGCGAGGCGCGGCGTCCGCCTCTGGGTGCCCTCCGGCGCTCTCTTGCCTTCGACCAGGAAGGCTTCGGCGAAACCGGGAACCCCGTAGAGGGCCGCCTCCTCGCCAGTCTTGAACCACTCCTCGGAGCGGGAGACCGGGTAGCCGTCGCGGGCGAAGCGGATGGCGTCGCCCAGCAGGAGGTCGACAGGGAGAGTCCCGCCCAGCGCCCTGGCGAGCTCCAGCGCCAGCCCCCATCCGGCCACCGCCCCGGCCACCGTGAGCGCCGCATCGGCCCCTCGCGGCGGGACGGCGTCGTAGCCCTTGTCCCGGTACCGCTTGATCGTGGCGAGGGAACCGGCCGGCCCTGAGGCATCGAGGGCGTGGACGCGGCCCTTCGGCTCCCGGACCAGCCAGAAGCCGTCGCCTCCCAGGCCGTTCATGTGCGGGTAGACCACGGCGATCGTCGCCGCCATGGCCACCATGGCTTCGACCGCGTTGCCGCCGGCGGCGAGAATGGTCTGGCCGGTCTCGGCCGCAAGAATGTGAGGGGCCGCAACGGCGGCCGTCGAGAAGACGGGGGTTTCGGGCATGGGCTCTTGAATGTGAGGCGCGACAGAATGAGATTCGGGGAGAACTTGCACCCGAGGGGGCGTTTAGGGTAGTCCCCTTTGCAGCAAACGGAGTTAGGCAAAAGTGGCTCAGGCGAAAAGCACCAACTGGCGCAACGTGATCACCATCATGAGCATCATGATCCTGGTGGGCGCGGAGGTCTTCGGCGTCGCGATCGCCGCCGGGTGGGCCATCGCCGGCCTGTTCGAGCTCGGCGACTACGTGGGCTACGCGCTGATGGTTCTGTTCAGCCTGTTCGCCATCTACATCCTGGTCCATCTCTGGCGCCGCTGCGTCGCCGTCGAGCCCCTGACCGGACGGGCTTAAGGGCCCTCGCACGCCTTCATGACGATCGGATCGGCCCCGGGCGGCACATAGGCCTCCATTGGGCGGCATTCGCCCGCGATGCAGATCCGCCAATCCGCCGTCGCGCCCGAGCGGCGCATGACCACCTCGGCTAGGGGCGGCAGGCTGGGCTTCCACGACCAGACCCCGTTGATGAACTTGGCCTCTGGCGGAGGCTCCATGCCGGCCCCGGAGCCGCGCACCCGCGCCTCGACGAGTTCGAGCCCGGCTGGGGTCGAGCGCCAATGCTCCTCCCAGACGATCCTTTCGACCGAATGGGTCCAGGCGAGCGTGATCGCGCCCGCCATGAGGGGCGCGACCGTTGCGCCGGCGATCAGGCAGATCATCAGCCGATGGCGGGTGTGGCGACCTGGCGGGACCGCCAGACGTGGAAGCCGACGAAAAGACCCGCGAGCACGAAGCCAACCTCGTCGGTGAGCGGGATCGCCGCCACGAGGAAGGCCGCCGCCACCGCTGCCCAGAGGCGCTCCCACCAACTTACGGACTTAAGGAAATAGCCCACGGAGGCCACGCCCCAGAGTGTCATGGCAAGAGTCGCCTTGAGCACGATGTAGACCACCGCGAGCCAGTAGCCCGCCCCCTCGAGCCCAGGCACCGGCTGCAGCATCAGGGTGGGGTCATAGACGGCCATATAGGGAATGACGAAGCCGGGCAGCGCGATCCTGACGGCCTGGATGCCGATCTTGAGGCCCGATTCCTTCGCCATGGGGGCCGCCGCGAAGGCCGCAAGCGCCACCGGCGGCGTCAGGTCCGCCATGATGCCGAAATAGAAGACGAACATGTGCGAGACGATGAGCGGAACGTCGAGCTGCAGCAGGATGGGAGCGGCCAGCGACGAGGTGATGATGTAGTTCGGGATCGTCGGGATGCCCATGCCGAGGATCAGGCTGAAGATCATGGTGAGCACGAGGGCCGCGAAGATGTTCTCCTTGCCGATCGAGATCATCCAGGTGCCCACGATGGTGCCGAGGCCGGTGAGCGTCATGGTGCCGATCACGATGCCGACCACCGCGCAGGCGAGGCCCACGGGAAGCGCCTGACGGGCCCCGTCCGCCAACGCGTCCACGCAGGCCTGTAGGGTCGTGCGGCCCCGTCCCGAGAAGGCGTTCCACAGGCACAGGCCGGCCACCACGAGAACGACGAGCGTCACGGTCGAGGCGAGCGAGTATGCCGAGAGCAGGGCGAGCCCGATCCAGAAGGCGATCCGCAGCGCCGGCGTCGCGAAGCCGGCCACGATGGCCGTGCCGAGGATCAGCGCAACGGTGAGCGACAGGCCGACGGCCCCGGCGAAGAGCGGCGTGTAGCCGGTAAAGAGCAGGTAGACGAGAACGCCGAGCGGGGCGATGAGGAACCACTTCGTCCTGAGCTCGGTCCAGGCGTTCGGCAGTTCCGACTTCGGGAGGCCGCGCAGGTTGCGCTTGCCGGCCTCGAGATGCACCGCGAGGTAGCAGGCGGCGAAATAGAGGACGGCCGGGATGATCGCCGCTTCGACGATCTTCGAATACGGCACGTCGATGGTCTCGGCCATGATGAACGCCACGGCGCCCATGACGGGCGGCATGATCTGGCCGCCCATGGACGAGGTCGCCTCGACGCCGCCCGCGAAGGCCGAGGTGAAGCCGAAGCGCTTCATGAGCGGGATCGTGAACTGGCCCGACGCCACCACGTTGGCGACGCCCGAGCCCGAGACGGTGCCCATCAGGGCCGAGGACGCGACGCAGACCTTGCCGGGCCCGCCCTGCTTGTCGCCGAACACCGCCATCGAGATGTCGTTGAAGAAGTCGATGACACCGGCCTTCTCCATGAAGGCGCCGAACAGAATGAACAGGAATATGTAGGTTGCCGAGACCAGCGTCGGCGTCCCGTAAATGCCTTCCGTGCCGAAGGACATGTGCTCGATCACCTGCTCCAGCGAATAGCCGCGATGATCGAGGGGAGCCGGCAGGAGATGCCCGAACAGGCAATAGGACAGGAACAGGCCGGCCACGATGGGAAGCGCCGGTCCCATGACGCGCCAGATGAGATAGATGAGGATTGCGAGCCCGGCGATGCCGACGACGAGATCGAGGGTGGTGAGCTCACCCGCGCGGATGACCAGCTCCTCGTAAAGCGCCCAGTGGTACAGGCCCACCAGGAAGCTCGTGACGCCGACGATCCACCCAACGGCGCGCAAGGACGAGGACCCGGACCGGTGGTTGGCGATCATCGCTCCGGCCACGAGGCACAGGAAGCCCACGTGAATCGTGCGCACGACCTGGCTCGGCATGCTGCCGCCGAACCAGAGGACGAGCCCGAAGGCGCCCGCGATGGCGATCCAGGCGAGCACGCCGTCGAGGATGCGGCGGCGGCGCACGGCGAGCCCGATCAGCCACGCGGCCCAGGCCGCCATGGCCACGGCCCAGAGATGCGTGAGGTTCAAGGACGCGATGAAGGGCTGATCGAGCGGGATGCCGAAGGACGTGATGATCTGGAACGTGGAGAACGCGACGGCGATCCAGAAAAGAACCCTGCCCGTCAGACCCTCGCCGAAGCTCTCCGGCAGGCCGTGTTCCGGGTTCACGGTGTCAGCCGGCGCTTCCATCTGGGCGAGTTCGGAACTGTTCGCTCCCTGGCTCATGACGCTTCCTCAACGGTTGTTCTTCTTGTCACAAAAAAGCCGGAGCAGTTCACCTGCTCCGGCTGGAATGTAAATCGGCCGAAGGGTTTAGGAGCCCTGCTTCTTGATGCCCTTCTCGTCGAAATAGCGCTGCGCGCCTGGATGCATCGGGACGGGCATGCCGGAGAGCGCGCTTTCGAGCTTGATGTCCTTGGCGGCCGCATGGGCGGCGGCGAGATCCGGCAGGCTCTCGTAGATCGCCTTGGTCATCTGGTAGACGGTCTCGTCCTTCACGCCCGAATGGGTGACGAGGTAGTTCACCACCGCGGCCGTCTGCACGGGAGCGGTCTGGCCTCCGTACGTGTTGGCCGGGATCGTGGCCTTCACGTAGGGCGTGCCCACCTTGTCCACGACGCTGGCCGGGATTTCCACCACGACGATCGGCACCGAGGTGGCCAGGTCGCGGATGGACGAGACGCCGAGGCCGGCCGATTGCAGGGTGGCGTCGAGCTGGCGGTTCTTCATCAGTTCGACGGATTCACCGAAGGGCAGGTACTCGACCTTGCCGAGATCCTTGTAGGTCAGGCCGGCCCCCTGGAGGATCGCCCGGGCGTTGAGCTCGGTGCCGGATTTGGGCGCGCCGACGGAGAGGCGCTTGCCCTTCAGGTCGGCGAGCGACTTGATGCCGGATTCCTGCGTCGCCACGATCTGGATGTAGTTGGGATAGATCGCCGTGATGCCGCGCAGCTTGTCGAGCTTGCTCTTGAAGCCGGCCTCCTCATCGCCGGCCCAGCCCATGGCGAGGCTGTCCCCGAGGGTGAAGCCGATCTCGCCCTTGCCCTGCTGCAGGAGGGTGAGGTTTTCCACCGAGGCCTTCGTGGCCTGGACCGAGGGGCGGGAGCCCTGGACCTTGTCCGTGAAGACCTTGGAGAGGGCGACGCCGAGCGGGTAATAGACGCCCGAGGTGCCGCCGGTGAGGACGTTGATGAAGTCCTGGGCCTGGGCCGGCAGGCTGGTTCCCGCAAGCGCAAGGGCGGCCGCAGCGCCGACGGCGCGGCGCATGACTTTCCGAAACATGGCGTACTCCCTATCTGATGGCGCAGTTATTCCTACGCCTGTGTGTGGGGTAACTTTGCCCGCTGACGAAGATTTCTCAAGAGGCTATGAGAGACTTAATCCTGCCACCTTGGTCGGTAGGGGTGCGTCCTCCCAGAGATCACATGCGCTCATCCATGATCAACCGCCGCCGCTTTCTCCAAACCGCCACCGCCACGGCCGCTCTTGCCGCACAAGGTTTTTCCGGTGCAGCCCTGGCCCAGCAGGCTCTGAAGACGGGAGCTCCCGCGCCGTTCTCGTTTGAGGATCTGAAGAAGCGCGCACAGGAGATGGCGCGCTCCGCCTATGTGGCGCCGCAGAGCCCCTCCCCCGAGATCCTGTACCAGATCGACTACGACGCCCACGGCAAGATCCGCTTCAAGACGGATCTGGCCCTTTGGGCCGACGGCCCCAGCGAGTTCCCCGTCACGTTCTTCCACCTGGGCCGCTTCTTCCAGAAGCCCGTGCGCATGCACGTGGTCGAAGGCGGGCAGGCGCGCGAGATCATCTACGACAGCGACTATTTCGACATGCCGCCGGATTCCCCCGCCCGGAAGCTGCCGGACAATTCGGGCTTCGCCGGGTTCCGGTTCCAGGAGGCGCGGGGCGGCAAGCTCGACTGGAGGAAGAACGACTGGGTGGCCTTCCTGGGCGCCTCCTATTTCCGCGCCATCGGCGAGCTGTTTCAGTACGGCCTCTCCGCCCGCGGCCTCGCCGTTGACGTAGCGGTCTTCGGGAAGAACGAGGAGTTCCCCGACTTCACCCACGTCTATTTCGAGACGCCGCAGCCGGGCTCGAACACGGTCACCGTCTACGCCCTCCTCGACGGCCCCAGTGTGTCCGGCGCCTATCGCTTCGTCATGCAGCGGGCCGCTTCCGTCATCATGGACATCGAGAGCGCCGTCTACATGCGTCAGGACGTGAGCCGCCTCGGCCTCGCGCCCCTCACCTCCATGTACTGGTATTCGGAGAAGGCGAAGACCACCGCCATCGACTGGCGCCCGGAGATCCACGACTCGGATGGCTTGGCCATGTGGACCGGAACCGGGGAGCGGATCTGGCGTCCCCTCAACAACCCGCCGCGCATCATCACGTCGGCCTTCACGGACGAGAACCCCAAGGGCTTCGGCCTACTCCAGCGCGACCGGAACTTCGACCATTACCTCGACGGCGTCTATTACGACCGCCGCCCTTCCCTCTGGATCGAACCGCAGGGCACCTGGGGCCGGGGCTCCATCCAGCTCGTCGAGATCCCGACCGACGACGAGATCCACGACAACATCGTGGTCATGTGGGTGCCGTCCGAGCCGGTGCGGGCCGGTCAGGCGATCGAACAGCGCTACCGGATGCACTGGGCGGCGGAGGAGCCCTATCCGACGCCGCTCGCCCGGGTGGTCGCCACCCGTCTCGGCAACGGCGGGCAGGCCGGCACCGCGCGCCCGAAGGGCGTGCGCAAGTTCATGGTCGAGTTCATCGGCCAGCCCCTGACCAAGCTGCCGAGCGGCGTGATCCCCAAGCCCGTGCTGAGCGCCTCCCGGGGCGAGTTTTCGAACATCCTGACCGAGGCCGTGCCCAACAACGTGCCCGGCCACTGGCGCACCCAGTTCGACCTGACGGTCACCGGGACTGAGCCGGTGGAGATGCGCTGCTACCTGCGCAACGAGAACGAGGTTTTGAGCGAGACTTGGCTCTATCAGTACCATCCGACATTCTGAGTCTCCGTCTCCCCGGCGGCTCGGAGCCATCACGTCCGCCCCTCGGTCATCACCGGACCTGTCCCGGTGATCCCGATATCGTGAGGCGCCGCGCTCTTTCGTATCGGGATGGCCGGCACGAAGCCGGTCATGACAAGAGGAGGGTGGAATCGCCAACACGCAGAATGTCGGGATTGGTCTTGTAAACCATAGCCTTGAGGGTTGCGTATAAAATACTATACGCCCCTGGAAATCACCCTCGAACCGGTCTATGTAAGGGACCATGTCGCATGGCCACCACCATCATCATCACGGGCACGAGCATCGGGCGGTTGCCGCCGCCCCGACCTTTTCGCTCCTGCGCCTATCGGTCGGGCAGCGCCTGACGGCAACGGCCGTCGTGCTGGCCGGGTTGTGGCTGCTCGTCTTCAGCGTGACGGGGTAACGCATGTCCGCAGCATCGGCCGCCATTCGTTTCGACGAAGTCACCCTCGGTTACGGCCGCAGGCCCGCTGTCCATCACCTCGACGGCGAGATCCCGGCCGGCAGCCTGATCGCCGTGGTCGGGCCCAACGGGGCCGGCAAGTCCACCCTGCTCAAGGGCATTGTCGGCACGCTCAAGCCCCTCGAGGGCCACATCCGCCTGAAGGGCTCCTCTCCTGGCATCGCCTACCTGCCGCAGGCGGCGGAGATCGACCGGTCCTTCCCGCTCTCGGTCTACGATCTCGTGGCCATGGGCCTCTGGTCCCGCTCCGGCCTGTTCGGCGGCATCGCGCGGCGCGACCGGACGAAGATCGAGGAGGCGCTGGCGGCCGTGGGGCTCATCGGATTCGAACGGCGCCCGATCTCGACCCTGTCCGGCGGGCAGATGCAGCGCGCGCTGTTCGCGCGCCTCCTGCTGCAGGATGCTCCCGTGATCCTGCTCGACGAGCCGTTCACCGCCATCGACGCCAAGACCACCGCGGATCTGCTCGATCTGGTGCACCGCTGGCACGCGGAATCCCGCACGGTGGTCGCCGTGCTCCACGATCTCGACATGGTCAGACGGACCTTCCCGCAGAGCCTGCTGATCGCCCGCGAACCGGTGGCCTGGGGCGAGACGCCCGACGTGTTGCAGCCTGAGAACCTCCTCAAGGCGCGGCGCATGGTCGAAGCCTACGATCCGCATGCGGATGTCTGCCACCGCAACGTCGCGTAAGGACGTCCTCTCATGCTCGACTTGGTCTATGCGCCTTTCGCCGAATTCGAGTTCATGCAGCGCGCCCTGGTGGGGGTGATCGCCATCGCGCTTGGCGGCGGCCCTGTCGGGGTGTTCCTCATGCTGCGCCGGATGAGCCTGACCGGCGACGCCATGGCGCACGCGATCCTGCCCGGAGCGGCGGTCGGGTATCTTCTGGCCGGCCTCTCCCTCCCGGCCATGACGATCGGAGGTCTGTTTGCCGGAATCGTCGTGGCGGTGGCGGCCGGCCTCGTGTCCCGCTTCACCTCCCTGAAGGAGGACGCCTCCCTCGCCGCCTTCTACCTGCTGTCCTTGGCGCTCGGCGTCACCATCGTGTCGCTGCGCGGCTCCAACGTGGACCTGCTGCACGTCCTGTTCGGCACGGTGCTGGCACTCGACGACGATACCCTGCTGCTGCTCGCCTCCATCTCCACTCTGACGGTGCTGGCGCTCGCCGTGCTCTACCGGCCGCTGGTGCTCGAATGCGTGGATCCGGTCTTCCTGCGCTCGGTGAGCCGCGCCGGCACGCCCACGCATCTGATCTTCCTCGGGCTCGTGGTCATGAACCTCGTCGGCGGCTTCCATGCGCTCGGGACCCTGCTGGCGGTGGGCATGATGATGCTGCCCGCGGCCGCCTCCCGGTTCTGGACCAGCGACATCACCATGATGATGCTGGTCTCCATCGTCATCGGCATCGCGTCGGGCGTAAGCGGCCTTCTGCTCTCGTTCCATGCGGAGCTGCCCGCGGGACCGGCGATCATTCTCTCGGCCGGCGCGGTCTATGTCGTGTCCCTCGTGCTCGGGCGCGAGGGCGGCCTGCTGTGGCTCGCCTGGCCCGGCAGGCATCTGGAAGCCTGACCTCCTTCATGAAGGACCAACACCCATGCTGACGCGAAGAGCTGCCGTATCCCTTCTGGCAGGATGCCTCGCCCTTGCCGCATCGACACCGTCGATGGCGCAGGGCGCCGACAGGCTGAAGGTCGTCGCGACGTTCTCGATTCTCGGCGACATGGTGCGCAACGTCGGCGGCGAACGCGTCGAGGTCGCGACCCTCGTCGGCCCGAACGGCGATGCCCATGTCTATTCTCCGACCCCGGCCGACGGACGGCGTCTGGCCGAGGCCGGGATCGTCTTCACCAACGGCCTGAAGTTCGAGGGATGGATCGACCGTCTCGTGAAGTCCTCCGGCACCAGGGCCGCGACGATCGAGGCCGGCAGGGGCGTGAAGGCTCTCAGGGGCGAGGACGAGGGACACGGGCATGGCCACGATCACGGCCATGGCGGCGCCGACCCTCATGCCTGGCAGAGCATCGGCAACGCGAAGATCTACGTGGCCAATATCCGCGACGCCCTGATCGCCGCGGACGGAGCCGGCAGGGCCACGTACGAGGCCAATGCCGCCGCCTACCTCAAGCAGCTCGACGACCTGGACGCGGAGGTGAAGGGGCTCGTCGCCGGAATCCCGCCCGAGCGTCGCAGGATCATCACCTCCCATGACGCCTTCCGCTACTTCGAGGAGGCCTACGGCATCGATTTCGTGGCGCCCCAGGGCGTCTCGACCGAGGCGGAGGCCTCGGCCAAGGACGTGGCCCGCATCATCCAGCAGATCAGGCGCGAGAGGATCGCCGCCGTCTTCGTGGAGAACGTCTCCGACGCCCGACTGATGGAGCGCATCGCCAAGGAAACCGGCGCCAGGATCGGTTCGCGAGTCTATTCGGACGCGCTCTCCGAGCCCGGCGGGCCCGCCGGGACTTACATTGACATGATGAGACACAATATAAGGGCTTTCAGCGCGGCCTTGTCGAGCTGAAAGCCCTGATCGCTGCGGCGTCCGGTGTCATTCCCGGCGCGCAGCGAGGGAAGGGAAACCAGGTCGGCTCCCGAAGCCTGGATCCCCTTCCCGGCCCTCCCGGGCCGCCGGGGATGACACCACCCATTCTGGAAGCTCCGATGACCGACAAGATTCCCGTCACCGTCCTCACAGGCTATCTCGGCGCTGGCAAGACCACCCTCCTCAACCGCATCCTGACCGAGCAGCACGGCAAGAAATATGCCGTGATCGTCAACGAGTTCGGCGAGATCGGTATCGATAACGAACTCGTCGTCGGCGCCGACGAGGAAGTGTTCGAGATGAACAACGGGTGCATCTGCTGCACCGTGCGCGGCGATCTGATCCGCATCCTCGACGGGCTGATGAAGCGCAAGGGCAAGTTCGACGCCATCATCGTCGAGACCACCGGCCTCGCCGATCCCGCCCCCGTGGCTCAGACCTTCTTCATGGATCAGGACGTGTCCGACGCCGCCCGCCTCGACGCGGTGGTGACGGTCGCCGACGCCAAATGGCTCTCCGCCCGCCTGAAGGACGCGCCCGAGGCGAAGAACCAGATCGCCTTCGCGGACGTGATCATCCTCAACAAGATCGATCTCGTGTCTGCCGCGGAGCTGGAAGAGGTCGAGGCGCGCATCCGCGCCATCAACCCCTATGCGAAGCTCCATCGGACGCAGAACTGCTCGATCCCGATCGCCGAGGTGCTCGACCGCAAGGCCTTCGATCTCGACCGGATCATCGAGCTGGAGCCCGACTTCCTGGAGGAAGGCCACCACCATCATCACGACGAGGAGATGCAATCCGTCGCCGTGCATCTCGACGGCGAGGTGGATCCGGAGAAGTTCATGCCGTGGATCTCGAACCTGACCCAGGTCGAGGGGCCGAACATCCTGCGCTGCAAGGGCATCGTGGCGTTCCCGAACGAGCCGAAGCGCTTCGTCTTCCAGGGCGTCCACATGATCCTGGACGGCGACGTCCAGGGCGAGTGGAAGCCCGGCGAGAAGCACACCTCGAAGGTGGTCTTCATCGGCCGCGACCTGAACGAGAAGGCGATCAAGGAAGGCTTTCTGGCCTGCGCGGCCTAAATCCCGCCGAACCGGCCTCGGGCTTTCAGCCCGGGGCCGCCTTGGCCATGCACTCGCGCACATGAGCCCTGCGCGCGGCGATGATCTGGTTGCGCGTATCCTCGGCCATGCCGATGCCCCGGCTGCTGGTGCGGTAGATCAGGTTGGCCTCCTGCTGACAGGCCGCCCTCCGCGCCTCCCTGGCCGATGGCGCCGCGCCCTGTTCCTGCGCGACAACCGGCGCAGAAATCATGACGGCAAGGACCAGGGCGGACAGTGGCAGGACTCGCATTCACTCACTCCTTCTTGAGTCGCGCAGTGTGAAGGAAGCGCCCGGATCTGGCCAAAGACCAAAAGGCCTAATCCCAGGGCCATTGGTGGATCACCCGCCGTTGAGAAATTGGATATGCCCCTGCCCCCGATCGGATGATCCGTGCTATGGGCAGCCCGCATGAAGGGATCCCATCGATGAGCACTGGAACCGCACCGTCCTTGACCCAGAACGTGACGCCCGTGGCGGCGGGCGCTCATGTCACGGCCATCGGCTGGCTGAAAGGTACGGCCGCCTTCGGCCTCGGCGACGGCGGCGTTCTGCTGGCCCGGGACGGCGAGACCCACCGGGTCGAGGCTCACCCCGACGCAGGCGTGCTGGTGGCGGCGAGCGACGGAGAGCGCTTCGTGACGGGCGGCGACGACGGCCGCGTCGCCGTCACCGACCTCGACGGCTCCACGAAGACGCTGGCCGAAACAAAGGGCGCCTGGATCGATTCGCTCGCCGTCAGCGCCGGCGGGGCCGTCGCCTACGGGGCGGGCAAGAGGGTCGTCGCCCGCGACGACAAGGGCCGGGAGAAGACCCTCGAGGTTCCCTCGGCGGCCCGCGGCCTTGCCTTCGCGCCCAAGGGCTACCGGCTGGCGATCTCCCACTACAACGGGGCGACTCTCTGGTTCCCGAATGTGGAAGCCAAGCCCGAACCCCTGGAATGGAAGGGCTCGCATCTCGACGTCACCTGGTCGCCCGACGCCCGCTTCGTGGTGACCTCCATGCAGGAGAACGCCCTCCACGGCTGGCGGCTCATCCCCGACAAGGGCCACATGCGCATGAGCGGCTACCCGTCGAAGACGCGCTCCCTGTCCTGGTCGGGCGACGGCAAGTGGCTCGCCACCTCGGGCGCCGAGGCGGCCATCATCTGGCCGTTCGAATCGAAGGAAGGCCCCATGGGCAAGGCGCCGCGGGAATGCGGCGTGCGCCCGGCCAAGGTCAGCCGGGTTGCCTTCCACCCCAATACTCTGGTGCTGGCTGTCGGCTACGAGGACGGCTGCATCCTGCTCATCCGCCTCAACGACGCCTCCGAGCTTCTGGTGCGCCCGGCCGTCAAGGACAGCGGCATCACGGCCATGGCCTGGGATAAGGGGGGCAAACGCCTTGCCTTCGGCTGCGAGGACGGTCAGGCCGGCATCCTGACCCTGCCCGCGTGAGATCGCCCGTGGCCCTGTTCGGCGCGTTTCTGAGAGGGTCCTTCGGCCTGCCGAAGCCCGACAAGCAGGCTGTCGACCGGGTCAAGGACCTGGCCCGCACGGCCCTGCAGGTCTTGCCCGACACCGCCTTCGCGGTCAACGAGATCGCCTGCAACGATCCCGGCTGCCCGGGCATCGAGACCGTGATCCTGGTGATGGAGCCGGGTCGGAAAACCCGGGCCCTGAAGGTGCAGAAGCCCCTCGACGAGGTGATGGAACAAGATATCCTTCAGGCTCTTGACCCGTGAGGCATCGAACCGGAAAGTGGGCACCACTTTCTGGATCCATTCGATGCTATTTTCTCGAGAGCGCATCGTGTGGGGCGGAGACCGGATCCACTGTTCGCTGACGCGGCCCTCAGGCCCGCACGATGCGCGGAGGTCAAGCTTGCCCAGGATCACGCGCATCATCGCCTTCGGACTGGGCCTGTGCGGCGGCATCGTCGCCTCGCAGGGTCCCGAATTCGCCCAGCAGTACCGCCAGCGGCTGGGCGGCGCGATCGATGAATTGCGGCAGGTGATCGCGCGCTTCGACTCGGATGCCCAGGCCAGTGGCGAGACCCAGGCGAGCGCCATCGCGCGCCTGCGCTCCAATGCGGACGATTTCGTCGGCCGCCAGGGCGCCGCCATGCAGGCCAATGTGGAGCGTCTGGGGAATCTCGAGGCCCACCGGACCTCCATGATGCAGGCCGGCCCCTTCGCGCGGGTTGCGCTCATGGTGCGCGACGGCGACCGCGACGTCATGGAGGCGGTCTACCGCGACTTCGAGCCGGCCCTGCCGGTGACCGAGGAGGGCATGCTCTCGACGGCTGTGGGCTTCATTGCCATGTGGGGCGGTCTGCTCCTGCTGACGGGCTTCGTGCGCAGCCTGTGGCGCCGGCCGCGCTCGCACCGGGGTGCGGTGCGAGCTTAAGCTTCGCGTTCCGGCTTTCCGGCCAGCACCACGTAAAAGCCTAAGCCGTCCTGGACAGGCAGGGTCTGCAGCCGGTCGATCCAGCCGCGCTTCTTGGCCTCCAACAGGGCCTTGCCGACCGGCTGGAACAGGGTCTCGCCGCCGCCTTCCGGCGGCGGATCGAGGCGGATGGCCACCGCTTTCGACGGGGAGAAGCGGCTGCGCTCCAGCATGTCCTGGATCGAGGCCGCGGCCTTTTCCCGTGACGCGGCCCGCAGATCGAGCACGCTCTCGGCATCGGTGACGCCCAGGCCGCCGCGGAGCTTGTTGGCGTAGAATTCCTCGAAATGGGGCATCTCAGCTCACTCCATGGGTCGTGCCCGGCCCTCGCCGCCAGACATGACATCCGCCACGTCATGGCCGGGACGGGCCTGTCCCGGCCATCCTGATTGTTCGTAACGCTGCGCTCTTCGCATCGCGATCACCGGCTCAAGGCCGGCGACGACGTGGAGAGTGTCCCTTCACGGCCGCCATAGGACGGTCGGGAAGGACGATGAGCGGGTTACCGCACCAGCACGTTCCGGAACTGCCACGGATCGGACGAATCGATGTCCTCCGGGAAGAAACCGGGGCGGTCGGTGAGCGGGGTCCAGTCGGTATAGTGGCCGTTCACCGGGCCGAGATAGGGCAGCTGCACTTCGAGGCAGCGGCGGAAATCCATCTCGTCGGCCTCGACGATGCCGGCGTTCGGGTTCTCCAGCGCCCAGACCATGCCGGCGAGCACCGCGGAGGTCACCTGCAGGCCGGTGGCGTTCTGGTAGGGCGCCACGCGGCGCGTCTCCTCGATGGAGAGCTGAGAGCCGTACCAATAGGCGTTCTTGCCGTGGCCGTAGAGCAGCACGCCGAGCTCGTCGATGCCGTCCACGATCTCGTTCTCGTCGAGGATGTGCTGCTCCTCCTGGAACTTGCCGGCGCTGCCGAACATCTCGTGCAGCGAGAGCACCGCCTCGTTGCACGGATGGTAGGCGTAGTGGCAGGTCGGGCGGTACACGGCCTTCCCCTCCTCGCGCACGGTGTAATAATCCGCAATCGAGATCGACTCGTTGTGGGTGACCAGGAAACCGTATTGCGGGCCCGGGGTCGGGCACCAGGTGCGCACGCGGGTGTTGGCGCCGGGCTGAAGCAGGTAGATCGCCTGCGCGTCGGGGCCGAGCGTGCCGGCGTTCTCCGGCATCCATGTCTCGTGCGTGCCCCAGCCGAGCTCGGCCGGCTGCAGACCCTCCGACACGAAGCCGTCCACCGACCAGGTGTTCACGAAGGTGCCCATGGGCTTCTCGGACCTGGCGCGCTGGGTGTCGCGCTCGGCGATGTGGATGCCCTTCACGCCGACCTGGCGGGCCAAGCGGGCCCAGTCCTCGCGGCTCTTCGGCTCGTCATGGGCGATCCCGAGATCGCCCGCCACGTTGACCAGTGCCTGCTTGACGAACCAGGACACCATGCCGGGATTGGCCCCGCAGCAGGACACCGCCGTGGTGCCGCCCGGATTGCGCCTGCGCGCCTCCATGGTGATCTCACGCAGGGCGAAGTTCGTGCGCGACTCGGGCCCCTTGCTCTTGTCGAAATAGAAGCCGGGCCAGGGCTCGTTGACGGTGTCGATATAGAAGCAGTTGAGCGAGCGGCACAGCTCCATGATGTCGACGGAGCCGGTGTCCACCGAGAGGTTGACGCAGAAGCCCTGTCCGCCGCCGGCGGTGAGCAGCGGCGTGAGCAACTCGCGGAAATTGTCCTTGGTCACGGCCTGCTGGATGAAGCGGATGCCGCGCTCGTCGAGAAGCTCCTTGTGCTTCTCCTGCGGATCGATGACCACGAAGCGGCTCTTGTCGTACTCGAAATGGCGTTCGATGAGCGGCAGAGTGCCCTGGCCGATCGAGCCGAAGCCGATCATGACGATGGGGCCGGTGATGCGACCGTGAACGGGCCAAGTGGTCATCAGAGCTGTCTCCTTCGCGATAGCAGAGATGGAAAACGGTAAACGCCGAACGGCGGGTTTGGGCGCATGTAGGAGTGCTAAGCCCCCGGGGTCAATGCCCGGGGCCCTCCCCCGGCCCGGCGGGGCAATTTCCCTGCGGATGGCGAAGGGTGGATGACAGCCCCGGCGCGCCGTGCTCATTACACCCTCGACATCGTGCAACAGGGCTGCATGATCGCAGACCTCTTTTCCGTTCACCCGGCCGCGAGCGATGAAATTCCACGACCTTGTCAGGCAGTATTGGCGCATCATCGGGCTCGGCTTCGCCCTGACCTTCCTGTCATCCTTCGGCCAGACCTTCTTCATCTCCCTGTCGGGTCCCGACATCCGCCAGGCCTTCGGTCTCACGCACGGCGCCTTCGGGTCGATCTATTCCCTCGCGACCCTGTCGTCCGGGCTCCTGATGATCTGGGCTGGCAGCGTCATCGACCGGGTCGACATTCGCCTCTACGCCACCACAGCCATGCTTGGCCTGGCGGCGGCGGCAGTCAGTCTGTCCGTGGCGCCCAATCTCGTAGCGCTGGGCCTGAGCCTGTTCGCCCTGCGCCTGTTCGGCCAGGGCATGCTCAGCCATGCGGGCGTGATGAGCACGGCGCGCCTGCACGAGGGCGTGCGCGGGCGGGCCCTGGGCGTGGCTGCGCTGGGCTTTCCGGCCGGAGAGGCGACCCTTCCGGCCCTTGCCATCGCGCTGATCGCCGCCTTCGGATGGACGGGCGCCTGGCGCATCGCCGCGCTCGTCATCGTGGCGGCGCTCGCCGCCGGCTGGCTGCTCGGCGTTGTCCTCGCGGCGAAGGACGCGGACCTCGAGGCATCGGCACGCAAGAAGGCCTCGGGCGATCCGGGGCCGCGATGGAGCGACATCCTGCGTGATTGGCGCTTCCTGGCGCTCATCCCGACCATGATCGGCTACCCGGCGATCATGACGGCCTATTTCTTCCATCAGCGCTTCATCGCGGATCTGAAGGGCTGGTCCCTGGAGCTCTTGGCCAGCAGCATCACGCTCTTCGCCCTGGTGTCCGTGGTGGTGGCCATGAGCGCTGGCAGCTTCGTCGACCGGTTCGGCGCCGTGCGCCTCAGCCATTTCTACCTGGCCGGCATGACGGCGGCGTCCGTCACGCTGGCGACGTTCGACGCGCCGTTCCTGCCGCTCGTGTTCTTCGGGCTCGTCGGTCTGACGTCCGGCTGCACCAACGTGGTGATCGCGGCCGTTCTGGCGGAGTTGTTTGGCACCGCGCATCTGGGCAAGATCCGGGCGCTTGCCGGCGCCATCATGGTGGTGGCCTCGGCCGCGACGCCAGGCGCGATCGGCCTTCTGTTCGACGCGGGTGTGAGTCTGGAAGCGGTCTGCCTGGGCTTTGCCGCCTACATGGTCGCGGCGGCGGCCGTCACCTTCGTACTGCCCAACCCGAGGGCTGCGCGCGTTTAGAGCGTCGAGCGACGCTCTCCCGAGAGAGGAGGCATCGGATCAATCCCAAAAGTGCCGATCCACTTTCGGGTCCGATGCTCCAGCCCTCGGGAGGATCTCGTCGGGTTCAATACGCGGGGCGAAGGCCCGACAGCACGCCCTGCGCGGCGGCAGCGACGAGCGCGCCGAGATCGGGCTTCTGCTCGAACGCTCCCGTGGCGGACACGAGACCGCGGGCATCGTCGAGGGCGCCGGCCTCGAGTTCGAGCGCCAGGAAGCGGCTGCGCTCGTAGGGACCCGGCAGCCAGAGAGAGCCGGTCTTCCCGGCCGAGAAGCCGAAGCGCTCGTAATAGGGTGCGTCGCCCACCAGCAGCACCGCCTTGTGGCCGAGATCGGCGGCGCGCGTCAGCGCCTCACGCATGAGCTTGCCCCCGAGGCCGAGGCTCTGCACGGACGGATCGATCGCGATCGGGCCGAGCATCAGCGCGGCGCGGTTCGGACCCGCCGAGACGTGCCACAGGCGCACCGTGCCGATGATCTCGCCGTCCCGGTCGATGACCAGGGACAGGCCGTCGGCCGGCATCCTGCCCTCGCGCAGGCGTTCGCAGGTCTTCTGGAACCGGGCGGGTCCGAAGCAGGCATCGAGCAGCGCCTCGCGGGCCTCGACATCGCGGAAGGTTTCTTCGCGGATCGTGATCATGGCCGTGGCCTCCCAAAACACGTGGGGTGAGCGACAGCCCTCGCACCTGCTCGAGACCGAGCAGGCCGTCCGGGACAACTCTGTTGGGTTGGTGCCTGCCTCATTCGACGAGGCAGGCGGGACGTGAGTTTCTAAAGTCGCATTCGCTTCCGCAAAACCGGCAAGCCACTTTTGCGGAGAATGCTTTAGATCACGTAGGACTTGAGCGGCGGGAAGCCGTTGAACGCGACCGCCGAGTAGGTGGTCGTGTAGGCGCCCGTGCCCTCGATCAGCACCTTGTCGCCGATCTCCAGCGAGACGGGGAGCAGGTAGGGCTCCTTCTCGTAGAGAACGTCGGCCGAGTCGCAGGTGGGGCCCGCGAGCACGCACGGCACCATCCGGTCCTGGTCGTGCTCCGTGCGGATCGGGTAGCGGATCGACTCGTCCATCGTCTCGGCGAGACCGCCGAACTTGCCGATGTCGAGATAGACCCAGCGCACCTCGTCCTCGTCGCGGCTCTTCTTCGACACGAGAACGACCTCGGCCTCGATGACGCCCGCGTTGCCGACCATGCCGCGGCCCGGCTCGATGATCGTCTCCGGGATGCGGTTGCCGAAGTGCTTCGACAGCGCCCGGAAGATCGACTCGCCATAGGCTTCGACCTGCGGCACCGTCTTCAGGTACTTGGTCGGGAAGCCGCCGCCGAGGTTGACCATCGACAGGTGGATGCCGCGGTGAGCGCATTCACGGAAGATCGCCGAAGCGGACCCGAGAGCCTGGTCCCAGGCTTCCGTGTTGCGCTGCTGCGAGCCCACGTGGAAGGACACGCCGTAAGCCTCCAGGCCCTGACGGTAGGCATGCTCCAGCACGTCCACGGCCATCTCGGGCACGCAGCCGAACTTGCGGGAGAGCGGCCACTCGGCGCCGGCGCCGTCGCACAGGATGCGGCAGAACACCTTCACCTCGGACGCGTCGATGCCGGCCGTCGCGGCGGCCCGGGAGATCTTCTCGACCTCGGCCTCGCAGTCGACCGCATAGAGGCGCACGCCGAGCTCGAGGGCGCGCACGACGTCGCGCTCCTTCTTGATCGTGTTGCCGAAGGAGATGCGGTCGGGCGTCGCGCCGGCATCCAGCGCGAGCTGGATCTCGACCACGGACGCCGTGTCGAAGCAGGAGCCGAGCTCGGCCAGGAGCTTGAGCACCTGCGGCTCCGGATTGGCCTTCACGGCGTAGAAGACGCGCGTGTCGGGGAGCGCACGGGCAAACTTGGAGTAGTTGTCGCGCACGACCTCGAGGTCGACGACCACGCACGGGCCGTCCTCACGTCGGTTGCGCAGGAATTCACGGATGCGCTGAGTCATGGCGCTCTCCCCACCAAAGGTTCAATGGAGGTCTTCAAGCCTCCGGATTGAAATTCAGACGATCAGGAAGTCCTGCCGTCCGGCGTCAGCGGGGAAAGATGGCATCCCGCTTCGTGCGATGGAGACACGAGAAGCGGCGATGGGCTCTTCACCCGACGATGCTGCCTTGGATTGGATGGGGATACTCCATCCGCACGCCTGGCAATGATAAACAAGCCTCTTCGGTGTTGACCTTTGGAGGGCCAACGAGACCAAAAAAGCCCGTTCGTCGTTGCTTTAAGTCGCGTCCCCCGTTGAGAACGAGGTGCGCCGGTTTTCGCCTCCGGCTGCCGGTTAGGGGTATCGAGAGCTAGGGCGCTCTCGGGCGGCTGTCCGGCCTCTTGTCCGGATGCCCACCAACCGGCACGCGACCACAGGCACGTGCGAAATTGGGCAGGGGTGAAATAAGCATATTCGCCAGGGATCACAAGAGCTTTTCGAACCCCGCCTGAGATTTTTTTAACCCTGCCGGGACCTGTGTCTTGCCCGCATCACCGTTCAGCCTCCATTAAGCGGGACCGGTACACGGAAGACGCTCGAGCCCCATATTCCAATGCCTTGAATTCCAGCCATTTTCCTCCTTCAGCCGAGAACGCCCCGCAGCCATGACGAACCTGTCCCGCCGTACTCTCCTGCAAAGCCTGCTCGCAGCCACCGCGCTGCCCGCCTTCCACCAGCAGGCTTCAGCCCAGCAGCAGACCGGCGTGCCGGCGCCCAACCCCTTCCGGTACGAGGATGTGGTGCGCCGCGCCCGCGAGCTGGCGGCCGTACCCTATGAGGCTCCTCCGACCCAGCTGCCGGAGCCCCTCAACCGGCTCAGCTTCGACGATTATCGCGACATCCGTTTCCGGCCCGACAAGGCCCTGCTCGGCTCCGGCAACGGGCCGTTCCGGATGCAGCTCTTCCACCTGGGCTTCCTCTACCAGCGCCCCGTGACCGTGAACATCATCCGCGACGGGGTGCCCACGCCCGTGCCCTATCAGCGCGAGCTGTTCGATTACGGCCGCAACAAGATCGAGCGGCCGCTGCCAGTCAATCTGGGCTTTGCGGGTTTCCGTCTCCACTATCCTCTGAATGACCCGAAGGTCCTCGACGAGCTCATCGCGTTCCTGGGCGCGAGCTATTTCCGCTTCCTGGGCTCGGGCCAGAAATACGGCCTCTCGGCGCGGGGCCTGGCGATCAACGTGGAAGGGGGCGAGGCGGAGGAGTTCCCCCATTTCCGCGAATTCTGGGTCGAGATGCCCCGGCTCAACGACGAACGGGCCATCGTCTACGCCCTTCTCGACAGCCCGTCGGTCGCCGGCGCCTACCGGTTCGAGATCTACCCGTCGAAGGAAACCACCCTCGACGTCACGGCGACCTTGTTCCCGCGCCAGACCCTCACCAATGTGGGCGTGGCTCCCCTCACGTCCATGTTCTTCGAGGGCGAGAACGATCGGAAGCCGACGGACGATTACCGCCTCGAGATCCACGATTCGGACGGGCTCCTCATGCAGTCGGGCGCGGGCGAGTGGATCTGGCGGCCGCTGCGCAACCCGAGCGCCAAGACGATCTCGTCCTTCAGCGACAACAATCCCCGCGGCTTCGGACTGATGCAGCGCGACCGGGTGTTCGAGAACTACCAGGATCTCGAAGCCCATTATCACCAGCGCCCCGGCTACTGGGTCGAGCCCATCGGCCAATGGGGCGAAGGCTGGGTCGAGCTGGTCGAGCTTCCGACGCCGGACGAGACCCATGACAACATCGTGGCGTATTGGCAGCCGAACCGGCCCTTCGAGCCAGGCCAGGAGGTCGTCCTGTCCTATCGCCTGCGCGCCGCGTCGGCGATCGGCGCCATGCACCCGGGCGGGAAGGTGATCAACACCTTTCAGACCCCGCCCCGGGCCAGCGGATCGAACGCGCCAAGCGATTCCCGGCACCGGCGCTTCATCATCGACTTCGCGGGCGGCAACCTGCCCTATTATCTCGGCGCTCCCGAGCAGGTGCAGCTGGTGCCCTCCACGTCGGTCGGGCAGATCACCAACACGTTCATCATGCCCAACGACCATACGAACGGCTTTCGGGCGGCCATCGACGTGAAGCTGGAGCCGGGACAATCGACAGACCTGCGCGCCTTCCTGCGCGCCGGCAACCGGGCCCTGACGGAGACCTGGACCTATCCCTGGTTCGTGGAGTGATCTTGCGGGCCCGCACCTCTCCCGCCATCCTGCGGCCGGCTGACACCCTCCTCGTCGAAGCCACCATGTCATGGCCGGGCTTGTCCCGGCCATCCCGCTGCGGTGAGGCGCGGCGCGTCCTGGATCTGGATCACCGGCACAGGGCCGGTGATGACGGGCCGAGGGTCGGAGTGGTGGACAGTGTGGGTGCGATGATGTTCTCACTTTGTTCTTGACAGCAGGTGCAAGCTAAGCTATATCATGGCGCAGATCGGTTCCGACGAGGGGCGCGCTCGCGAGGCGTCGCAAGTGTGGGAGCCGGCACGGTCCTGCGACAGGCTTCGCACCCCTGGGCGCGCAGGAGGCCGACCTTGGGCTCCGTCCAGCTGGTCCGCCTGAAAAGAACCGTGCGCGACGAGCAGCTTGGCTCTCGCTTATCACCTCAGACATCGAGCCGGGCTGCCACTCGCGCCACCCTCGATCATCCTGACAGGCTCGCAGCGCAAGCTGCGGGCCTGCAGGTGCTGGCTCTTTGACATCAGCACAGATCGCAAACCCGCACTGCAGCGCGACGCTCCTCCGTCCCGCCACCCTCCGCCCGTCATGGCCGGCCCTGTGCCGGCCATCCCGATCGGAAGAGCGCCGCACCTCAAACAAGCGGGATCACCGGGACAAGCCCGGTGATGACGGGGGCAGGATCAGGGCAGACTGTCCCGATCGGAAAGGCGCAGCGTTCCAAACAATCGAGATCACCGGCACGAGGCCGGTGACGACGCGAGAGTGTCAGGTTTGCTCCCACCCGGAAGCACGAAGATCACGAAGATCTTGCCAAGGCCGGTTGAACCGCGCAGAAGCTGTGCCCCGGATGGCAGGCTCCTTGCCCTGCGGAGCGGAAGGTGAGTGTCGATGAAGTGGAGCGCCTGGATCGCAGGAGCGGCGGCAGCCTGCCTGTGCGGTAGCGCCTGGGCCCAGCAGCCGCTGACGGAGGTGACCTTCGGCACCAACTGGATCGCCCAGGGTGAGCATGGGGGCTATTATCAGGCCCTGGCCGATGGGACCTATGAGAAGTACGGCCTCAAGGTCACCATCGTGCCGGGCGGCCCCCGGGCCAGCAACCGCATGCTCATGACGGTCGGCAAGCTCGATTTCTACATGGGCGGCAGCATGATCCAGGCCTTCTCGGCAGTGGAGAAGGACATTCCGACCATCGTGGTGGCGGCCCATTTCCAGAAGGAGCCGCAGGTGCTCCTCAGCCATCCGGGCCAGGGGCTCGACGCCTTTCTCGACCTGAAGACCTCGAACGACATTCTCCTGTCCAAGGACGGTGCCGCCACCTTCTTCCAGTGGATGAAGGCGGAATACGGGTTCAAGGACGAGCAGGTGAAGCCCTTCGGCTTCAACCCGGCGCCGTTCATCGCCAACACGGCGGCGGTGCAGCAGGGCTACGTCACGTCCGAACCGCTGACCATCGAGAAGGCGGCCGGCTTCAGGCCCAACGTGTTCCTGCTCGCGGATTACGGCTTCAGCACCTATTCCACCACGGTCGAGACGCGCCGCGAGGTGGTGGAGAAGAACCCCGACCTCGTGCAGCGTTTCGTCGATGCGTCGACGATCGGCTGGTACAACTACCTCTACGGGGACGCCACGAAGGCCAAGGCGCTCATCAAGCGCGACAACCCGGAGATGACCGACGAGTTGCTCGCCTATTCCCAGGCCAAGATGAAGGAATACGGCATCGTCGATTCCGGCGACACGCAGACCCTCGGGATCGGCGCCATGACCGATACACGCATGAAGGACTTCTTCGACAAGATGGTGAAGGCCGGCCTCTTCAAGCCGGACCTCGATTATCGAAAAGCCTACACGCTCCGGTTCGTGAACAAGGGCGTGGGACTGAACCTGAAGAGATAAGAGAGGAGAGCGACGCCTTTCCGCGTCGCCGCACCCATGACGCAGCTCTCGCCCGCGCTCGTTTCTCTGAGAGACGTCACGAAGGTCTTCTCCAACGGCGTGACGGCGCTTGCCGGCTTCAACCTCGACGTCGTCGCGGGCGAGTTCGTGTCGCTGCTCGGGCCTTCGGGATGCGGCAAGTCCACGGTGCTGCGCCTGATCGCGGGGCTGGCGCAGCCGACGGAAGGAAGCATCACGTGGCCGGGCGCGACAGGCGCCGATCATCGCGGCGAGATCGGCTTCGTGTTTCAGGATCCGACGCTGATGCCCTGGTCGAGCGTGGCGGACAACGTGTGGCTCCCCTTGCGCCTGCGGGGCGTGTCGAAGCGCGATGCGCGCGATCGCATCGCCGAGAGCCTAGCCCTCGTCGGGTTGAGCGACTTCGCGAAAGCCTATCCGCGCGAGCTCTCCGGCGGCATGCGGATGCGCGTGTCCATCGCCCGCGCCCTGTCCCTGAAGCCCAGGCTGCTTCTCATGGACGAGCCCTTCGCGGCCCTCGACGAGATCGCCCGCTTCCGGCTCAACGACGATCTGCTGCGCCTGCAGGGCGAGCTGCGCTGCACCGTCGTGTTCGTGACCCACTCGGTCTACGAGAGTGCCTATCTGTCGAGCCGCGTCGCGATCATGTCCGGGCGGCCGGGCCGCATCGTCGCCGAGGTTCGAGGAGAGCGGCGCGCAGAGCGCCCGAAGGACTTCCGCGCCGGAGCGCGCTATGCGGAGTTGTCCGGGCGGATCTCGCGGATCCTCCTCGAGCAGGCGCCGGAGGAGCGACCGTGACGGCATCGATTCCCAGGCCCTTACGCCGGCGAGGTGATCCTTTGAAGATCGTCCTGCCGCTCGTCGTCTTCGCAGCCGCCGTCGCCGGGTGGGAAGCCGCCGTGCGCATCGAGGGCATCCCGCCCTACATCCTGCCCGCGCCGAGCCTGATCGCCAGGACCCTCGTGACCGACTGGCCGCTGCTGTCCGCCTCGCTCCTGACGACCCTCGAGACGACCATCGCCGGCCTCGCGCTGGCCGTCTGCGGCGGGGTGCTGCTGGCGGTCCTTCTGAGTCTCTCGAAGGTCGTCGAGTATTCGCTCTACCCGTTCGCCGTCGTCCTGCAGGTCACCCCCGTCATCGCCGTTGCGCCCCTGCTCCTGATCTACATGCCGCAGGACGTGGCGGTGCTGGCCTGCGCCTGGCTTGTCGCCTTCTTCCCGGTTCTGTCGAACACGATGCTCGGCCTGCAATCCGTCGACAGAAACCTCATGGAGCTGTTCGAGCTCTATGGTGCGCCGGCGTCCGGAAGCGCAGCGGCGCGCTTCAGAGCCCGGCTGAAAGCCCTGTGGTATCTGCGCCGCCCGGCCGCTCTGCCGGCCTTTCTGGCCGGTCTGCGGATCGCGGGCGGGCTGTCCCTGATCGGCGCCGTGGTGGCCGAGATGGCCGCGGGATCGGCCGGGGCCGGATCGGGGCTCGCCTACCGCATTATCGAGAGCCAGTACCGGCTCAACATTCCGCGCCTCTTCGCGGCCCTCGTGCTGCTGGCGCTGACCGGCATCGGCCTGTTTCTCGTCCTCGCCTGGCTCAATCACATTCTCCTGCGCCGCTGGCACGAGAGCGCCCTGACCCGGGAGGCCTGAAGGCATGATTCCTTAGCCTGTTAAATATATGCCGGCTTGTCATCGTACCGTCATGAGTTCGAGCCATGGTAGGCTCGAAAAGCTTCGAGGGGCGAGAGACGATGGACACCGACAACAAGCATCCGGGCGTCAAAAGCGTCGGGTGGGCTCTGGTTCAGGCTTCACGCCTGCATCGCAGCCGTACGGGCGACAAGCTCTCGGAGCTCGGTCTCTTCGCCGGTCAGGAGCAGGTTCTCCAGGCCCTCGGCAATTCCGGCCCCATGACCATGGGGGAACTCGCGGCCATCCTTCGGGTGCGTCCGCCGACCGCCTCCAAGACGGTTTCCCGCCTCTCCAGCCTCAAGCTGGTGGAGCGCCACACCGAGCCGGGCGATGCCCGGGTCGTGCGCGTGAAGCTCACCAAGGAGGGCAAGCGCAAGGCGGCCGCCATCGACGCCCTGTGGGACGAGGTCGAGTCCGAGCTGCTTCAGGGCTTCGATTCGAAGGACCGCAAGCGCCTGCGCAAGCTCCTGCGCAAGGCCGCCAAGAATCTCGCGGGCCTCACCGGAGCCGATCAGACCGGGTTCGAGACCGACGACGAGGTGGACGGGCTGGAAGCCGCCAGCGAGCCGGAGATGGCCGCGACGGCCTGATCGTCACCTCTGTGTGCCGCGCACGAGGGCCGTGCGTGGCGGACATTCGCCTCGTGACGGCGGAGCGGCTAGCATCTCCGGCATGGCCGACACCGTCACGACGACCCCGCCCACAATCGCCGCGCAGCGTCAGAACCGCATGATCGGCATCGCCCTGATGTGTGCGGCCCTGTTCTGCTTTTCGTGCCTGGACGCGACGGCCAAATGGGTGAACCGGTCGGTCGACCCGATGGTCACGGTCTGGGCGCGCTACATCTCGGCGGCGCTTCTCACCTTCCTGGTCATCAACCCACGGACCCAGCCCGGGGCCCTCAGGACGCGCCGGCTCCCCTTGCAGCTCCTTCGCTCGTTCCTGCTCTTCGCCTCGACGCTCTGCAATTTCTTCGCCCTGAAGTACCTTCAGCTGGTCGAGACGCAATCCATCATCTTCGCGACGCCGCTGCTGGTGGCCCTTCTCGCAGGCCCGGTCCTGGGGGAGCGCATCGGCTGGCAGCGCGTGGCCGCCATCGGGGTCGGATTCATCGGCATCCTCGTCATCACACGGCCGGGCCTGGGCACCATGCATCCGGCGGCCCTTCTCTCGCTGACGGGTTCCGTTGCCTATGCCTTCTACAACATCGTCACGCGCATCCTGGCCTCGAGCGATTCCATCGCGACCACGACCCTCTATTCGAGCGTCGCCGGCATCGTGTTCGTCACGCCGGTGCTTCCCTGGGTGTGGTCCACCCCCTCGTCGCCCCTCGTCTGGTTCCTTCTCGCGACGACTGGCTTCTACGGGGCTTTCGGCCATTGGCTGCTGGTCCTGGCCCATGCCCGGGCTCCGGCCGCGATCCTCGCGCCCTTCATCTACAGCCAGATCGTCTGGATGCTGGTCCTGGGCTATGTCCTGTTCGGCGACTGGCCGGATTCTTGGACCTTCGTCGGGGCTGGCATCGTCATCGCGTCGGGGCTCTATTTGCTCTACCGTGAACGTGTGAAGCCCCGAAAGCCGGACCACTCTCCATGACCGAAGCCTCCATCGACGATCTGCGCGGGATCGGCCCTGTCACGCGGAGCCGACTGGAAGACATCGGCATCCGGACGCTGGACGATCTTCGATCCACCGGATCCGTCGAAGCCTATCGCCGCCTCAAATTCATGCTGCCCCGGCAGGTGAGCCTCAACGCGCTCTATGCCCTGGAAGCCGCCCTGCGCGCGTGCCACTGGCTCGATCTGCCCCAGGACGTGAAGGCGGCCTTGCAGCATCAGGGCAGGATCATCGACGAGGCTCTTCGCCGGGGCGGTGTCACACGCTGCGCCCTTTAACCGACATCGAAATAGGAAACGCCATGAGCCGTACCGACATCCTGATGACTGCGCCGATGATGCCGATCGTGATCGACGCGCTGGACAAGGCCTTCACGCTCCACCGCCTGTGGGAGCAGGAGGACAAGGACGCCTTTCTGAAAGAGGTCGGACCGCGTATTCGCGGCATGGCGACCAGCACGCTGTTCGGCCGTGTGGACGCCACTCTCCTCGATCGCCTGCCGAATGCGGAGATCATCTCGAGCTTCGGCGTCGGGTACGACAACGTGGATGCGGCGGAAGCCGCCAGGCGCAACATCATCGTCACGAACACGCCCGGCGTTCTCGACGACGAGGTGGCCGACCTCACCCTCGGCCTCCTACTCGCGACGCTGAGAAAGATCCCGCAGGCCGACCGCTACCTGCGCGACGGAAAGTGGCCGAAGGCGTCGTTTCCCCTCTCCGCAACCCTGCGCGAGAGGAAGGTCGGCATCGTCGGACTGGGACGGATCGGCAAGGCCATTGCCCGTCGACTGGAAGGCTTCGATGTCAGCATCGCCTATCATGGTCGCACGCAGCAGACCGACGTGGCTTACCCGTACTATCCGACCGTGACAGGGCTCGCGGAGGCATCCGACGTGCTGATCGTCATCACGCCGGGCGGCGCATCGACGAGGCATCTCATCGACGCGGATGTGCTGAAGGCGCTGGGATCCAACGGCGTTCTGATCAACGTCGCCCGCGGCAGCGTCGTGGATGAGCAGGCGCTGATCGAAGCCCTCCGGTCGGGCACGATCCTGAGCGCGGGCCTCGACGTCTACGAGGACGAGCCGCGTGTTCCGCAGGAACTGATCGATCTGGAGCACGTGGTGCTCCTGCCCCACATCGCTTCTGCTTCGGTTCACACCCGCAGCGGGATGGGCAAGCTCGTGGCCGACAACCTGATCTCATGGTTCGACGGCAAAGGCCCGCTGACGCCCGTGGCGGAGACGCCCTGGCCCCGAACGTAAGGTCCCTTCGAGCGGGGCTCGGCGCGCTTCACGTAATTGGGCGCGGCCGCCGATTGCGGCCGGCTCACGATGCCTCACCGGGTCCGGCTGCCGGAATCCGATCGCGCCAACTCAGCGTGACCGGTCTCAGCGGTAGATCGTTTTGGACAGGGTCTGACGCGGCGAGACGCCGAAGGTGCGTCGGTAGAGGCTTGCGAACTCACCCATGTGATTGAAACCGCAGCTGAGCGCGATCTCGGTCACGGTCGCGCAGGCTGGGTCCGCCAGGAGAAGGGCTTCCTGGGCCCGTCGGAGCCGCAGGGAGCGCAGGAACGCCATGGGGGTCATGCCGCGAAAGCTCTGGAAGCCGTTCTGCAGGCTGCGGGCGCTCACGCCGGCCTGGGCGGCGATGTCGGCCAGGGACAGGGGCTCGGAAAAATGCGCCTCGATGTAGGCTTCGGCCCGTTTGACGTAGAAGGGCGCGGCGGACGATTGCGGCCGCAGCAGCGCGTCCGAGTAGGTGTGGGTCTGGCTGAGGAGGAAGCCGGTCAGCACCGTCTGCTCGAGCTGCTGGCGGGCAGCCGCCACGGAGCGGAACAGGGAATGTAGGCTGGCGAGTTCGGCCGTGGCATACTGGAACAGCCGCACCCAGCTTTGTCCATTGGGGCTGCTCAGATCGAAGCTGGTGTCAAACTTAAGGTCTCGGTCGAGATCGCGCCCCAGCAACTTCGTGCATTGCTCGGCCGCCTTGCGCCGGCTCATCAGAAGAATAGACATCAGGCAGTCGTCCAGATACCTCAGCGTTCTGGGCGGACCGGCAGCAAACACAACTCCATGCTGGTCGGAAACTTCGAATTCCCGACGATCCACAACGAGCCGACCTTGCCCCTTGGAGGGCAAGAGAAAAACCATTCGCTCGTCGGTGGTTTCGGTTTTGATGTCCACATCGACTGAGCATCGATAACCTTGTGAGAAGGTGCAGAAGTCTTGCAGGCCATGGATCTGGAACACGCTTTCAAATGCCCTGTCCTTGGTTAATGGCCTCAACCGATTGGGAGAGATGAGCGTGCTGGTCAGTTCCTCCATCTCATCAAGGCGGGTCGACCTGAGCACGAGGTCGAGGACAGAGCCATCTTGAGCGGCAGGCTTTGCACCGGAGCCGTTTCCTGCTCTAGGCGGCGTCGTCTGCTCCATGGTCCGGTGAGCATCCGCCATGATCCTGCCCGTCTCTATGGCCATTCCCCGCGGCCGTCTGGGTCTATCGGCACAGCTCAAGCCAGCCATTTCTAAAGAAAGATTACGATAGCTGCGTTTTTCCGACAAGGCTTGCGCCTTTCCGATTTCCGCAAGGTAATTGCCGTGAGACATTAAGTACGACTTCAGCAGGTTGGAGCGGAAGTCAAACACTTAACCTACGAAGACATTTCTGTTACTTTCGATTGAGGTGAGAAATGACGACCACAACCACAGGTATGAGGCGATCGGTCATATCAAGTCTTATCGATTTGACTCGCAATGATAATTTCAACCGAGCAACTTACGCTAACCCAAGAGCGACAGATTTGACGACGTTTTTGGTCAAGTTCTATTTCACGCGGGGAATTATGTTGTATTGCCTCAGCCAGTATAGCGGCTCCATCCGAGACTTCAGCATGGTTCTGCGGATGGACTGGAGGCACCGTGGGGCGGCGGCATGGATAGCCAAAGCAGAGCGCGCCAACAACAGAGCAGCGCGGGGGTGATGCCGACCACCAACAAAGAATAATCCGCCTATCCCAAACCACGGCAAACTGAAAAGGCAGGCTTTCGAGCCTGCCTTTTTTCGTTGGCCTGTCCATGGACGAGGACGCCTGCCGGGCAGGCGATCAAACGGGAGAGTCGCTCACAGCGCAAACCCGCCGTCGACGAGATGAATATGGCCCGTCGTGTAGCTGGCCTCGTCAGACGCGAGGTAGAGGGCAAGAGCCGCCACCTCTTCGGCGGTGCCGAGCCGGCCCATGGGCTGACGGTCGACGAATGCCTGACGCACGCTCTCCAGACTCTGACCGGAACTCGCAGCGAGCGCCGCAATCCGCTCGTCGAGCGAGGGCGACTGGATCGTGCCGGGGCAGATGGCGTTGGCACGCACGCCGCGCTTGATGAAATCGGCCGCCACAGCCTTCGTCAGGCCGATCACAGCCGCCTTCGTGGTTCCATAGACGTATCGATTGGGAATGCCGCGGACCGACGAGGCGCCGGACGCGATGTTGACGATGGAGCCCCGGCCCTTCTCCAGCATGCCCGGCAGCACCGCACGGATCGTCCGGTGCATGGACCTGACGTTCAGATCGAACGAGAAATCCCAATCCTTGTCGGAGCATTCGAGAATCGTACCGTGATGCACGAAACCCGCCGCGTTGACGAGAACGTCGAACGGTCCCGCATCAGCAACGAGCTGCTCTACGTCGGCGTTCGACAGCACGTCGAGCCTGCGCCGCTCGGCGCCCTCGAGCCCGTCGAGCTTGGCGACGTCCAGATCCGTTGCCCAAACACGCGCGCCCTCGCGAAGAAAGGCTTTTGCGATGGCGCGTCCGATCCCCTGCCCGGCCGCCGTGACGAGGGCCGTCCTTCCGTGAAGTCTGTTCATGACAGCCCCCGCTCCTTTCGTTCAGCTCAGTGATTGTCGCGCGGCACGCCGAAGGTCTGCGCGACCTTCTGGTACTTCACGGCCGGCTTCAGGGTCATGCCCTCGGAGAGCTGATCCACCATCGAGCGCTGGATCTCCTGCCAGGGTGTCTGGCTCGCCGGATAGGCAAAGCCGCCGCGGGCTTCGAGATCGGCGCGCCGCTTCTCGATCTCTTCCGGAGACAGAAGGATATCGGCGCTGCGCTTGTTGAGGTCGATGCGGATCCGGTCGCCGGTCTGCAACAGCGCCAGCCCGCCGCCGACGGCGGCTTCAGGTGAAGCGTTGAGGATCGACGGCGTTCCCGAGGTGCCGGACTGGCGCCCGTCGCCGATGCACGGCAGCGAGAGGACGCCGCGCTTGATGAGCGCGCCCGGCGGCTGCATGTTCACCACCTCCGCCGCACCCGGATAGCCGACCGGACCAGCGCCGCGCATGATGAGGATCGTGTGCTCGTCGATGTTGAGGGACGGATCGTCGATGCGGTGATGGTAATCCTCCGGCCCTTCGAACACGACCACGCGTCCTTCGAAAGCGTTCGGATCCTCCGGGTTGTTGAGGTAGCGCTCCTGGAATTCCGGGCTGATCACGCTGGTCTTCATGATCGCGGAATCGAAGAGCGTTCCCTTCAGGTTGAGGAAGCCGGCCTTCTCCTTCAGCGGATTGTCGTAGGAGCGGATCACGTCGTGATCCCAGGTGAACTTGCCCTTGCAGTTCTCCCCGATGGTCGTGCCCGTGCAGGTCAGCGCGTTCTCGTGGATCTTGCCGGCGCCGATCAGCTCGGCCATCACGGCCGGCAAACCGCCGGCGCGGAAATACTCCTCGCCGAGATACTCGCCCGCCGGCTGGACGTTCACGAGCAGCGGAATCTCGAAGCCGATGCGCTCCCAGTCGCCGTTGTCGAGCGGCACGCCGATATGCTTGGCGATCGCATTGATGTGGATCGGCGCGTTGGTGGAGCCGCCGATGGCCGCATTGGCCACGATGGCGTTCTCGAACGCCTCGCGGGTCATGATGTCGGAAGGCTTCAGGTCTTCCCACACCATGTCCACGATGCGAAGGCCCGTTTCATAGGCCATCTGGCCGCGCTCGCGGTACGGCGCCGGCACTGCGGCAGAGCCCGGCAGCGACATGCCGAGCGCTTCGGCAAGAGCGTTCATCGTGGACGCGGTGCCCATGGTGTTGCAGTGGCCGACGGAGGGCGCGCTCGATCCGACGATGTCGATGAACTGCTGGTAGTCGATGTCGCCGGCCGCATGGCGCTCGCGCGCCTTCCAGACGATGGTGCCCGATCCGGTGCGCTCGCCGTGGTGCCAGCCGTTGAGCATCGGCCCGACATTGAGCGAGATCGCCGGGATGTTCACGGTCGCGGCCGCCATGATGCAGGCCGGCATGGTCTTGTCGCAGCCGGTCAGCAGAACGACCCCGTCGAGCGGGTAGCCGTAGAGGACCTCCACGAGGGAGAGATAGGCGAGATTGCGGTCCAGGCAGGCGGTGGGGCGCTTGCCCGTCTCCTGGATCGGGTGGCACGGGAATTCGAATGGTACGCCGCCGGCCGCCGTGATGCCGTCGCGTACGCGTTTGGCGAGTTCGAGATGGTGGCGGTTGCACGGGGACAGATCGGATCCGGTCTGCGCGATGCCGATGATCGGCTTCTTGCCCTGCAGTTCCTTGCCCGTCAGTCCGAAATTCAGATAGCGCTCCAGGTAGAGCGCGGTCATGCCCGGGTTGTCCGGATTGTCGAACCACAGCCGTGAGCGAAGCTGATCGGGAGTGCGACGGTGAGGCCTCTCAGCCATTCTTCATATCCTTTCGGGCATCCGTAAACGCAGAGGCGGTATTTGATCCAGGACAGGGGCCAAGATCAACCGTCCCCTGACTAAAGTAGCTGACTTTCGGACGGTCGAAGCGGAGTTCCCAAGCAGCCGCGATCCAGGAGCGTTCCACCACGCCGAATCGCGTGTTACATCGTTTCGGCAGCGCAGTGCGTCCGACGCTTTGCCTCCTTGATCAACAACGCCGGGTCGCCCGCCATGTTTCGACGCGCTCTCCCTTTTGCCCTGACGATCCTCGTGTCTCCTGCGCTGGGGGACGATTGCCCGTCGGCGCAGACCGCGAAGCTGGGCTTTGTCCTCGAACGTCAGGGAACGGTTGCGGAAATCCGGCCCGTCTCGGATCACTTCGTCCACGTGGTGAACGCCTATCCCGGCGGGAAGAGACAGGACGTGATCTATTACCGCGGGCTCTTCCCGATCAGCCGTTTCGACGACACGGCCCGGAGCATCAACATTCCGGTGTCGGATCTGCGCACGATCTTCCCGCTCGAACCGAAGGCCCGCCGGACACTGACCTATGCGCCGGCTCAGCCGAACAAGGTCGGCGCCCTGATCTCCCTGGAACTGACGGTGACGGGTCAGGAGCAGATCCAGCTCGGAACCTGCTCCTACGCCGTCCTGGTGGTGCGCAACCGCTTCCTCGATGCCGAGGGCAGGATCACCTCGGAGCACACGGACCTCTACTCGCCGGAGCTCGGGTTCGTCCTGGGCAAGCGCTACGAGGAGCGGAGCGGCGCGCAGACCACCATCAGGTACCAGAGCATCCGGCCCTTGGGGCGGGTGTCACCACTTTGAGAGGCGCTCCGTCAGCTCAGACCGCCAGCCGTATCGTCAATCTGCGCGCGCATGGCCGGGTCGAGATCCAGCGCCTCGGCCAGCTGGTGCAGGAACTCGCGCTCCTGCATGGTATCCGGATCAATGGCGAGGCGAGCGGCCGCATAGACCTGTGCGGCCTTGTCAGGGTCGTTGACGTTGGCGGCAAGCTCCTCGACATCCGCCGGCGAGGCCATTTCCGTCTCCAGCCAGCGGCTCGCCTCCGGGTCTATCCCCGCTTCGGTCAGCCCTTTGACGATTCGCGCCCGCTCGGCCTGATCGATGTGCCCGTCTGCGGCGGCCGCCGCCACCATCGTGCGCAGGAACAGGAGAGCATCGTCCTCGGTCTGCGAGACCGGGTGGAAGCGCGACGTCTCCGGCAGGCTCAGCGCGGATTGCGCGACATCCTCCTCGAATCGGGCTGCCGGCGCGGAAGGCTCAGCCGTCCCGCCTCCCGATGTTCCCCTGGCGGCCTGTTGGTTCTGGTAGGCCTTGTAGGCCAGGCCGCCGATCACCGCGAGGCCGCCGAGCTTGACCAGGTTGCCGGTCATCTTGCCCTTCTTGCGCCCTTTGAACAGAAGGCCCGCGAGGCTGACCAGGGCCGTCTGGGTGAGCCCCGGATGCTGCGCGGCAAAGTCCTTGGCCTTCTGCAGAAGCTGATCCGGCGTGTGACCGGCGATTTGGGTCACGCTCCTGCCGGTCTGCGGGCCCACGTTACCGAGATCGGGTTGACCGGGAGCCCGGTGATCAGGACGGCCGATGGCGCCGACGAACGCATCCAGAAGCTTCCTGTAATCGACCATGAGGCTCTCCCGTTGTCTTCAATCCAAGCAAAGAACAACGGGAGGATGGCCGAATGGTTCAGGTTGTCCTGCCGATCTTCAGGCGGGCCTTGGTACCATCGCGGCGCGTGCCTTGACGAGTTGCGCCACGACCACGGGGCTTGCCATCACCAGCCCGATCAGGGTGGTCCTGACATCCGGCGCGATGATCGGCAGGGCGGCGAGACCGATGAGCCAACGCTCCCAGGGCCGCATCGAGGTGAGCCCATACCCGGCGAAAGCCGCCGACAGGAACACGATGCCGATGACGGCTCCGGCCGTGACGAACAGGAACCCCGGCCAAGTGAATTCCGGCGTGACGATCAGCATGGCCGGACCGTAGACGAACACGAACGGCACGAGGGCCTTGCCCAATCCCAGCCGGAACGCCGTATTGCCCGTCCTGAACGGATCGGCCCCCGCCATGCTGGCTCCCGCGTAGGCGGCGAGTGCCACGGGCGGCGTGATGTCGGCCAGCACCCCGTAATAGAACACGAAGAAATGCGCGACGAGCGGCTGGACGCCGAGGAGCCCCAGGGCCGGCGCCGCGACCGTGACCATGATGATGTAGTTCGCCGTCGTCGGCACGCCGCATCCCAGCAGGATGCAGACGACAGCTGTCATCAGCAGGGTGAAGAACAGCGTCATGGCCTTCATGTCGGCGAGGCCCGCAGGCACGAGATCCATGAAGCCCTGGGCGAGCTGTGCGGCGAACGACGTGACGATGAAGGAGATCTTGAAGCCGACTCCCGTGAGCGTGACGATGCCCACGATGATGCCGACGGTCGCGGCCGCCGCGCCCACGCCGATGGCGTATTTGGCGCCGACCACGAAGGCGTCGACGAGATCGAGAACGACCGCCTTTCCGGCTTCGCTCCTCAGGAACGTGGCGACGAGAAGCGCCAGCACCAGTGCCAGGAGCGGGACCACGAAGACCAGCTGGGTGAGCATGCCCGTGGCGATGGCCCCGACGATGGCCGCCAGGAACCCGAGCGTGATGGCGGGAACCCGTGAGGCGCCAACCACCAGGCAGGCCGTGATGCCCCAGAAGGCCGCGAGATAGGGGGTGAAGCCGGAGAACAGCACGATCAGCAGCACGGCGAGCGGCATGATCGTCTGCCAGCCCTCGCGGATGACCTTGGCGGCCCGGGGCAGTTCCTCGGCCGGCAACCCCTGCAACCCGGAGCGCTTGGCTTCGAGATGGACTTGCATGAACACGCCGAAGAAATGCATGCAGGCCGGCACGACTGCCGCCAGGATGACCGTCTGATAGGAAACGTTGAGGAACTCCACCATGAGGAAGGCGGCAGCGCCCATGATCGGCGGAGTAATCTGGCCGCCGGTCGAGGCCGCCGATTCCACCGCCGCCGCGAAATGGCGCTGGTAGCCGACGCGGATCATGGCCGGGATCGTCAGGGAGCCGACCGTGACCGTGTTGGCGATGGAAGAGCCGGAGATCATGCCGAACAGGGCCGAGCCGAAGATCGACACCTTGGCCGGCCCGCCCGCGTAACGGCCTGCCACGCAGGTGGCGAGATCGATGAAGAGCTTTCCGAGACCGACCCGGGTCGCGAGCACGCCGAAGAGAACGTAATGGAACACGTAGGTGGCGACCACTCCCAAGGCGATGCCGTAGATGCCCTGGCTCGTGAGATAGAGATGGTTGACGATGTTCGACCAGGAGGCGCCGGGATGCTGAAGGATGCCCGGCATGGACGGGCCGAAATAGGCGTAGAGCATGACCCCGATGGCGATCACCGGAAGCGGCCAGCCCACGGATCGGCGGGTCGCCTCCAGGAGGACGAGGATCAGGATCGTCCCCATGACAACGTCCGTTGACGACGGATTGCCGACACGGAACGCGAGATCGCTGAAGATCCACGGGACATAGAGACTCGAGACGGCGGCCGCCACGGCGAGAGCCCAGTCGATCAGGGAGATGCTGCCTGGCCGCCACCAAGTCGAGGGAGCGATCCGGTCCTGATCGCTCTTGAAGGCCGAGAAGACGAGAAAGATGAGCCCCAGGACGAAGGCCATGTGGATGCCGCGGTGGGTGGCTTCCCGCAGCAGCCCGAAACCGGCCGTGTAATAGTGGAAGAACGAGAGCGCCAACAGCAGACCGGCCACGAGCCACGCGGTGCCAGGCGGCAGCGGCCGGAAGCGCATCTCGGGATCGAATTTCTCCTCGAGGCTGCGGTTCTCGATAAGGACGCTGGGATCGGCTGCGGACATGGCGGCTCTCGTGGCAAGCAAAGCACTCCCACGGCTTCGGCCGCGGGAGGTCGAACGGACAGTTGGATGGGGCGGATCAGCCCTTCGACAGGCCGGCTTCCTTGTAGAAGCGCTCGGCGCCGGGATGCACGGGGATGCCCGCGCCTGCCAGGGCGCTCTCCTTGCGGATGAGCTTGCCTTTGGCGTGCCCGGCATCGAGGGCCGCGCGGGTCTTGTCGCTCCACAGGCCCTTGACGACCTCGTAGACGACCGCTTCGGGTACCTTGGCGGAGGTCACCCATTGGGCCCCCACCGCGAGGGTCTTCAC
>NZ_CP102845.1:5060000-5295221 GCF_013307435.2 Microvirga terrae
GCTGTTTCCGTTCTCGCGGTTCTGCTTCCTCGTCTCGCCGCTCTGCTATCTATTCTTTTCGCTCGAAATCTTCACTGCATCCGGAGGCGAGTTCCTCGCCTACACCTTCACCTACATGATGGTGAACTTCATGATGCAGAACTATCTCTACGGTCGCTATCGTTGGCCGTGGATCTCGGACCTTTATGAATACATCCAGACGATCTATCTTCTGCCGGCCGTCCTGTCGGTGATCGCCAATCCCAGCAAACCCACCTTCAAGGTCACGGCGAAGAACGAATCGATGGAGGAAAGCCGCGTTTCGGAATTGGGAACGCCCTACTTCATCATTTTCGGCATCCTGATCCTGGGCGTCATCGCCACCGGCATCCGCGTCTGGGCGGAGCCCTACAAGGCCGACCTCACCCTGGTGACGGGCGCTTGGAACGTTCTCAACCTCGTCATCGCAGGCTGCGCCCTCGGCGTGGTGTCGGAGCGGGCCACACGGCGCCAGAGCCACCGGGTCCGGGTCGAACGCCCCTGCCGCTTCATTATGGGTGATGAGATCATCGATGCGGTCCTGAAAGATGTTTCCGTCGGCGGCGCAAGGGTTCACGTCCCGCCTTCCGCCGAGCCGAAGCTGAAGAAGGGCACGTCGGGCACGCTCGAGTTCCAGCCTTTCTCCAGCCTTCCGATCCAGCATCTGCCGATGGAAATCCGCAAGGTCGGCATGGACGACAAGGGCCTGCTGCTCGGCTGCCGCTTCATGATCGAGAAGCCCGAACATCGTCGGATGATCGCCGATCTGGTTTTCGCCAATGCCGATCAATGGAGCAAATTCCAGAAGAACCGGCACCATGATATCGGTGTCCTCCGCGGCACGCTCTGGTTCTTCATGGTCGCGTTCTATCAGACAGGGCGAGGCCTCTCCTATTTCTTCGGCCTGCAGAGGATCGGCGCCTCCAACCCTCCGGCGCCGTCCGTGGCTCCAGCCGTCAAGTAGAGGTCTATCGTGCGTCGGGTCTTGATCTTCCCTCTGCTGGCCGCTCAGGCCATGGTCGCGCAGAACGTTGTCGCCCAGGCCCCCTTCGGCATGTCGCCCGGTGGACCGAGCGCACCGTCGTCAATCCGGCCCGGGCCGCAGCAGGATCCCGGGCTGCAAGCCCCATCCGCGGCACCCTTCGAGATGCGCCAGCCCGGCGTGTCGCCCTCGCCCCCTCCCACAGCAGCGCCTGCGCCGCAATCCGGCAATGCAGCACCGTTCGCTGTAAGCCCGCAACGTCCGGCTCCCGCGTCTCCCCCGCCCCAGGCCGGAACATCTCCCGCCAGACCCGCCGCACTACCTGCAACAGGAACGGCAGCGGTCCGCAATCCAGCCCGCATTGAACGTCCCGTGCTTCCGTTCGAGACGATTCGCCTCGAGGGTGAGACGGATGCTCGATCCTGGACCTTCCATCTCACCCAGGATGAAGCCTCGAGTGGCGCCAGCATCGCGCTCGGCTACAAGAATGCCGTCGTGGCGATGCCCGAAGGCTCGCGCTTGAGAATCGCCATCAACGGCGAATCGGTCGTCGACACGCCGATCTCGTCGCCCACCGACGTCAAGCACATGACGGCCTCGATCCGACCCGGTCTCCTGCGGGCCGGGCAGAACATCATCCGGATGGAAGCCTTCCAGCGCCACAGGACGGACTGCACGATCGAGGCCACCTACGAGCTCTGGACGGACGTGGACTCGGCCTCCACGAAGCTCGTCTTCGCGGACGGCGCGACCAAGACGCTGCGCGGCTTGGACGACCTGCCGGCCGTCGGCGTCGACAACACAGGCGTGACGACAATTCGCGTGGTCGCCCCCAAGATCTACCGCCCGGAGGTCCGCGACCGGCTGCTGCGCCTCGTACAGCTCGTCGCCCTGCGCGGACGTTATGCCCATCCTGTGATCCAGGTGGTGGAAGCCGATCCCGGTCCATCCCCCATCGGCACGATCAAGGTCGCCATGGGCTTGGCCAGCGAGTTGCGCGGCCTGATTTCAGGCGTGCCGGATGCCGCCATGATCCAGCCCCTGACCATGATGATGCAGGAGACAGGCTCCCTGGGCTCGACCCTGGTCGTGTCCGGGCCGACTTGGCAGGATCTGGACACCGCCATCGGCATCGTTGGCACGAAAGGCATCAATGCCACGCGGACCGAACGCGGCATGATCGACACCGCCTCGTGGCAATGGCCGGAGGTTCCGACCGCCTTCGGTGCGCAATCCTTCCGCTTCGCGGATCTGGGTGTGCCGACGCAGGAATTCTCAGGACGGCGGTTGAAGACCGGCTTTTCCATCAACCTGCCATCCGATTTCTACGCCACGGAATATGGCGAGGCTATCCTGAACCTCGATGCGGCGTATACGTCAGCCGTGCGTCCGGGCAGCCATGTCAACGTGTTCGTCAACGGCATGATCAGCACGCAGATGACGATCACCTCGCAAGGAGACATCGTCCGGCGGCACAAGATCAGAGTGCCTCTCAGGAACTTCAAGTCGGGGCTCAACCACATCACCATCGAGGCTATCCTGCTGACGGACGCGGACGAGCGTTGCGCCCCGGGAGAAACCCTCTCCGAGGCGAACCGCTTCGTCCTGTTCGATACGACCACGCTCGAGTTTCCGACCTATGGGCGGATTGGGCGGCTGCCGGACCTCGCCGTCATGAGCGCAGGTCACTTTCCGGACGACGACCTTCCGACGACGGTGGTTTTAGCCCGGCTCGACCCTCCGAACTATTCCGCAGCCGGCACCCTGCTTGCCCGCATGGCGCGCAGCGCCGGCACGCCGGTGCGCGCGCAGTTCTCCAACGCTGCATCGGCGGACGACGAATCCGTGCTCTTCATCGGCGCCGTCGATCAGATCCCGGCAGGTCTGCTCAACCGCGTGAAGGTGTCGGAACATCTGCGCATGATCTGGCCATCAACGCCGGCGGTCGGCGAGAAGGCCGGTCAGCAGACGGCCAGTCCAGATTTCAGCCTTCCCGCCTCCCAGGCTTCTCCGGACCGTATCGCTGCGGCCTCAACCGACGAAGTCCGAAAGCGCTGGTCGGAAACGTTCCAACGGCGCGGCGTCATTCAGCAGACAATCGGTACGGTGCAGGACTGGCTGGAGAGGACCTTCAGCCTCTCCCTCGGCTCCTTGGCGCTGGATGAGCGCAGCGAGGCCCCCTATGAACCGCCGCAGCGCGCGTCTCTGCTCATTGCGCAAAGCCGCACCGAAGCATCCGGGGTCTGGACCCTCGTGACGGCCCGGACAGATAAGGGCCTTGCGGCCGAAACGGCCCGCTTGGCCAATCCGACGGTCTGGTCCCAGGTCGCAGGCCGGGCCGTGGCTCTCGAACCTCGGGAGATGAAGCTGCAGGTCGAGCCGATCAAGGACTACCGTTTCGTGCAGACGCTGCCACCCTCACTGACGAATCTGCGTCTCGTAGCGGCGAACTGGATGTCCGCCAACATCCTCCCCTACGCTCTTCTTTTGCTGGCTTGCTGTACGTTCCTGGGCATCGCGACCTCCCTGCTTCTGAACCGTCTGGGGCGCCGCTCATGAGGAACAGGCTGCCTTCGCTCGCTCTGCTCCTGCCTTGCCTTGTTACCGCCCTTTCCTTTCTGATGGTGTCGATGGCTTCGTCCCAGAGCGTTGCAGTTCAGCCATTGAACGTCATGGGGAGCATCTCCCCGGCGGACTGGGAGGCTTATCGCTCGCGGTTCGTGGACGATACCGGAAGGGTCATCGATACGGCCAACGGCAATATCAGTCACAGCGAGGGCCAGGGATACGGGCTGCTGCTTGCCCTGGCGGCCGCCGACCGACGCTCCTTCGAGCAAATCTGGAACTTCACATTCACCGAACTTCTCATCCGGGACGACAACCTGGCCGCATGGAAATGGGATCCTGCGGGCAAGCCGCGAGTCACCGATCGCAACAACGCCTCCGACGGCGATCTGCTCATCGCCTACGCGTTGGCCAAGGCCGGATCCGCCTGGCAGGAGCCCCGCTACACGACAGCCGCGCAGAAGCTCGCCAAGGCGATCGGCAAGAGCACGTTCAGCCGGAGCGGGCGATCCCTGGTCCTCCTGCCGGGCGTTCAAGGCTTCGGCCCTGGCGACCGTCCCGATGGCCCCGTCGTGAACCTCTCCTACTGGGTTTTCGAAGCCTTTCCTGTCCTTGCGGCCCTCGCACCCGAATACGAGTGGAACCGCGTCTGGAGGGACGGGGTCATGCTGCTGCAGCAGGCGACCTCGGGCCGCATCAGGCTCCCAACCGACTGGATTTCGCTCCAGAACGGACTTCAGCCCCAGCCGGCGGATGGTTTTCCTCCCGAGTTCGGTTACAACTCGTTAAGGATACCGCTTTACCTGTTGAGAGCAGGGATGACTGACATGGAGTGGCTGAGGGCTCTCAAGCAGCGCTGGTCTGCGGAGAACGAAGGGGTTGCCGTGGTCAATGTAGTGACCGGACAGATCCGGGAGCGGCTGACCGATCAGGGTTACGCCATTCTGCCTGCAGCCCTCGCCTGTGCGCTGGACGGAACACCTGTTCCCGATTCGCTGAAGACCTTCGAGCCGAGCCTCTATTATCCGTCGACCCTGTATCTGTTGGCCAAATCCCTGCTTGGTGAAAAATACCCGCAATGCGTCTAGTCGGCAGCGCCATAACGATTGCGGTCGCGATCCTGGGCTTCGCGGCAATCGCGCAGCAGACGGGGTCGGACGGCAATCAGCCGCCCGCCGCAGCGCCGCCGTCGCCTCCCGCAAACGGGTCTCAGCCGCAGGTCGATGAGTCCGCCTTGCGCTATTTCGCATCGCAGGGCGATACCCGCCGCGTGAACGCGGAAATTGCACGGTTGCGCGCGCTCTACCCCAACTGGTCACCCCCGAGTGACCTGTCGCAGCTCTCGGGGAATCCCGGCGCCGCGGCACCCGACCCGCTCATCGAGCGACTGTGGAACCTCTATCGCGAAGACCGAATCGCCGAGGTCCGCGCTGCAATCGCAGAGCGTCAGACTACTGACTCGAACTGGAAGCCCCCGGAGGAACTGATCGCCGCCCTCGAGACGGTCGAGGCGCGGCGCCGCCTGACCAATGCGTCGGACACGGGCCAGTGGCGCACGGTTCTGCAAGTTGCCACGGAAGCGCCCAGTCTTCTCACCTGCGTCAACGTAGACGTGCTCTGGCGGGTGGCTGAAGCTTTCGCACGAACCGACCAAGTGAACAGGACGAGGGACGTCTACACTTATCTCCTGCAGAATTGCGCCAATCCGGGCGAACGCCTGGCAACCCTGCAGAAGGCCTTGACCCTGCTTTCCGAGACACAGGTGGCCGCTCTGCTCCAGTTCGAGCGCAAGACGGGCGAGTCACCGGACGATTTCAGCTCCATCCGCGACGAACTGGCCCGTCGCCGTGTCGAGCGGGCTTCCCTCGACAGCAAGGCAACCGCCTCGGCCGAGGATCTCGGCGTGATGGAGCGCGTGATCCAGAACTCGAGCGATGCCGGCCCCGTGCTGATCCTCGGATGGTACAACTACCACCATGGCAATCCCGCCCGTGCCCTCGAACTGTTCAAGACGGCCCTTGACCGGAACGGGGGAACCAAGGCAGCAGAAGGCTACGCCATGACGCTGCGGGCCCTTGAGCGGATCACGGATGCGGAAGCCTTCGCCGATGAATGGCGGGAGCGTGCACCCGAGAACATGAAGATCTATCTCGACGTGGCCACGGCGCTCCTCAGCCAGGACCCGCCGCCACGCCTCGAACCGCAAGTGCTTGCACGAATCGTCCCGGTTGTCACGGCTCAGCGCTTCCCCGACGCGGCACAGGCCCTGGGCTGGTACTCCTACAACACCCAGCAGATCCGCACGGCGCGCGACTGGTTCCGGACAGCCCTGTCCTGGAAGGCCGACGACGAGCCTTCCGCCTATGGATTGGCTCTCACGACCCAGCGTGTGAACGACCGGGCGGGCTTCAACGCTGTCGTCGCTCAATGGCGGAGCCGCTCGCAGCGGATCGCGGACCTTGCGAACGGGGTCAGCACGCCCTCCGGACAGCAGCCTGCCGTTGTTGCGCAGATTCCTATGGCACAGCCGGTCGAGACTGCCGCGCCGCCGGTTCAGCCTCGACCGGAGTCCCGTCAGGTGACCGCCGACCGGGTCGAGACCGAGCAGACCTTCTCCCGCACCGAAGTCAATGTCCGCCGCAGGCAGACCCAGGCCCGCTCTGCCCTCGGGCGCAACTGCGCCATGACGCGCAATCCCGGCGGGCTGACAGGCGACACTGCCCTCACCCGCGGCTGGTGCCTCATGGAGATCAACCGACCCATGGAAGCCGTGGCTGCCTTCGATCAAGCCCTCACCACCGGCAGCAGCCGCACCCGCCAGGAGGCTGCCTACGGCAAGTCCCTCGCATACCTGCGCAAGAACCTGACGTCCGAAGCGGCCATCGCTGCCGCCGAAGCACCGCAGACGCGGGAGCGCCGCGCGGAACTGGGCGCCTCGATCCTGACGCAGCGAGCGTTAGCGGCCTACCGCGACGGACGTTATGTGGAAACTCTCCTCACCCTGAGCGAGCGGGCCCGGATCGTTCCGGAGCAGAACGATCTTCTGCTCATTCGAGGCTGGTCCTACCTCAAGCTCGGTCGCTACGTCGACGCGGAAAAGGTTTTCCGTGCCGTTCAGCAAACCGGCTATTCCGAGGAAGCCGCCGCCGGACTGAATGCCATCGCCGAAGTGACCGGCCAGATGCGCTATTAGCGGGTGGGGCGCAGGCGGTTGTCTGGCCGAGGTTTACGCCTATCTAACGGTCGAATGGGCTCCTGCCCTCTCCGCCCTCCCTCATCGATCCGAATCCATGGCGAACCTGCAGATCATCCTGTTCGACGTATGTGGCATCGCATGTGCCCTGCACCGGACCGCTGCACGCGAGTTCCTGCCGCTGCCGCACCTGTGGCGCCCGCCGGTCCTGCCGCGCCCCGTAGCAGGATTCTTCAACCTGGGCGGCCACGCGGTTCCTGTACTCCGCCTTGACGTTCTGTTCGGACTTCAGCCCAGCGAAAATGGCCCCGAGGCGGATCTCTATCGCCATCTGGTCCTGATCGACCGGCTCGGCGCATCAGGGGGAGCTGCGCTCCTCGTGGACAGGGTTCTCGATGTGGCCAGCGTGGATACGTCTCAGGTCTCACCCATCCGGGAAGAGGGGTCCCTCAACGGCTGCGTGGAGGCAGAGGTTACGTGGGATGGGCATCTCGTCCATCTGCTCTCGGTTGATCGCATCCTCCTCGCCGAGGAGCAGCAGGTTCTGGCAGAGCTCGGACGCCAGGCCCAGAACCGGCTCGGTCAATGGGTGGTTCCGGCCTGATGGCCGTACGCGCTTCCGCCGTCCCGCCGATCGATGCCGGCTTTCCTGAATTGAAAAGCCGCATCATCGAGCGCACGGGGCATTTCTATTACCAAGACAAGGACGAACTGCTCTGGGAGCGCGTCCGCAAGCGCCTGCGCGCCACGGGCCTTCGCAATTCAGGTCAGTATCTCAGTCTCCTGGCCGACGCCATCTCCGGCTCTGCCGAATGGGCCAAGCTGGAAACCGAGATCACCATCGGTGAAACCTTCTTCTTCCGCTACGCGGAGCAGTTTGTGGCACTGCGCGAGACGATCCTGCCCGAGATCATCGGGAGGAAAACCGCTACGCGACGGCTGAGGATCTGGAGTGCAGGCTGCTCGACCGGGGCGGAACCCTATTCTCTAGCCATTCTGGTCAACGAGATTCTCGGCGAGAACCTCGTGAATTGGCGTGTCAGCATCATCGGCACGGACATCAATGACAGCTTCCTCAACCTTGCCAAGCAGGCGAAGTTCGGAAAATGGGCGCTTCGGTCGATGCCAGCTCCCGAGCGGAAACGCTACTTCCTGGACGCCGGAAAGGACCTGTGGCAGGTGCGGCCTGAATTCCGCTCCCTGGTCCGGTTCGAAAAGCATAATCTCCTGAGCCTGCTCGACGGCACCTCGTCCCTGGAACTGACTGATTTCGACCTGATCCTCTGCCGCAATGTCCTAATCTACTTTCATCCGGATACCGTGATCCGGATCGTCGAAGCCCTACGCGACCGCCTCTCCGAGGAGGGTTGGATGCTGCTGGGCCACGCGGAGCCGAATCCGACGTTCTCGGCCATGATGCAGACCCTGAATCTGCCAGGGACAGTGGCCTACCGGCCCCGCTCAGGCGACACGCCTCCGCCACCTCCTGCTCCGTCCGGGCAAGTTCTGAAGGATTGGGTGCCGCTCCTCCCGGCTCCGAAGCCCGCCGAACACGCGAAACGGCAGCCCCCGCCACGCCCTACCCCTACGACGTCGAAACACCTTGCAACCTCCACGGGCCCAGCCCCGGAAGCCCTGCTGGACGAGATCAGAGCCCGCGCGAACGGCGGCGCTTTCGCAACCGCCGATGCTCTGTGCCGGCAAGCCATTGCCTCTCAGCCCCTGAACGCTGTCCTCCACTTCTATCAGGGTCTCGTCCTGCAGGCGCTGAGGCGACCCGATGCTGCCGAGAAGAGCTTCCTTAAATGCATCTACCTCGCTAAAAGCTTTGCCATGGCTCACTACCATCTCGGACTGCTGCTGCTTGCGGAGGGGCGATCCGATCCCGCCCGGCGTGCTCTGACCAATGCCGCCCGCATTGCGGCAGCGATGCCCGATGACCGGCCGCTCGAGGAGGCGGATGGCCTCACAGCTCGGGACTTAGGCAATCTGGTCCGCATCCATCTCGAAGCGGCAAAGCCGCCCAAGTCCCGGAGATAAGCATGGCGAGATCGGTGCGTCGCAAGCTGAGGCAGATTGAACGGGCCCGGATTCGAACCGTTGAAGAGCGCACGCAGCAGATCTTCGACGAGCGGACGGAACGTCTCGCGGCTCGAAGGGATGCAGCGGACAGTCCGGCGGAAGCTTTACCCCGCGCCCTGATATGCGGCGCAAGCCGGGAGCGTTTCGGTCTTCCGATCGATGCCATCGCGGAGGTTCTGCCGCCTCAAAGCTGCATGCCCGTTCCCGATGGACCGCCGGCTCTGGTTGGCTTGTTCGGGCGGAGCGGCAGGCTTGTGAGCGTGATCGATCTTGACCTAGCCCTGGGCCTCGAACCCACCTCTCCGGATTACGAGAACCATCATTTCGTCCTGCTGCGTCGTGAACACCCGCAAGTCGCCCTCCGGGTCGAGCGGGCCTACGCCGTCGCGGACGTTCTTCCGCTAATGGGAGAGGAGGCTGCAAGCTTCCGCAACGACGCCGTCACCGGGTATGGCAAGGTCCAGTCCGAGGATGCGGATCGCGAGGAAACACTCTCCCTTCTCGATGTCGAGGGCCTCTTGCGCCCCTTCCTGCCTGCAGCTTCTGTTCCTGGAGTCTAACGTGACGATCTCGATCGCCAATCGCATTCTTCTCGGCTTCGCCGTCATCGTCGCGCTGATGATCGGCCTCGGCATCTATGCCATCAATCAGCTCGACGACGTCCGACAGTCGACTGAGACGATCGTGACACGCGATCTCGCCTTGATGCGTCAGATTGAAGATCTCGGCGATCTGCAGAACAACATGCGTGGACTACGGGAGGAAATCCTCTCCCGCTTCTACCTGCGCTCCCTCGGGCAGCAGCAGGCAGCCGGGGACGATCTGGCGCGCTCCTGGGAGCAGCAGGCCGCCGCAGCCGAAGCCTCGATGGCGCAGGCGCTTACAACCGTGAACGATTTCGCCGCGCGTTCGATCACCTCCCAGAGAGCGGAAGCCTGGCGTCGCATCACCGAGATCCTCAACCGTGCCAGTGGAGACCTGCGCCAGCTCCGCTCATCGACGGAAAGGCAGTTCGCAGCAGAGCAGAGCAACGATCTGGCAGGGGTGGCGGCGACACAGAACGCTCTGAACGCCAGTCGCGAGTCCTGGAACAGAAACCTGGTTCAAGCCCGTAGCGTCCTGGGCGAAGCGATCACGATCGGACAGAAACGGATCGGTGAAGTCTACGAGCAGAGCCGGATGTCGATCATCCTGGCCGTGGCGGGCGCTGCGCTTCTGAGCATCCTCATCACGTACGCCCTGCGCTCGTCCATCACGGGACCGCTCGGCGTCTTCATGAACTTCGTCGAGCGGGTTGGGCGGGGCGAATTGGGGGGCCAGATGGCAGTGACGGGCAAGGACGAGATCGGCCATCTCGGCGCAACCCTCAATACCATGGTCGAGGGCCTACGTCAGCTTGCCCAGCAGAGCCGCGAGGCGACAGAGAACCTGAACGCGGCAGCTGCGGAGATCCGTGCCTCGACCCAGGAGCAGGCTGCGTCGGTCGAAGAGCAGTTGGCAGCCGTTCAGGAAACCGCTGCGACCGTAGACGAGATCACGCATTCCGGTACCCAGATCGGCAAGCGTGCGCAGGAAGTCATCGCATCCGCGCAGGCTGCTGCGCAGACCAGCATCTCAGGATTGCAGGCTGTGGAGGAAACCGCACGTGCAATGGATGCGATCCGCGAGCAGGCGGAGGCGGTTGCGGAAAACATCGTCGCTTTGAGCGAGAAGACGCAGGCCGTCGGCGAGATCATCGCGTCGGTCAACGACATTTCCGAGCGCACGCATCTTCTCGCCCTCAATGCAGCCATCGAAGCCGCTGCAGCGGGCGAGAACGGGCGCAGCTTCGCAGTGGTCGCGTCTGAGATGAAGACTCTTGCCGATCAGGCCAAGGATGCGACCCTGCAGGTGCGCTCGATCCTGGGTGACATTCAGCGCGGCATCAATTCGTCCGTCATGCTCACGGAGGAAGCGGTCAAGCGCGTTGCCGCCGGCAAGGAGCGGACGGACATCACACAGCAAACCATCACCGGGATCTCCGGCCAGATCCAGGAGAGCGTCCAGACCTTCCAGCAGATCATCGCCTCGACGAACCAGCAGCAACTCGGCATCGAGCAGGTGATGGGCGCTCTCCAGAACATCCGTCAAGCCAGCCAGCAGACCGCCGCCGGCACGCGCCAGCTCGATACGGCAGCCGCCAACTTGTCCAGCCTTGCGCAGCAGCTGCTCGGCCTCGCCGAGCGCTATCGTCTGTAAGCGGCTGAGCGATGGAGAGCCCCCTATCGTGACGGATATCCGCAAGCAGCTGCTGGCAGCCTTCGAAGCGGAGCACCGCGAGCATCTTCAGGCGATCCGAACGGCCCTCGACCACATGGGCGGCGGGGAAATCGACCTGACGGACGTCTTCCGGCGGGCGCACAGTCTCAAAGGCGCCGCCCGCGCCGTCGACCTGCCGTCCGTGGAGGAGGTCGCACACCAACTCGAAGCGCTCTTTTCCCACGTGCTCGACGGGCAACAATCCCTGGACGAACCGACCGTCGCGACGGTGCGGCAAAGCCTTGATCTCATCGAAGATCTCGTTGCGAACGTCCTGAAGCCGGAACCCACACAGGCGGTGTCGACTCCGGCGCCAAACCCGGCATCGCTCGCATCCGAACCGAGAGCTCCCACGACAGACGCCGCCGATGCCGGCTCAGGGTCTTATCTTCGCGTTTCTGCTGAACAGATGGAGGAACTCTCCGATTCCATGCACCAGCTTTTGGCAGAGCTTCAAGCCGATGCGGGAATCGATGACGCGTTGCGGCAGATCGAGTTGGAGATCCGCGGCCTGAGGAGGAGCTGGGATCACCTACACGCACAGGTGAATGCCCTGGCATCTCCAACGCAGCAGAGCCGCGGCGGACCATCCTTCCTCCCGCGCTTGCGCGATTTCGATCAAGGTCTGAAAGCATTGTTTCGCAGGGTGTCTGCCCTGTCACGCGACAGACGGCAGTCCAGCTGGTCGGTCGAGCAGGCCGCCCGTCAGGTCCGCGACAATATCGACCGTGTTTCCCTGGTCTCGGCGGAAACGGTTTTCGGCGGATTCGGCCACATGGTGCGCGAGATCGCGCGCAAAGCCGGCCGGGATGTGAACGTGCGCAGCATCGGCCTCGACGTCCAAGTGGACCGGCAGGTGCTTCAGGCCCTCAAGGATCCCGTGATGCACCTCTTGCGCAATGCGGTGAGCCACGGGGCCGAGCCGCCGGATGAGCGAAGAGCCAAAGGCAAGCCCGAGCGGGCCGAGGTGACCCTTGAACTCGCCTCCCGTGGCGGACGGCTTGCCATCAGCATTCGTGACGACGGGCGCGGCCCGGATCTCCGTCGGATCGAGCGGGTCGCCGTCGATCGAGGGCTGCTTCAGCGCCGCGATCTGGGCCATCCACCGCCCATGATCGACCAGTTGCTCTCCCTTGTCTTCACGCCTGGCTTCTCGACTGCGGACGAAGTCGATCGGCTATCGGGCCGGGGGATCGGCCTCTCCGTCGTCGCTGAGGCTGTCCGAAAGCTGCAGGGTTCCGTTCTCCTCCGGCCGCGCTACCCACATGGAACGGAGGTTCTGCTGAACGTTCCCCTCACGGCGGCGCGCCAGCCGCTTCTCCTGTTGGAAGCCGAGGAGCGGATGTTCGGCCTGCCCTCCCATGCGGTGGAGCGCCTCCTGCGGCTGCCTGCCAATGCGCTAGAAAGCGTGGAAGGCCGCCCCACGGCGCGGATCGAGATCGGGGGGCAGGACGTTGTCGTTCCAGTCGTCACCCTGGCAGCCCTGACAGGATCTCCGAATGCCCCCCTCCCCTCCGAGGCAGGACACGTGAAGGCCGTGCTCGTCCGCCATGGTTCGCGCTCTTGCGCGCTCGCCGTCAATGCATTCCATGATGTCCGTACGATGCTGGTTAGCGATGTCCAAGCGATCGGGCTGACCGAACTGGTCTCAGGCACCACGTTTCTCGACAATGAGCTGCCGGCTCTCGTCCTGAGTCCGGACAAGTTGGTCGAGCACTGGATACGGAACGAGAGCAGGCTTGCAGCGGGCGGTTTGGGAATCGCCCATCGGGCTCCCGAGGAGGAGCGCCGAGCAAGGTCAATTCTCGTGGTCGACGATTCCATCACGACGCGCACCCTCGAGAAGAGTATCCTGGAAGCCCAGGGTTATGAGGTTCTCCTCAGCGTTGACGGAATCGATGCCCTTCACGTGCTGCGCTCGGGTGAGGCCATGGTCGATCTCGTGATCGCCGATGTGGAGATGCCCCGCATGGACGGCTTCAGTCTGCTGCAGGCGATCAAGAACGACCCGCGGCTGTCGACCCTTCCCGTGATCCTCATGACGTCGCGCGCGGACCCCGAAGATGTCCGCAGGGGTCTCGATCTGGGCGCGAGCGCCTATATTACCAAGCAGAAGTTCGATCAGCGCGAGCTCTTGGCGACGATCGGGCAGGTATTGTGAGTGTCAGGCGATGAGTATGGCGTCTCCTTCGCGGATCCGGGTAATGGTCGTCGAGGATTCTCTCGTCGTCCGGCAGCTGCTCGTCCATATCATCGCCAGCGATCCTCGCCTCGTGGTCGCCGCGGCCGTCGGCTCCGCCGAGGAGGCGCTGCGGGAAATCGGTCGCGTGCAGCCTGACGTTGTATCGATGGATATCCGCCTTCCGGGGATGGATGGGTTGGAGGCGACGCGCCGGATTATGTCGGAGCACCCGACGCCGATCGTCGTCATCGCCGACAGCATCGAGGATTCCTCTCTCAAGATCTCCATGAATGCGCTCCGGGCCGGCGCACTCACGGTGGTGGAGAAGCCTGTCGGCCTCTCGAGTGACGGCTACGCAGGCATCGCCAGCACCATCTGCACTCAGCTCTATATCATGAGCCAGGTGCCTGTGGTGCGGCAGCGCTCGTTCGCACCCTGGCGGGAGAGGAGCACCGCTTCGGCTTCCGGACGCGATCCCGAATGGAGTGCGATGCGCCCGAGCATCATGGGGATCGCCGCCTCCACAGGCGGTCCGCCCGCTCTTGCCAAGGTCCTGAGTGCTTTCCCTGAAGACTTTCCACTGCCGATCCTCCTCGTCCAGCACATGGGGGCTCCGTTCATGGAGGGCTTCGCCTCGTGGCTGAACGGGCTGATGCCTTTGAAAGTCCGCTTGGCGCAGGACCAGGAGATCCCGACGGCCGGCCATGTCTATGTGGCCCCCGGCGACCGGCATCTGCTGCTGTCTCCTGCGGGCACCCTGAGGGTGAGCGGCGAGCCACCTCTAAGCAATCAGCGGCCGTCCGCCACCATGCTGTTCCAGTCGATGGCGCGATCGGCAGGACGACGAGGGCTCGGGGTCATTCTCACCGGTATGGGGGAAGACGGCGCGCAGGGCCTCGTCGAGTTGCGTCAGGCGGGGGGCTTTGGGCTGGCGGAGGATGAGAGCACCGCCGTAGTCTATGGCATGCCGGCCGCTGCGGCCCGGATGGGCGGCGTCAATGTGAGCCTGCCTCTCGACCTGATTGCCCCCCGGATCCTAAGGCTCGCGCGAGGAGACGGTGAATGAGCATGGGACCCCTTGCGCAGGCCGCCTCCATCCTCCTGGTGGAAGATTCCGAAACTCAGGCCCTGCAGTTGCGTCACATGCTCGAGACGAACGGCTTCAGCGTCTCCTGGCGTTCCACGGCCGAAGCAGCCCTCGATAGTCTGAACGAGAAGCTGCCCGACCTCGTCATCGCCGATTACCATCTGCCCGGCATGAACGGAGACGAGTTGACCCGCCAGATGCGCCTCAACGTGCGCACGCGTGCGATCCCTGTGATCATGCTGACCGAAGCGCGGGAACGGGGCGTCGAGCGCCAGGGCCTGGAAAGCGGGGCGGATGCATACATCTCGAAATCCGCCGAGCAGGAACTGATCATCCTGCGGATCAAGGCTTTGCTGCGCCGGCGTTCGTCTCCCTTGGGCGACTCCAGGGACGAGCGGGAATCGCCGAGCTTCGGCACCTTCCGCCGGGCTTGCATCCTGATCATCGACGACAGCCTGACACACCGGACCTACCTCCAGAACATGCTGGCCCATGAAGGCTATGCCGTGACCCCGGCCGCGGAGCCGGTCGATGCCCTCCGGCTGGTTCGCGCGCCGGATGCCACGTGGGACTGTATTCTGGTCGATCTGCTGAGCCCAGGCTTCGATGGAATCGAATTGTGCCGCCAGCTCAACCTCTATCGCGGTCTCGGGTCGTTGCCGGGCACGGATGCGCCAAGCTTTTCCGTTGTCGGTTTGGGCAATGAAGAGGGCGGGGATCTGCTTGCGCGTGCTTTTGCGGCTGGCGTGGATGACATTGTTCCCTCTACGGTGGAAGCCGATGTGATGCGCGTGCGCATCCGTGCCCTCGTCCGGCGCAAACTGATGCAGGACGAGAATTGGCGGATCGAGGCGGAACTGCGCGAGCGCGAACTGGCTCTCGCAAAGGCGCGGGCGGAGGCCGCCTCGGCGGAAGCGTTGGCCAAAGCCAACAATGAGCTTGCTGAAGCCAACGATCTCCTGAAAGGCACCCAGGCACAGCTGGTTCAGGCGGCCAAGATGGCTTCCCTCGGGGAACTGGTGGCGGGTATCGCCCATGAGATCAACAATCCGCTTGCCTTCATTCAGGCGCATCAGGGAACCGTGGAGAGGCTACTTGCCGAAATCGCCGCGAGACTCCCTCCAGAGGCAGGACTCGAGAGGCAGGTGCAGAAGTCGCGCGATCGGGTCGCCGCAATGAAGCTCGGCCTTGCCCGCATCCAGGAACTCGTGCTCAACTTAAGACGATTTTCCCGTCTGGACGAGGGTGACTTCCAGACCGTCAATGTTCCGGAGTCCATTGAGACCGTCCTGGCTCTCCTGGGCCACAAGCTTGGCACCCGGATCGACGTACGCCGCCATTACAACGCCGTCCCCGACCTGTACTGCTCACCAGCTCTTCTGAACCAGGTCGTCATGAACATCGTCGGCAATGCCGCCGATGCGATCAAGGGAACCGGCGGCATAGACATTGAAACTGAGAGCAACGAGACAACCTATACCATCAAGATCAGCGATTCGGGGCCGGGCATTCCGGGGGAATTGCGGGAGCGCATCTTCGAACCGTTCTTCACCACTAAGCCCGTTGGGTCTGGAACTGGACTCGGCCTGGCTATCGCTTATAGCGTCGTTCAGGCCCACAAAGGGTCGATTGCCGTGGATTCAGGCTCTCCGGGAGGCGCCCGCTTCACGATCACGATCCCGAGGCATACTGTTTGATGACCTTGTCGAGCGAGATGACTGCAACCAATGGTACGATCCTGGTCGTCGACGACGAGCCGGACATCCTGATCGCGCTCGAAGATCTATTCGAGAACGACTATCGGGTTCTGACGGCCTCATCGCCGGTCCAAGCGCTCGACATCATCCGTCACGAGCCCGACATCGCCATCATCATCTCGGATCAGCGCATGCCCGAGATGCAGGGTGACGAGTTCCTTGCCAAGGCCCGCCATGAGACCGATGCCGATGCGATCCTTCTCACCGGCTATGCGGATCTCAAAGCGGTCATCGGTGCGGTGAACAAAGGCCGGATCATGGCCTATGTTCCAAAGCCCTGGGATCCAGCCGCCCTCTCGAACATGGTCGCTGCGGCCTACCAGCGGCGCGTGCTGGCCCGTAAGCTCGATACGGAGCGCGCACTCCTGCGCGGGCTGATGGAAAGCACGGGCGACCTCATCTCGTTCAAAGATCTGGACGGGCGTTTTGTCCGCCTCAACGCCAGCAAGGCACGAAGCCTCGGCTGCCATTCGGAGGATTGCCTGGGGCGTAAGGAGCGGGACTACGTGGCACCGGAGCGAGCCACGATGATCGAGGAGGCGGAGCGGCGAGCGATCGCGGCACGAGCTCCCGATGAAGTGTTCGAGGAGCGGATTGCTCCCGACGGTACGACGCAATGGTTCCTGATCAATCACATCCCGATCCTCAACGAGGCGGGAAGTGTTACCAATCTCGCCACCATCGAGCGCGACGTCACCGAGCGTAAGCTGATGGAGATGCGTCTGCGGCAGGCGGACAAGATGCAGGCCCTGGGCACGCTTGCCGGCGGCGTCGCACACGATTTCAACAACCTCCTGATGGCCGTCCTCGGAAGTCTGGATCTCGCCTCGCGCCGTGCACCCGACGACCCCCGGTTGACCCGGCTGCTGCAGAACGCCACCTATGCGGCGGAACGCGGCGCCTCCCTGACCCAGCGGCTGCTCAGCTTCAGCCGCCAGCGCGACCTGCGGCTGCAGACCGTGGACGTGAACCAGGTCATCACCGGCATGGATGACCTTCTGACGCGAACGCTCGGCGGCGTCATCCGGATCGAGCGGCGTCTTCACGATGGTCTCTGGGCGGCCACGGTCGATCCGGATCAGCTCGAACTCGCGATTCTCAACCTGTGCATCAATGCTCGTGATGCCATGGCCGAGAATGGGATTCTCACGCTCTCGACCCGCAACGAGACGATGGACGAGGGACGGATCCCCGAATTGAGCGGAGGTGAGTACGTGGTGATCTCCGTCACGGACACCGGCAGCGGCATTCCGCCGGAGGTGCTGACCAGGGTGCTCGAGCCGTTCTTCACCACCAAGGAGGTCGGCAAAGGAACAGGTCTCGGCCTCCCGATGGTCTATGGGCTGGCCCAGCAATCCGGCGGCACGGTCACGATCCGAAGCAAGGTCGGAGAAGGGACGACGGTCGAGCTATACCTGTCCCGGGCGGTCGTCGAGCCTGAGAAGGGGGGCCAAGTCAAAGAAGCCGTTGCGGCGGACTCCCCTAGGGTGCGCATCCTGCTCGTCGATGACGATGCGGAAGTGAGAACCGTGACCGCTGCCTATTTGACCGAAATGGGACATAGGGTTGTTGAAGCTGCGGACGGATCATCGGCCCTCGACATCCTGAAGGCGGACAATCACCTCGACCTCCTCATCGCTGATTTTGCAATGCCCGGCATGACGGGAACCGACTTGGCAGATCAGGCTCGCGAAATTCGGCCCAATCTGGGGATCCTGCTCGTGACCGGGTATGCTGATCCCAAACGGCTCCCGGAGAGCTATCTGATGCTCCACAAGCCCTTCAGCCGCGCCGACTTGGCAATCAAGGTAACCGAAGCGGCCCGCCGCGGGCAGGATCAAAGCCTCTCCGCCTGAGAGAGGCATCCGGGGCGGGTTGTGCACAGTCGCTCTTGAGCAAATTTGGCCGAAAACGGCCCGAAATCGCGGAAAGTTGACGCTTCGCCCCCGATTTTGGCTGCCTTCGAGATCGAAAATGGTTAATTTTCTTTAAAAGTTATCCATTGTTGCATGGACAGATTGACATTATCGGGGCTTCGCACCTTAACTCCGTCACAGAACGGCCACGAGTAGAGCCGTCTCAGAGGACTAGGTAATGAAAAAATCAGCCCTTTTCGCAGCCATCTGCGTTCCGGCCTTCCTGGCCGCCGCTCCGCTGGCCGCCAAAACCCTCGTCTACTGCTCCGAGGGCAGCCCGGAAAACTTCTATCCCGGCATCAACACTACCGGTACGTCCTTCGACGTGAACGAGCACATCTACGACAACATCGTGGATTTCGAGCGCGGCGGCACCCAGGTGGTCCCGGGCCTCGCCGAGAAGTGGGACATTTCGGCTGACGGCACGGTCTACACCTTCCACCTGCGCAAGAACGCCAAGTTCCACTCCAACAAGAACTTCAAGCCGACCCGCAACCTGAACGCCGACGACATCGTGTTCATGATCGAGCGTCAGTGGAAGGAAGACAATCCTTACTTCAAGGTGACGAGCCCGAACCATTCCTACTTCACCGACATGGGCATGCCGTCGCTGCTGAAGTCGGTGGAGAAGGTGGACGACTACACCGTCCGCATCACGCTCAACCGGCCCGAGGCCCCCTTCCTGTCGAACCTGGCCATGCAGTGGGCCGGCGTCCAGTCGAAGGAATACGCCGATGCCATGATGAAGGCCGGCACTCCGGAGAAGATCGACCAAGAGCCGATCGGCTCGGGCCCGTTCTATCTGGTTCAGTACCAGAAGGACGCCATCGTCCGCTTCAAGGCCTTCCCAGAATATTGGGGCGGCAAGGCGAAGCTCGACGATCTCGTGTTCGCCATCACCCCGGATGCCTCCGTCCGCTGGGCGAAGCTCCAGAAGGGCGAATGCCACGTCATGCCGTATCCGAACCCGGCTGACCTCGAGGCCATGAAGAAGGATCCGAACGTCACGGTCATGGAGCAGGCTGGCCTCAACATCGGCTACCTCGCTTACCAGACCACGAAGAAGCCCTTCGACGACGTTCGTGTCCGCAAGGCCTTCAATATGGCCATGAACAAGAAGGCGATCGTCGACGCCGTGTTCCTCGGCTCGGGCGTTCCCGCCACGAACCCGATCCCGCCCTCCATGTGGTCGTACAACAAGTCGATCAAGGACGACGAGTACAACCCTGAAGCGGCCAAGAAGCTCCTGGCCGAGGCCGGATACCCCAACGGTCTCGAGACCGACCTCTGGGCCATGCCGGTTCAGCGCCCCTACAATCCGAATGCGCGCCGCATCGCCGAGCTCATGCAGGCCGACCTCGCCAAGATCGGCGTGAAGGCTGAGATCAAGAGCTTCGAATGGGGCGAGTACCGCAAGCGGGCCCAGGCCGGCGAGCATCAGATGGCTCAGCTCGGCTGGACCGGCGACAACGGTGATCCGGACAACTTCCTGCACACCCTGCTCGGCTGCGCCTCGGCGCAGAGCGCTTCGGGTTCGAACATCGCCAAGTGGTGCTACAAGCCGTTCGACGATCTCGTCACGAAGGCGAAGGTCGTGACGAACCAGGCCGAGCGCACCAAGCTCTATGAAGAAGCTCAGAAGGTCTTCAAGGAGCAGGCTCCGTGGTTCACGATCGCTCACGCCGTTCAGCTGAAGCCGGTCCGCAAGGAAGTCGTGGATTTCAAGCTCTCGCCGTTTGGCCGCCACACCTTCTACGGCGTGGACCTCAAGGGCAAGTAAGCTAATCCCTTCAACCCTATGGCGGAGCGGCTTTTCGAGCCGCTCCGCCTTTTTATGTTCAGACGATGCTCAGATTCATTTTGACCCGCGTCAGCCTGATCATTCCGACCTTCATCGGGATCACGCTGCTGGCCTTCTTCCTGATCCGCCTGGTGCCGGGCGATCCAATCGAAACACTCGCCGGCGAGCGCGGCATCGACCCCGCCCGCCACGAACAGCTCCGTAAGGAATACGGCTTCGACAAGCCGATCATCGTTCAGTATGGGATCTACCTCACGCGCGTTCTGCAGGGCGATCTCGGCAAGTCGATGATCACGCAGGAGCCCGTCATCAACGAGTTTTCGTCGCTGTTCCCGGCGACGGTCGAACTGGCGCTCTGCGCCATCATCTTCGCTCTCGTGTTCGGTCTTCCGGCAGGCATCATTGCGGCCATCCGACGAAATTCTATCTTCGATCACGGCGTGATGGGCATATCGCTGACCGGCTACTCCATGCCGATCTTCTGGTGGGGCCTCATCCTCATCCTCGTGTTCTCGGTGCAGTTCGATCTGACACCCGTCTCGGGCCGGATCGACGTCCTCTATTACATCGAGCCGATCACGGGCTTCCTGCTGATCGACACGCTGCTGTCCGATGAGCCGGAGGCCTTCTGGTCGGCGGTGAACCACCTGATCCTGCCCACCATCGTTCTCGGCACCGTGCCCCTGGCGGTGATCGCCCGCATGACCCGCTCGGCCATGCTGGAAGTGCTCGGTGAGGACTACATCCGCACCGCCAAGGCCAAGGGCCTCCCGCGGCTCCGGATCGTGGCTCTGCATGCCCTGCGCAACGCCCTGATCCCGGTCGTGACGGTGATCGGCCTGCAGGTAGGCGTGCTGTTCACCGGCGCCATCCTGACCGAAACCATCTTTTCCTGGCCCGGTGTCGGCAAATGGCTCATCGATGCCATCTTCCGGCGCGATTATCCGGTGCTGCAGGGCGGTGCCCTTCTGCTGGGCGTTGTCGTCATGAGCGTGAATCTTCTCGTCGATCTTGCCTACGGGCTTATCAATCCTCGCATCAGGCATACGCGATGACCACTGAAACCATGGAAGCTCCGGCCGTCGCCGCTCCCACGGCCACCCCTCCCCACCCCCTCCGCGAGTTCTGGAGCTACTTCAGCGCCAATCATGGAGCCGTTGCCGGCCTCGTCGTGATCGTCGCGGTCGTGCTCGTGGCGCTGCTCGCCGACGTGCTCGCGCCTCACTCGCCCTATGTCACTGACACCTCCATCGCCCTGAAGCCTCCGTTCTGGCAGGAGGGTGGCTCGCTGGCCTATCCCCTCGGGACGGACCCGATCGGACGGGACATCCTCTCGCGCATGATCTACGGCGCGCGGCTGTCGCTTCTCATCGGCATCGTGGTGGTGACGATCTCCATCGTGTTGGGCACCGTGCTCGGCCTCGTCGCCGGGTTCTTCCGGGGCCTGACCGAAATTTTCATCATGCGCCTGATGGACATCGTCCTTACCCTGCCGAGCCTCCTGCTCGCCATCGTGATCGTGGCGGTTCTGGGCCCGGGCCTGATGAACGCCATGCTGGCGGTAGCCCTTGTGATCCTGCCGCATTACGTGCGCTTGGCCCGCGCAGCGGTGATCACCGAGACCTCCAAGGACTATGTGACGGCCGCCCGCGTGAGCGGGGCGGGAACGTTGCGCCTGATGTTCAAGGAGGTGCTGCCGAACTGCACCGCTCCGCTGATCGTGCAGGCGTCGCTCGGAATCTCGACCGCCATTCTGGACGCAGCGGCGCTCGGGTTCCTCGGCCTCGGCGCGCAGCCCCCGTCTCCGGAATGGGGCACCATGCTGGCGGATGCCCGCGAATTCGTGCTCCGAGCCTGGTGGGTCGTGACCTTCCCTGGCCTGGCCATCCTGATCACGGTGCTTGCCTTCAATCTTCTGGGCGACGGCCTTCGCGACGCCCTCGATCCGAAACTGAAGAGGTCCTGACCATGGCACTTCTCGAAATCGAGAACCTCGTCGTTGAGTTCCAGACCTCAGCCGGCATGTTCCGGGCGGTCGACGGCGTCTCGCTCAAGGTCGACGAGCGCGAGGTTCTGGCCATCGTCGGAGAATCCGGCTCGGGCAAATCCGTGTCGATGCTCGCCGTCATGGGTCTCCTGCCGTGGACGGCCAAGGTGACCGCCGACAAGATGACGTTCAACGGCCGCGATCTTCTGCGGATGTCGGATTCCGAGCGCCGCAAGATCGTCGGCAAGGACATTGCGATGATCTTCCAGGAGCCGGTCGCAAGTCTCAATCCATGTTATACGGTCGGCTTCCAGATCGAGGAGGTCCTGCGTTTCCACCTCGGTCTCGGACGGTCGCAGCGGCGCGCGCGGGCCATCGAGTTGCTGACTGCGGTCGGTATTCCCAATCCTGCCGAGCGGCTGAACTCGTTCCCGCATCAGATGTCGGGTGGCCAGTGCCAGCGTGTGATGATCGCGATGGCGATCGCGTGCAATCCGAAGCTGCTGATCGCCGACGAGCCGACCACGGCGCTCGACGTCACGATTCAGAAGCAGATCCTCGACCTTCTCGTGAAGCTTCAGGCCGAGCACGGCATGGGCATGATCATGATCACCCATAACATGGGTGTGGTCGCGGAGACGGCCGACCGTGTCGTGGTCCAGTACAAGGGCCGCAAGATGGAAGAGGCGGACGTGCTGTCGCTGTTCGAGAACCCGCGCAGCAACTACACGAAGGCCCTCCTGGCCGCGCTGCCCGACAATGCGACGGGCGACCGCCTGCCGACCATTGCCGATTATTTCAAGGACGGAAGCGAGATCGCCGGAGCGGCCGTATCATGAGTGTTGTTCTCGAAGCTCGAAATATTGTCCGGGACTATCATGTCGCCGGCGGCCTCTTCTCCAAAGGAAGGACCGTTCACGCCGTCAAGGGCGTGAGCTTCACGGTGGACAAGGGCAAAACCCTTGCCATCGTTGGCGAGAGCGGGTGCGGGAAATCCACGCTCGCGCGCATTCTCACCCTGATCGACCCGGCAACCTCCGGCGATCTCTTCATTCAGGGGAAAAAGGTCGATATTGCGAAGGGAGATCTCACGAAGGACCTTCGGCGCGAAGTGCAGATCGTGTTCCAGAACCCCTATGGCTCGCTCAACCCACGCCAGAAGATTGGCGATGTGCTGGGCGCGCCACTGGTGATCCACGGCAACGTTCCGGCGGACGAGCGCCGCGATCGCGCCATGGCCATGCTGAAGAAGGTCGGCCTCGGCGAAGAGCATTACAACCGCTACCCGCATATGTTCTCCGGCGGTCAGCGCCAGCGCATCGCGATTGCCCGAGCCCTGATGCTCAATCCGAGCCTGCTCGTTCTCGACGAGCCGGTTTCGGCGCTCGACCTTTCGGTCCAGGCTCAGGTACTGAACCTGCTGGCCGATCTCCAGGACGAGTTCAACCTCACCTACGTCTTCATCAGCCACGACCTTTCGGTGGTCCGCTACATCGCCGACGAGGTGATGGTGATGTATTTCGGCGAGGCCGTCGAATACGGCACGCGCGACGAGGTGTTCTCCGATCCGAAGCACGACTACACCAGGACGCTCTTCGCGGCCACGCCGCGCGCGGATCCTGCGAGCATCAAAGCGCGGCTGGCACGCAAGCGGGCCGCCTGAGAGCGCTCATGCCGGCAACGGCAGCCGCCTGGCTGCCGTTGTCTCTTCGACGGCGGGTGTGTTGGCCGGTTCCAGGACCTTTTCCTCGCCACTCGCCGCCTTCAGGCATTGCACCACCGCATCCCTCAGAGACGAGACGTAGTAGTTGGCGCCGAGCGTGGCGCGCATCGTCTCGCTTTTCAGCACGGCATCCTCTGCCGGCCAGAGACCGACCAGGGTCGGGGCTTTCGCCTTCTGCTTCAGACGCCGCAGAAGATAGCGCAGATGGGCCGGCGTGCCGCTGATCTCCAGATAGCTGATGCAAACCATCTGCACGTTTGTCATGTCGAGATTGAAGATCTCCCGGCGCGACACGGCCGAATGCGGGATGACACGGGTGCCGAGCCCATGCTTGTTCAGGAGTTGCGAGAGCATCTCGGAGGCCGCTTCATCGAGCGGCCCGCGGCCGGCAACGCACAGGATGGCGCCATCGGCTCGCCAGGCATCGGGGATGTTGCCCTCAGGCGGGATCGGAGGCACAACCGCCGGCTCCTTGTTGGCAGGCTTCTCGCTGGCGGGCGCCGCGACCGGATCGTCCTTGGTCTCGTGCGGATGAGGATCCACATCGTCGTGGGGAGCGAGATCCTGCACGAGGGCCCGGATCACGTCCTTGACCTGATCGAGCTGGCGCTGGGTGAGGACGCCACGGGTCGCATCGTTGGCGGCGAGTTGTAGCCCTCGCAGCGCGACCTCGTCGTAATAGGACGTCAGTGAGCGCTCCTTCAGCAGAAGCTCCGCCGAGTCCAAAGCCTCATCCGGATCGCCCGCCAGCATGCGCTGGTACAGGTTCTCCGCGGGTGTCAAGGCTGGCCTGTCGCCCAAAAGGACGTCGAGGAACTCCAGACGCTCCACATGCCGGCCCAGCACCACGAGGCAGAGGGTCAGGGGCGTAGCGATGAGGAGGCCCACGGGGCCCCAGAGCCACGTCCAGAAGATCGCCGAGATCACGACCGAGAAGGGCGAGAGGCCTGTGCTCTGCCCGTAGACGATGGGTTCGATCACATGGCCCATGAGGGGTTCCCCGATCAGGAACAGGGCCAAGGCCATGAGCGCCATGGACCAGCCGGGATCGACCGCGGCGGCCAGGAGGATCGGAGGCAGGGCCGCGAGGAACGAGCCGATATAGGGCACGAAGCGCATCAGTGCCGCGAAAACGCCCCACAGGACCGGGCTCGGCACGCCGATCGCCCACAGGCCGAGGGCCGCAACGACGCCGAAGGAGGTGTTCAGGGCGAGCTGGGTCAAAAAGTACCGGCTGAGCCGGCGGGCCGCATCGTCCATGGCCACGGTCGTGCGATGGAGATCACTCGCCCCGAACAGGCGGATCATCCGGTCGCGCAGATCCTCCCGCTGCATGAGGATGAAGACGAGAACCACGAAAACGATGCCCATGGTGGCGAGCGGTTCCAGCACTGGAAGCAGCACGTCTCGAGCCATCTGCATCGGCGTGGGCTCGGGTTCATGGACCTCGACTGGAAGAGGGCCGGTTTCCTGAGGCTCCGGTGCCGCTGCCGTAGGAGCCGGTGACGCGGGAGCCTGGCCGGGCGGCGGCTCCGCAACGGCCCGATCGAAGCGGCGGCCGAAATCCTTCAGGAGGCTCGGCAGCTTCCCGAGCGTTCCCTCGCGCAGGGACCCGATCTTCGTTTCGATCGTGGTCTGATAGCGTGGCAGGTCGCTGGCGAGACCTGCCAGCTGGAAGCCGATGACGGTACCGAGAGAGATGATGATTCCAAGGGCCACGAGCACCGCGATGATGACGGACGGCACGCGGCCGAGGCGCCATCGGCGTAGGACCTCGACGAAGGGCGCCAGCACGAAGGCGAGCAGGATCGCCATCACGACAGGCAGGAAGACATCCTGTCCCACGTAGAGGGCGGCCAGCACCACGACCCCGACGGCCAAGGTCATGAGGCCCGAGAGGCCTGGAACACCGGGAGGTTCGATCTCCGTCTCCGTGGGGGGCGTGGTGTTGGGGCCAGGACGCATTCGAGGGATCTCTGCTGAGTCGCGAGACACTCTCGCCGACGTGCAAACAACGCCCTCGATGGGCAAACGATCCTTGAGCGTAGCAATATGGCCCGACAGCTGGCGCGAAGCTGGGACCTTTTGCCATCTGCAAGCGCGGGTATCCGGCCCCCATCTCGTCGGGACCCCGCCGGATCCCCGACCCTCGATACCCATGCCGCTTACCCGACGCAATCTCCTGATCGGTGCAGCCCTGGCTGCCTCTCCGACTGCCCACGCCCTCCAGAGCAAGCCGAGCGCAATGCCCGTCATCACCCAGCGAAACAGTTTCAAGAGCGGCGGCAAGGCCATTGCCGTCGAGACGTTCCAGACGGACGTGTCCGCCCCCCGTCCAGCCGTCCTCATGCTGCATGGTGCAGACGGCCTGAGCTATAATGGCCAATACCGGGAGGGCGCGCGCGACGTCGCGGCCGCCGGCTACCAGGTTCATCTCGTCCATTATCTCGATCGCACCGGCGAAAGGAGGGCCTCGTTCAGCACCCTGTTCCAGAACTTCATGCCCTGGATGAGCACGGTTCAGGATGCGCTCGCCTTCGCGGCAGGTCATCCAGGCGTCGACCCGCACCGGATCGGCATCGTCGGGATCTCGCTCGGAGCTGCGCTGGGGCTTGCGGCCGCGAGCACAGACTCGCGCGTGAAGGCCCTGGTGAACTACTTCGGACCGTTGCCGCAGGGTGCGATCGCCACGACGTCCAGGCTGCCGCCGACCCTAGTCCTGCACGGCTCCGCCGATCCAATCGTCCCGGTGGCGAACGCCTACGCGGTCGAGGCGCTCCTGCGCCAGCAGCACGTGCCTTACGAGATCAAGGTCTATCCCGGACAGGGCCACGGCTTCAGGGGCGCGGCGGAAGACGACGCGACGGCGCGATCCTTGGCGTTCCTCCGGCGGCATCTCGTCGGCACGGCGGCTCCGGCAGGCGCGGGCCCTCTTCCCGCAGACGGATGACGCGATTAAGACTAGGCCCTTGATTCAGAGGCAGGAGCGATCATGACGGCTTCAGACGCGGCTCTCGCGGGCAATCCCCTTCTCACGCAGTGGACCACGCCCTTCGGCATTCCTCCCTTCGAGAGCATCGCGCCGGACCATTACAGGCCAGCCTTCGAGACGGCGCTTGCCGAACAGCAGGCGCAGATCGCCGCCATAGCCGGGCATGCGGAGGAGCCCACCTTCGCCAACACCATCGAAGTGCTGGAGACGAGCGGGCAGGCGCTGAAGAAGGTTGGCGGCGTGTTCTTCAATCTGGCCGGCTCGCATACCAACGACGCAATTCAGGCGGTGGAACGCGAGATGGCGCCGGTCCTCGCCAAGCACCGCAACAGCATCTTCATGAACGAGGCGCTCTACAGGCGCGTGGCAGCGCTCTACGAGAAGCGCGACAGTCTTGGACTCTCAGACGAGCAGGCTCGCGTCCTTGACCGCTACCACACCATCTTCGTGCGCGCCGGAGCGAAGCTCGGACCAGACGACAAGAAGCGGCTCGCCGCCATTACCGAGCGGCTCGCCAGCCTCGGCACGCAGTTCTCGCAGAACGTCCTAGCCGATGAGAAATCCTATCAACTCGTCCTCGACGGCGAGGCCGATCTCGACGGACTGCCGTCCTTTCTCCGCGAGGCGGCCGCGCAGGCTGCGGAGGAGCGCGGGCTGAAGGGCAAGCATGTGATCACCCTCTCCCGGTCGAGCATTGAGCCCTTCCTGCAATTCTCCAAGCGGCGCGACCTGCGCGAGCAGGCCTTCAAGGCCTGGGCGTCCCGCGGCGACAACGGAGATGCGACCGACAACAAGGCGATCATCGCCGAGACGGCGGCCCTGCGGGCCGAGCGCGCAAAGCTTCTTGGCTATGAGACGTTCTCCGCCTTCAAGCTCGCCGACACGATGGCCAAGACGCCCGACAACGTGCAGAAGCTGCTGAACGACGTCTGGACGCCGGCGATCGCCCGCGCCAGGGAGGAACGGGACGATCTGCAGTCGCAGGCACAGGCGGTCGGCGACAATATCGTCATTGAACCATGGGACTGGCGCTATTATGCGGACCAGGTCCGCATGGCCCGTCACAACCTCGATGAGGCGACCATCAAGCCGTACTTCCAGCTCGACCGGATCATTGAGGCGTCCTTCGAGACGGCGCAGCGGCTCTTCGGCCTCAGCTTCGAGGAGCTGAAGGATTTCCCGCGCTATCACCCGGACATCCGCGCCTGGCAGGTCGTGGATGCGGACGGCAATCACATCGGCACCTTCATCGGGGATTATTTTGCCCGCCCGTCCAAGCGCAGCGGCGCCTGGATGAGCGCCTTCCGGTCGCAGGAAAGGCTCACCGGAGACATCCGGCCGATCATCGTCAACGTGATGAACTTCGCCAAGGGCGCCGCAGGCGAGCCGTCGCTCCTGAGCTTTGACGATGCCCGCACGTTGTTCCACGAATTCGGCCATGGCCTGCACGGCCTGCTCTCGAACGTGACCTACCCGCTGCTCGCGGGCACGGCCGTCTCGACGGATTTCGTGGAGCTGCCGTCGCAGCTCTACGAGCACTGGCTCTCGCAGGCGGATATCCTTCGTCGTTACGCCATTCATTATCGGACCGGCGAACCGCTGCCGGAGGATTTGCTCGAGCGCCTCATGGCCGCGCGCAATTTCAACCAGGGCTTCGCCACGGTCGAGTATCTGGCCTCGGCTTTCGTCGACCTCGCGCTGCACCGGCGCCAGGATCTGAACAATTTCGACGTCTCGGCCTTCGAGACGGAGACACTGAAGTCCATCGGCATGCCGCGCGAGATCATCATGCGCCATCGCACGCCGCACTTCACGCACGTGTTCTCCGGCGACGGCTATTCCTCGGGCTATTACAGCTATCTCTGGTCGGAGGTTCTGGACGCGGACGCCTTCACCGCCTTCGAGGAGACGGGCGACGCCTTCAACAGGGACATGGCGGACAAGCTGAAGCGCTTCATCTATTCCGCGGGCAACCTTCGCGACCCGGCCGAGGCCTATAAGGCCTTCCGCGGGCGCCTGCCCACGGCAGACGCCCTTCTCGCCAAGCGCGGATTGGCTGCCGTGGTCGGAGATGCGTGAGCGTGGCCGGCGGGCCTGCAGCGGCCCGTCACACCGACCCTGTCGCGAGCTCCCTTGACCGTTTCAGGGCGTAGAAGCGGATCTTGACGACGCGGGACGCTTCTTTGGGCGGCGCCTGCGGCGTCGGGACAGGACGCAGAACGCTCTTCAGGAAAGCCGCTCCCTTCGGATCGATCTCCAGGGCTTTCGCATCGAGCACCGGCATGAGGGACTGTCCCTTCTTGGTTCGTGTCGGACCGGAAACGCAACGCCTACAAAGAAGAACAATTCTGTTACAGCAAAGTTCCCATGGTCAGCCGGCAAACCGGAGTTCGCTCACCTGCCGTGACACCTGGCCGGGCGGCAGGATAGACGATGGAAAATGGGCTTTATTGGGGCTGTCGGGGAAACGCTGCGGCTCAAGGCAGAGCCCGCCATGGCGCCCGTACTGGGCATCCCCCAGGCCTTTGACCGGGATGTCGATCAGATGGCCGTCATAGAACTGGACGCCGGGCTCCGTGGTCCACAATTCCATGGCGAGACCGTTCCGGCGTGAGGCGAGGGTCGCGGCATGCCGAAGCTCGCCATAGGATCCGCGCAGAACATAGTTGATGTCGTAGAGCGTGTGCTGAGTCCCGTGGACCGGCCTCGGTGCCGTGAAATCATAGTCGGTTCCTGCAACTGCCGTGATTTCCCCCGTCGGAATGAGATCGGAGCGAGTGGGCGTGATGAAATCCCCTGCGATCATCAGTTCGTGCGAGGAGATGTCGGGGCTGCCGTCCAGGTTGAAATAGCCGTGCGTGGTCAGGTTGACGGGCGTGGGCTCGTCGCTGGTCGCCTCGAGGGCGATCCGAAGGCGCGATCCGGGCAGGATCGTATAGATGCAGGTCGCCACAAGGCGGCCCGGATAGCCCATGTCGCCATCCTCGGAGACGAGTCCTAGGGTCAGGCTCCTCGCGCTGTGGTCGAGGATGGTCCACAGGCGCGTGCCGAATCCGGTCGTGCCGCCGTGAAGCTGGTTCTCGCCTTCGTTGGCATCGAGTCGCCAGGTCTCGCCGTTCAAGGTGAATTGCGCCTTCCCGATGCGGTTGCCGTACCGCCCTACGATGGCGCCGAAATAGGGAGAATGGGCGACGTAATCCTCGATGGAATTGAGACCCAGCACCACGCGCTGTGAGCCCCCGGCCAGGCGCACCGTCAGATCCCGCACCACGGCGCCCCATGTGAGAACCTGCATGGCCATGCCGTCGGGTCCCTCCAGGGAGACCTGGAAGACATCCTGACCATTGAGGGTGCCGAAACGTTCGATCGTCATGATTTCTACCCCTCGAAGATGTGCGCCTGCAGGCCACGGATACCGGTTTCGACCTTGAAGAGATGACCGGCCATCACGTCGATATGCGGATCGCGGCCGATGGCAGCCGTGGTGATGTAGAGCGTGGTCAGATCCGGCCCACCGAAAGCGCATTTCGTCACCTGGGCCGTTGGAACCGGCACAATGCGCTCTACCGACCCGTCCGGCGCGAAGCGCGTGACGCGCGAGGCGCCCCAGTGGCAGACCCAAACATGGCCCGCCGCATCGACCGCCATGCCGTCCGGATGGGCCCATCCCTCCTCGAAGCGGACGAAGGGTTGCGGAGCGCCGATCTTCCCCCCCTGGGCGTCCAGAACATAAACTGTTCCGTCGATGGTATCGGTCGCATAGAGCCTTTGCCCGTCGGGGCTGAAGGCCGGTCCGTTGGTGACGATGATGCCGGAATGGAACTGCGTCAGTTCCTTGCCGTCCCAGCGCCAGAAGGCGCCGGAGCCCTCCTTCTCCTCGTCGTCCATGGTGCCGAAATAGATGGCGCCGTCCGGCCCAACGTGACCGTCATTGATGCGGTTGTTCGGCTTGTCGCTGTCGGGGGACGCGAGGGGCTGCACGTCGCCGGTCCTGAGGTTGAACCGGGCAAGGCCCGACTTGAATCCGGCGATGACCACGTCCTCATCGGGCGTCAGCGCGATGAAGCCCACCCGCTCGGGCGCGTCGACGCGGAAATGCTCCTTCGTTTCGGGATGGTAGCGCCAGACGCCTGGGTTCTTGATGTCGACCCAGAAGAGCGTGTTCGAGCGGTGGTCCCAGACCGGTCCCTCTCCCAGGACGCAGGCGCTCGCGACCGCCACATGGGGCGTTTCCGGATGAACGGATGGATGTGTCATGATTTTCCCCCTTGTGAGGCGGTGTGTGCTTCCCCGCTCCTGCCGGTAACTCCGGCCGCGCGGGATGGGTCCCATCAGTCGGTTGCGCTGTCTGCAATTCGCTGCGCCAAGGCGACGAGGCTCATGTCCGAGCCGGCAGGCCCCATGAGCGACAGCCCCAGCGGGGCACCCGAGCGCGAGGCCAGCGGGATCGAAACCTGGGGCAGCCCCGACAGGACCGACAGGCAGAGCAGATTCAGGGCATTGTTGCGATAGTCGTTCAGCGCCTCGTCGCTCTCCGAGAGCAGCGGCGCGACGTCCGGCATGGTCGGCAGAATCAGCACGGCATCCTGGGCGAGAAGCGCACCGAACCGTTTGCGGAACGCCGCCCGGATCACCTGGGCTTCCGTCACCTGGGCGTCGGTCACCGCTTGCGAGAACGCGAACCGGTCGGCTACGCCCGGACCGAGAGGTGGCCTGTAACGCTCGATCATCGGACCGTCGACGGTCCAGGCTTCCCGGCTCTGGATGTAGCGCATCGTCCAGTAGAGCGCCGTGAAGCCTCCCGCCGCCACCTCGACCGGCTCCGGCGTGCCCAGCACGGCCTCCGCCCGGCGCAGGGCTGGCGCCAGCGCCTCCTGCACGTCATTGTCGAGCAGAGCGAACGCATCCTGGGCCAGGAGCACCCGCGGGCTCTGCGGCAGGGGATGGCTGTCAGGGCCGAGCAGGACCTCGCCGACCCTGACGAAGGTGGCACCGTCGCGGGTGAAGTAACCGCAGGTGTCGAAGGAAGGTGCCAGATCATGGCAGCCTTCGAGGCTCACGCGCCCATGGGTCGGCCGGATGCCGAAGAGGCCGCAATGGCTGGCCGGGGCCCGGACCGAGCCTCCGGTGTCGGTGCCGAGGGCAAAATCACACAAGCCGTTCGAGACGGCCGCCGCAGATCCCGAGGACGAACCGCCGGGAATGCGGTCGGGCGCTCCGCCGTTCACCGGGGTGCCGAAATGGGCGTTCTTGCCGCTCATGGAAAAGGCCAGTTCGTCGGTGATCGTCTTGCCGACGAGGCGGGCGCCCGAATCGAGGAGCTTCTGCACCGTGGGAGCGGTCCGGGACTTGATGCCAGACATGGCCAGCATGTGGGGGGATCCCGCACTGGTGGGATAGCCCGCCACGTCGAACAGGTCCTTTGCCGCGAAGGTCAGGCCCGACAGGGGACCGTTCGGGGCATGAGGGACTGGAACGGTCGGGTAAGGCATGAAAGCATGGGCAGGATCGCGGTCGAGGAGCATGGGACCTGTCGGTGTTCAAGGAACGAAGGCGGCGAATGTGTCATTGCCCCCCGGGCTCAAGCAAGGCAGGAATTCATGAAGCTTGGCAATTTGGGCTTTCTTCGTACCTGGATTGGCCCTAAATCCACCCAGACTCTCGATGGCAAGGAACGCGCAATGGTGAAGATTTCCGCGATTCGCTCGCTGGCCCTCGGCGCAGTGCTCGCGCTCGGAGCACCGGCGGTCCACGCGCAACAGGCCCCGATCAAGATCGGCGAGTTGAATTCCTACGCCCGGCAAGCGGCCTTCACGGTTCCCTACCGCAATGGCTGGCAACTCGCGCTCGACGAGATCAACGGCAAGGGCGGCGTTCTCGGCCGCAAGATCGAGATCGTTTCCCGGGAGGACGGCGCCACGACCGGTGACGCCACCCGCGTGGCCGACGAACTCGTGACCCGTGAGGGTGCGGTTCTCCTCTTCGGGTCGTTCCTGTCCAATGTCGGCGTCGCGATGGCCGATTACGCCAACCAGAAGAAGATCGTCTATATCGCGGCCGAGCCCCTGACCGATGCCATCACGATGGCACAGGGGAATCGCTACACCTTCCGCATCCGGCCCAACAACACCATGCAGGTGGGCATGCTGGTCGATCAGGCGAAGGCCTCGGGAGCAAAGCGCTGGGCCATCGTGGCGCCCAATTACGAGTATGGCCAGTCGGCCGCGCAGGCGTTCAAGCGTCTCATCCAGGAGCGCGTGCCCGGCGCGCAGATCGTCGTCGAACAATATCCGGCGCTCGGCAAGATCGAGGCCGGCGCGACCGTCTCCGCGATCGAACAGGCCAAGCCCGACGGCATCTTCAACGTGCTCTTCGGCCCGGATCTCACCCAGTTCGTTCGCGAAGGCAACACCCGCGGGCTCTTCGAGGGCGCGACGGTCCTCTCGCTCCTCACCGGGGAGCCCGAATGGCTCCTGCCCCTGAAGGACGAGGTGCCGGAGGGCTGGACCGTGACAGGCTATCCCTGGGACCAGATCACGGAGCCGAAGCACAAGGCCTTCGTCGATGCCTACCGGGCCAAGTACAACGACACGCCGCGCCTCGGCTCGCTCCTCGGCTACATGGTCGTGTACATGATCCGCGATGCCATCGAGCGTGCAGGCTCCACCGAGACCGAAGCCGTGATCAAGGCGCTCGAGGACGCCAAGTTCGACACCGTCATCGGGCCCGTCACCATGCGCGGCATCGACAACCAGTCCAGCATGGGCGCCTGGGTCGGCAAGCTCGTGCTCAAGGGCGCCGCCGGCGGCATGACGGACTGGTTCTACAAGGACGGCACGTCGTTCATGCCGACCGAGGCCGAGGTGAAGGCGGTGCGGAAGGACTAGAGGATTGCTGGCGCTGGATCCCTCCTTTCTTGCCGTCCAGGCCCTGAGCGGCCTTTCCAGCGCTTCATCGCTCTTCATTACGGCCTGCGGCCTGACCATCGTGTTCGGCGTCACGCGTATCGTGAACTTCGCGCATGGTTCGCTCTACATGATCGGCGCCTACACGGCCGCCACCCTGGTACCGCGCCTGCTCGAACTCTCGTTCGGCCCCGTGACCTTTTGGGCCGGCATCCTGGCATCGGCCCTGATCGTCGGCCTCATCGGCGTCATCGTCGAGGTCCTGCTCCTGCGCCGCATCTACGGCGCACCGGAACTCTTCCAGCTGCTCGCCACCTTCGGGGTCGTGCTGGTGGTTCAGGATCTCGTGGTACAGATCTTCGGGCCCGAGGACATTCTCGGACCCCGCGCTCCGGGCTTGCGCGCGCCGGTCGAGATTCTCGGCAGGCGCTTCCCGTCCTACGAGCTCGTGCTGATCGCAGCCGGCCCTATTGTTCTGGGGCTCGTCTGGCTTCTCCTGCGCCGGACGCGATTCGGCGTACTCGTGCGGGCGGCCACTCAGGATCGGGACATGGTGGCGTCGCTCGGCGTCAACCAGGCGATGCTGTTCACCGGCACGATGTTCCTCGGCGCCTTCCTGGCCGGACTGGGCGGCGCGCTTCAGATCCCGCGAGTCTCGGCTCATGCTGGCATGGATCTGTCGATCATCGCCGAGGCTTTCGTCGTCACTGTCGTCGGCGGCATGGGCAGCGTGCCCGGCGCGTTTTTGGCCGCGCTCATCATCGGGCAGCTGCAGGCCTTTGGCATCCTGATCTTCCCGAAGAGCACCCTCGTCGTGGTGTTCCTGCTCATGGCCGTAGTGCTGGCGATCCGGCCCTACGGCTTCTTCGGCCGGACCGAGGTCATCGGTGGGTCCCACGCGGTGGGCATTGCCAGCCGCAAACCCCTGCCTGGCGGCGGCACCGTTCTGCTCGCCGTGGTGGCAGGGCTCGCCTGTCTTCCGCTCTTGGCCGATACCTATCTGCTGAAGGTTGCGACCGAAATCCTGATCTTTGCGCTCTTCGCCTTCAGCCTGCAGCTCCTCATCGGCGTTGGCGGCGTCGTGAGCTTCGGCCACGCGGCCTTCTTCGGTCTTGGCGCCTACGGAGCGGCGCTCACCGTGAAGTGGTTCGGCCTGTCGATGGAGGCCGCCCTCCCCGCCGGGCTCGCCCTGGCCGCTTTGGGCGCAGGGCTGATCGGCGCCTTCGTGGTCCGTCTGTCCGGCATCTATCTCGCCATGATGACGCTTGCCGCCGCGCAGATCCTCTATGCTGTCGCCTTCCAGTGGGTCGAAGTGACCGGCGGCGACAACGGCATCGTCGGCGTCTGGCCGGCGAGCTGGGCCGGCGGACCGGTGTCCTATTATTTCCTGACCGCCGCGCTGACCGTCGTGGCCGTGCTGATTCTGAAACAGATCATCGACGCGCCCTTCGGCTATGCCCTGCGGGCTGCCCGCGACTCGGAAGCCCGCGCGGAGGCGATCGGCCTGAAGATCCGCCAACAGCGCTGGCTCGCGTTCATGATCGCCGGCGCCGCAGCCGGACTCGCGGGCGGGCTCTATGCCTTCTCCCGCGGCTCGGTGGATCCGAGCCTGCTCGGCATCTCGACCTCCGTCGATGCGCTCACCATGCTGCTCCTCGGCGGCATCCAGACCGTCATGGGGCCGCTCGTCGGGGCCGCCGTCCTGCACGCCCTGCGGGACTGGATCATGCCGCTCACGTCGCTCTGGCGCCTGATGCTCGGCCTGAGCATCATCGCCATGGTGCTGATCTTTCCGCGCGGCCTCGTCGGCACGGTTCGGGACTGGTGGGAGACGCGTGAATGACGCTTCTTGCCGTGAACGGCCTGCAGAAATCCTTTGGCGGCGTGGTGGCGGCCCGCGACGTGGAATTCACCGTCGGGCGCGGCGAGATGCTCGCCGTCATCGGGCCCAATGGGGCGGGCAAGTCCACCGTGTTCAACATGGTCGGCGGCCAGCTGCGCCCGGACCGCGGCCGGGTTCTGCTCGATGGCCACGACATCACCCATGCCTCGCCGCAGAAGCGATTCCGTCGCGGTGTGGGACGCACCTTCCAGGTGGCGCAGACCTTCCTGTCGATGAGTGCTGCTGAAAATGTCCAGATGGCCCTGATCAGCTGCCGGCGGCAAAGCGGCGGCCTCTGGTCGCCGGCCCGGGAGCGTCATCGCGAGAAAGCGGTTCAGCTCCTCGCCCGGGTGGGCATGGCCGAGGCCGCGGATATCCCCTGCTCCGCCCTGGCCTACGGCGACGTGAAGCGGGTGGAGCTCGCCATTGCGCTGGCCGGAGAGCCCAAGCTCCTCCTGATGGACGAGCCCACGGCCGGCATGGCGCCGCGCGAGCGGACGGAGCTGATGGATCTCACCGCGTCCATTGCCGACGCGCAAGGGATCGGCGTTCTTTTCACGGAGCACGACATGGACGTGGTCTTCGGCCACGCGGCACGGGTTCTCGTGCTCCTGCGCGGCCGGATCATCGCGGCCGGAACACCCGACGAGATCCGCCGGAACGAAGAGGTCAAGCGCGCCTATCTCGGGGACGAGCATGCCCTTGAAGCTCCCAAGGGAACGAGGCCCGCATGAGCAAGCCGCTGCTCGAGATCTGGAACCTCTGCGCCTCATATGGCCGCGCCCAGGTTCTCTTCGACGTGACGTTCCGCCTTCATGCGGGAGAAGTCATGGCCCTCGTCGGCCGCAACGGCGCCGGCAAGACCACGACCCTGAAAGCCGTCATGGGTCTGGTCTCGGCATCGGCCAAGCAGGCCACCTTCAAGGGGCACTCCCTCGACAGGCTGCCGACCTACAAGATCGCCCGCCTGGGGCTCGGCTATGTGCCCGAGGACCGGCGCATCTTCACCGATCTCACCGTCGAGGAGAACCTGGAGACGGGACGGCGCCTCGCCGGAGCCGGCCGCTCGCCCTGGACACCGGAGCGGCTTTTCCGCCTATTTCCCAATCTCGCCGAGATGCGGGGACGGCGCGGCAACCAGATGTCCGGAGGCGAGCAGCAGATGCTGTCCATCGCCCGAACGCTCATGGGCAACCCGGATGCGATCCTGCTCGACGAGCCCTCCGAGGGCATCGCGCCGGTTATCGTCCAGACGATGGCCGAGGCCATTCGGGCCATGAAGGCGGAGGGGGTGGCGGTCCTCCTGTCCGAGCAGAACTGGGCCTTCGCCGCCGGCATCAGCGACCGTGCCTGCGTCATCGAGCGCGGCGAGATCCGCTTCCAGGGCTCCATGACCGAGCTCATGGCGGACAAGGCCCTGAGGGCGGAAACCCTCGGGGTTTGATGCCCTAAACCGTTGACGGAGCGGGCCGAAAGGACGATATCAGCCCATCCGGCGCAGCCCCTTCCGCGCCCCATCCCAGACTGTACGCAAGAGGAATCCCCGCTTCATGGGCGTCATCCATGTGACCGACCGGGCCGGCCAGCGCCACACCCTCGAGGCCATCGAGGGCTGGCGGGTGATGGAGATCATCCGGGATTGGGGCCTGCCGATCGAGGGCCTGTGCGGCGGTGCCTGCGAATGCGCGACCTGCCACGTCTTCGTCGCCGAGGAATGGCTCGGCAGGCTCTATCCCCCCACCGAGGAGGAAGAGGACCAGCTCGACACCGTGATGACGCAGCCCAATTCGCGCCTCTCCTGCCAGATCCTCTGGACCCCCGAACTCGACGGCCTGGAGGTCACCCTCGCGCCGACCGGGGCCTGACCGTCACCCTGCCACATTGCCAAAGCTGAAGAGACCGTGCTTCGAAAGGGTCTCTCGAAGGAGCCTGTTCATGACCGACCATATCGAAACGGACGTCGTCATCATCGGTGCCGGGCCCGTGGGCCTGTTCGCCGTGTTCGAACTGGGCCTCCTCGACATCAAATGCCACCTCATCGACATCCTGCCCAAGGTGGGCGGCCAGTGCGCCGAGCTCTATCCGGAGAAGCCGATCTACGACATCCCGGGATTCCCGATGGTGACCGGCCAGGGGCTCGTCGACAACCTGATGGCGCAGATCGAGCCGTTTCATCCGACCTTCCACCTCAACGAGATGGTAGAGAGCCTGGAATCCATCGGCACGCCCGAGGCGCCCCTGTTCCGGGTCAAGACCTCCGAGAACGGCACCACCTTCACCTGCAAGGCCGTCATCATCGCGGCCGGCGGTGGATCGTTCCAGCCCAAGAAGCCGCCGATCGAGAACATCGAGGCCTACGAGGGCACCGGCGTGTACTACGCCGTGCGCAAGATGGAGATGTTCCGCAACAAGAAGGTCCTCATCGTCGGCGGCGGCGATTCCGCCCTCGACTGGACCGTGAACCTGCAACCCATCGCCAAGCGCCTGACCCTGCTCCATCGCCGCGACGCCTTCCGGGCTGCGCCGCACACGGTGGAGAAGATGCGCTCCCTTGTGGCGTCCGGCGAGATGGACCTGCATCTCGGCCAGGTGACCTCCCTCAAGGGCGAAGAGCCCGTTCTGGAAGGCGCGGTGATCCGCAAGGACGACGGCTCGGAGTTCACGGTCGATTGCGACGTGATGCTGCCGTTCTTCGGCCTCACCATGAAGCTCGGCCCCATTGCCGACTGGGGCCTGAACCTGCACGAGAACCTGATCCCGGTCGATACGGAGAAGTTCGAGACCAACGTGCCCGGCATCTTCGCCATCGGCGACATCAACACCTATCCGGGCAAGCTGAAGCTCATTCTCTCAGGCTTCCATGAGGGCGCCCTGGCGGCCCAGAAGGTGCACCGCTACGTGTATCCGGAGAAGAAGCTCCTGTTCCAGTACACGACCTCGTCCACGAGCCTGCAGAAGAAGCTCGGCGTCGCGGCCTGAGGCCTTTCACACCGACCTTTCACCAACACACTCTGCACGTTATGGCCGGTCTTGTCCCGGCCATCCCGATTCCGTGGAGCCCCGAGCGTTTCCGATCGAGATCACCGGCACAAGGCCGGTGATGACGTGGGATGTCCAATGCGATCCGGCTCCGCCTTCAAAGCCATTGCTCTTCCTCTTGCGAAGCAGGCCGGTTCCTGAAACTCTCCGGTCCATGACCACCGCGACAGATCTCACCCTCGGCCGCCGCGTGATGGCGATGATCGAGGATCTCGCCCAGCACACGGACGAACCCGGCCGCCTCACCCGCCTCTATCTCTCCGACGCCCATCGCCGGGCTGCGGACGCCACGCTCCGCCTGATGCGGGAGGCGGGGCTGAACGCCCATATCGATGCCCTCGGATCCGTCATCGGTCGGATCGAGGGCACCGATCCGCAAGCCCCTGCCCTCCTCGTCGGCTCCCATATCGATTCCGTGGTCGATGCGGGCCGCTATGACGGCAACCTCGGCGTGGTGCTCGGCATCGCCGTGGTGGAGGCATTGCGGCAGCAGGGCATTGCCCCCGCCTGCCCGATCGAGGTCGTCGCCTTCGGCGACGAGGAGAATGTGCGCTTCCCGAGCAACCTCTCCACGTCCCAGGCGCTTGCCGGCCGGTTCAACCCGGCCTGGCTCGACGGTCGGGACCGGGACGGGACCACTTTCCGCGAGGCGCTGATCCGCTTCGGCGGCGACCCGGACGGGATCGCGGCGCTTGCCCGGGATCCGGCGCGGTACCGCGGGTATCTCGAAGTGCACATCGAGCAGGGGCCGCTCCTCGAAGCAAAGGATCTGCCTGTCGGGATCGTGTCGGCCATCAACGGCATCACGCGGGCGCGCTGCAGCGTAATCGGCGAAGCGGGCCATGCGGGCACCGTGCCGATGACCATGCGTCGCGATGCGCTCGCGGCCGTGGCCGAGATGATCGGCATCGTCGAGCGCGCAGGCTCGACGCGCACCGACACGGTAGCGACGGTGGGCGTCGCGCAGGTGCAGCCCGGCGCGATCAACGTCATTCCGGCACGTGTCGATTTCACGCTCGATGCCCGCTCACCGGACGATGCCGTGCGCCTTGCGATGGTGGAAGACATCATCACCGAATGCCAGGCCGCCGCGCAGCGGCGCGGCGTGACTTTCGCCATCGAGCCGTTCATGGAATCGCCCGCGACGCCCATGGACAAGGATTTGGCCGGAAAATTCGAAGAGGCCATGAGGAGCCTCGGCATCGAGCCGCTGCATCTCTCCTCGGGCGCCGGTCATGATGCGGTCGCAATGGCGGGCCTTTGCCCATCCGCCATGCTGTTCGTGCGCTGCAAGGGCGGCATCAGCCACAACCCGGCTGAGTCGATCACCATCGAGGACGCGGATGTGGCGGCCCGCGTGCTGATGGACACGGTCAAGCAGATTGCCGCGTGAGATCCGCATCATGAAGCAGGCTCCGATAATTGCGTTCGTCGACGATGCCTGCGCGCTGCATCCGATCGTCCTGGAAGGCGTGCGAGACTTCAACAGAACTCTTTTCGCCGGCCATCCGCCGGGCCGGGATCTCGCCATTGCCATCATCGATCCCGACAGCCGCGAGCCTGTCGGGGGACTGTGCGGCCGCATGAACGGCGGTTGGCTCGCCATCGAGCTCCTTTTCGTGCCTGAAGCCTTTCGCGGCATGGGACTTGCCACGCAGCTGATCGCGATGGCCGAGGACGAGGCCCGAAACAAGGGCTGCCACTCGGCGTGGATCGACACGCTCAACCCCAGGGCGCTCGAACTCTACCGGCGCCTCGGATACGAGATCTTCGGCGAACTCAAGGATTATCCCGTCGGCGGCAGCCGCTTCTTTCTGCAGAAGAAGCTCGGGCCCGTCGCCTGATGCGGATCAGCCGCGCCACTCGTCGGCGAGCACGGCCCAGCGCTCGTGATCGCGCCATTCCCCGTTGATCTTGAGATAGCGCGGTGAATAGCCTTCCTGACGGAAGCCGAGCCGCATGACGAGCGCACGGGATGGCCCGTTCCCCGGCTGGATGTTCGCCTCCAGCCGGTGCAGCCCGAGCTCGCCGAAGGCATGCGAGACCACGAGCCTCACCGCCTCGCTCATGAGCCCGCGCCCGCTGGTGCCGGCCATGCCGTAATAGCCCATATAGGCGCTTTGGAAGAAGCCGCGCACGACCTCGCTCAGATTCACCACTCCGACGATTTTTCCGCTCGCCCGCTCACGGGCAATGAAGCCGATGGAGCGATCGCCGTCGCAGCGGTTGAGATAACCGAGGAAGCTCGCATGATCGCGGCAGGGCGAAACCCAGGGCTCGTGCAGATCGATGCTGGCGAGGTTGGCAGCGACCAGCTCGGCGGCATCCGAGACATGAACGGGACGGATCATAACGCGTGACGACATGAGGTTCATTCCAGCTTCAGGAACCATGGCATAGACACGTCGTTGTCGTCAGCCCCTCCTCACAACATAAGGAATGGACCATGCGAGCCATCATTCTCCCCGCCTTTGCCCTTGTCCTTGGCGCCGGCTTCTTTGCTGCACCGCAGGAGGCGCAGGCCCGTTTCGGCGCCGAGCAGCTGCAGGGGCCAAGCCTTGTAGACAATGTGCAGTGCGTCACGCGCCGCGTCCGCACCGTGCTTCCGAATGGCCGCGTGGTCTTCCGGACCGTGCGGGATTGCGGCGTGCGGCCAGGCTGGGGCCGGGTCGAGCGCTGCCGCACGGTGCGCGAGCGCGTGGTGCGGCCCAACGGACGCGTCGTGTATCGCGAGGTCCGCCGCTGCCGCTGAACACGCACAGGGCGAACCATTCAGGGCCCGGTCTCACCGGGCCCTTTTTCTTTACTCGAGCTCGCCGATGGCGCTTTCGACCGCCTCGACCACTGCGCCCGCGCGCACGAGATCGAGCGCCTGGCGCATCTCGGTCGCGTACCAGCGGTCGCCATCGAGCGCCGGCGGAATAATGGCCCGGATCGCCTCCAGGGCGGCGCGCGAACCCTTGCCGAGCGGATGATCCGTCGCGAGCGGCTCCACGAGCGTGAGCGCCTGCGCGGCCATCAGCAACTCGCCGGCCACGATCTGCTCCACATTCTCGACGACGGTGCGTGCCTTGCGCCCGCACCAGGTCGAGTTGGACACGTGATCCTCCGCATTCGACTTGCCGGGGATCGAGTCGACCGAGCCCGGCGTCGCAAGCCCGCGGTTCTCCATCACCAGCGCCGACAGGGAGCACTGCACGGTTGCAAATCCCGTGTTGAGCCCGCGCTTGCCGGCGAGCAGGTTGCGCGGCAGGCCGTAGGACATGGTGGGATCGATCAGCCGCGCGAGGCGCCGCTCGGAGATCGCCCCGAGATCGGCCATCGCAATGGCGAGGAAGTCCATGGCCTGCGCCATGTACTGACCGTGGAAGTGACCGCCCGAGATCGACACGTAGCCGCCTTGCCCGTCGTCGAAGATCAGCGGGTTGTCGGTGGCGGAGTTCATCTCCGTGCCGATGATGCGCTCCACGTATTCCACGGCCTCGACGGCGGGCCCGTGAACCTGCGGCGTGCAGCGCAGGGAATAGACGTCCTGCACGCGGGGAGCCGCCGGCGCTCCGGGCTGACGCGGCTCGTCGGGAAACACGATGTCGCGCGCAGCCTGCGAGCAGCGCTTCGTGCCGTCGAGAATGCGCAGCAGATTGCGGGCGACGCGGGCCTGGCCCGGATGAGGGCGCGCCTTGTGCACGCGGGGATCGAAGGCCGCGAGCTCGCCGCGCATGGCTTCGAGCGACAGGCACATGGCGATGTCCGCCTGCTTCAGCAGGCGGCGTGCGTCGTGCGTGGCCAGCGCCCCGAGCGCAAGCGACGTGGTCGAGCCGTTGATCAGAGCCGAAGCATCCTTCGCGCCAAGCTCGAAATCGGGATCGAAGCCGGCCGCCCGGATGGCCTCGCGGGCCGGCATCCGGCGGCCGCGATAGATTATCTCGGCCTCCTCGAATCCGCAGACCGCGCCAGCCATATGGGCGAGCGGCGCGAGGTCGCCCGACGCGCCGACGGAGCCTTTTTGCGGAATGACCGGATGCAGGCCCGCATTGACGAACGCGATGAGGCGCTCGACCAGCTCGACGCGGGGGCCGGAATAGTTCGACGCGAACGCATTGGCCCGCAGGAGCATCATGGCGCGGGTTACGTCCTCGGCGAACGGCTCGCCGACCCCAGTGGCGTGGGCATAGACCGTCTTGCGCTGGTAGGCCGCCATGTCGCTGATGAGAACGCGCTGGTCCTTGAACAGGCCGACGCCCGTGTTGAAGGCATACATGAGCGGCGCGTCGTCGTGCATCCAGGTGCGGTCGATGTAATCCCGCGTCGCCGCAATGCGCTCGCGTGCCTCCGGGGTCAGGGCGGCGGGCGCAAAGGCTCCGCTGGCATCGGGGCGCGCCACACGCACCACATCCTGAATGCCGAGAGTGGCGCCGTCGAGCTTGACCGTCATCGCTGTTCCTCACGTTGAAGAAAAAGGGATACCGAGGCTTCGAACGTCGTGCAACCGCCTCGCCGTCGTCACAGGGCCTGTGCCGGTGATCGCGCTTGTCTGAAGCGCCGCGCCTGTTCGGATCGGGATGGCCCGTCCTGATCCTTCCCCCGTCATCACCGGGCGTGTCCCGGTGATCTCGCTTGCTTGAAGCGCCGGAGCCTCACCGGATCGGGATGGCCGGCACGGGGCCGGCCATGACGGGGCAGGGTCGGATGACGGGGGAGCGTCGCGCTGCGGTGCCGGTTTGCGATCTGTGCGCTGTCAAAGAGCAGCACCTGCAGGCCCGCAGCTTGCGCTGCGAGCCTTCAGGATGATCGAGGGTGGCGCGAGTGGCAGCCCGGCTCGATGTCTGAGGTGATAAGCGAGAGCCAAGCTGCTCGTCGCGCACGGTTCTTTTCAGGCGGACCAGCTGGGCAGAGCCCAAGGTCGGCCTCCTGCGCGCCCAGGGGTGCGAAGCCTGTCGCAGGACCGTGCCGGTTCCCACACTTGCGACGCCTCGCGAGCGCGCCCCTCGAAGGAACCGATCTGTCCAACGATATAGCTTAGCTTGGCACCCCTGTCAAGAACAAAGTGAGAACACATCCTTGCACAGACCCTCCCACGTCATCGCCGGCCTTGTGCCGGTGATCCCGACCCGTAAGGCACGGCGCTTCACATGAGCGGGATGGCCGGGACCAGCCCGGCCATGACGGGGAGGGTGTCAGGACGGGCGGAGGGTAGCCGACACAGCTGGGTGCCAGCACGGGCCGAGGGTAGCGAGAACGGGCCGAGGGTAGCGGAACGGCTGCGGGAAGGTGGGAGCGGGTGCCGGCGCGGTGGTGCGGGACCGCCCACCCTGATCGTCAACCCTCCCCCTCATCCTGACGAGGGGGAGAGGGACAAGGGGCATGAGGTTGCCCGCACAACGAGAGGGCCCCGAGCGCAAGCCCGAGGCCCTTGGACACCCTGACGTTCCGGCTCGCCGTCCGGGATGTCAGACCTTGCCGAGACGCCGGGTGGTCTGAGGGTCGAAGAGATGGACGTTGGCCGGATCGACCGACAGGGTCAGCCGGCGGGTGTCGGCCGGAATCTGACCGGTGGAGGCCTGAACGACGAAGTCGGCGCCGGCGACCTTGCCGTGGAAGAGCTGGGTCGCGCCGAGTTCCTCGACGAAATCCACATCCATGGAGAGGGAGCTCGAGCCCGCGCCGCCTGCCTGGACGTCCTCCGGACGCAGGCCCACCTCGATGGCGGAGCCGGGGGCGAGGCCGTCGCGCATGTCCGCGACCATGATCGCCTGTCCGCCGACCGACACCCGGCCGGGCCCCTCGACCTTGCCGGGCAGGATGTTCATGGGCGGCGAGCCGATGAAGGTGGCGACGAACCGGGTCTCGGGACGGCGGTAGACGTCCGCCGGGCTGCCCACCTGCTCGATCTGGCCGCCGGACATCACCACGAGCTTGTCGGACAGGGTCATGGCCTCGACCTGATCGTGAGTCACGTAGATCGACGTCACGCCGAGAGCCTTCTGCAGGCGCTTGATCTCGACGCGCATCTGGACGCGCAGCTTGGCATCGAGGTTGGAGAGCGGCTCATCGAAGAGGAACACCTGGGGCTTGCGCACGATGGCCCGGCCCATGGCGACGCGCTGGCGCTGGCCGCCGGAGAGCTGGCGCGGCTTGCGGGTGAGGAAGGATTCGATCGCCAGGATTCGGGCCGCTTCCTTCACGCGCTTCTCGATCTCGTCCTTCGGCGTGCCGCGGTTCTTCAGGCCATAGGCCATGTTGTCGTAGACGGTCATATGCGGGTAGAGCGCATAGTTCTGGAACACCATGGCGATGTCGCGATCGGCCGGCTCGACCTGGTTCACCACTCGCTCGCCGATCTTCACCTCGCCGTCGGAAATCGTCTCGAGGCCCGCAATCATCCGGAGCAGCGTGGACTTGCCGCAGCCGGACGGGCCGACGAGCACACAGAAGGAGCCGTCCTCGATTCCGAGAGAGACGCCCTTCACGGCCTCAACATTGCCCGCATAGATCTTCCTGACGGTATCGAGTGTGACCCCTGCCATCGTGTCTTTCCTTTTATCGCTGCCCGCGCCGCCGTGGGCCGCGGGCGAGAATTCCAATCATGTGAGAAGGAGCCCTTCCGCCGAACGGGAAGGGCCCTGCGCGTTTCCCGCGTCACTTCTCCGTTTCGACGAGACCCTTCACGAAGAGCCTCTGCATGAAGATGACGACCAGCACCGGCGGCACCATCGCCAGCACGGCCGTCGTCATGGCGATGTTCCACTCGGTCAGTGCATCGGTGGTCGTGATCATCTTCTTGATGCCGATGACGATGGTCTGCATCGAGCTTTTCGTGGTGATCAGCAGCGGCCAGAGATACTGGTTCCAGCCATAGATGAACTGGATCACGAAGAGTGCCGCGATCGTCGTCATCGAAAGCGGAAGCAGCGTGTCCTTGAAGAAGCGGAACGCGCCCGCGCCGTCGATCTTCGAGGCTTCCAGAAGCTCCTCCGGAATGGTCATGAAGAATTGCCGGAACAGGAGCGTGCCGGTCGCCGACGCGATGAGCGGCAGGATGAGACCGGAATAGGTATCGAGGAGACCCAGATCGGCGACGATCTTGTAGGTCGGATAAATACGCACTTCGACCGGGAGCATCAGGGTGATGAAGATGACCCAGAACGCCGTCCTGCGGAACGGGAACCTGAAATACACAACCGCATAGGCCGACAGAATCGAGATCAGGATCTTGCCGAATGCGATTCCCATTGCGACGATCATGGAGTTGATCATCATGCCGATCACGGGCTCGCGGGCCGTCTTGCCCCCGTAGAACAGCGCGCGGGAGTAGTTTTCCAGCGTCTGATCGCCCGGGATCAGCGGCATGTTGCCGTTGATGATGGTGGCGGTGTCGAAGGTCGACGCCATGATCGCGAGGTAGACCGGGAAGGCCACCAGAACGACGCCGATGATCAGCGTCAGATAGGCCATGAAGTCTCTAAAGGGACGATTCTCGACCATCAGTACTGTACCTTGCGTTCGACATAGCGGAACTGGATGGCGGTCAGCGCGATCACGATGACCATGAGGACCACCGATTGGGCGGCCGACAGGCCGAGATCGCCGCCGGAGCGGCCGTCCGCGTAGACTTTGTAGACGAGGGTTGTGGTCGTTCCGGCAGGACCGCCGCCCGTCACGGCATCGATGATGCCGAACGTCTCGAAGAACACGTAGACGATGGTCACGACGAGAAGGAAGAAGGTGGTCGGCGACAGAAGCGGGAAGATGATCGTCCAGAAGCGGCGCATGGGCCCTGCGCCGTCGATGGCGCCGGCTTCGATCACGCTCTTCGGAATCGCCTGCAGGCCAGCGAGGAAGAAGAGGAAATTGTAGCTGACGTGCTTCCAGGTGGCGGAGAGCACGAGCAGGATCATGGCATCTTTGCCGTCAAGCATGGGATTCCAGTTGAACCCCATGAGGTTGAGCGGGCGCCCGAGCGTGCCGAGCGTCGGGTGGAACATGAACATCCACAAAACACCCGCGATGGCGGGAGCCACCGCGTAAGGCCAGATCAGCAGGGTCTTGAAACCGTGGCCGCCGCGCAGGCTCTTGTCGGCCTGGGTGGCGAAAAGAAGCGCGACTGCGAGCGAGAAGAAGGCCACCAGGGTCGAGAAGATCACGGTCGTGACCATTGCCCGGTAATATTCAGGCTGCTCGAAGACCGCGCTGTAGTTCTCGAAGCCGACGAATTCGGAGGTGAGGCCGAAGGCGTCTTCCCGCAGGAACGACTGCCAGATGGCCTGCGATGCAGGCAGATAGAAGAAAATGACGGTGATCGCCATCTGCGGAACGATGAGCAGAAGTGGCAGCGTCCAACCTGAAAAATGAGCTCGTTTTTCCATCGCGTTTACGGCTGTCCGGATGATGGGTGGCAGATGACGGCGGCAACCGGTCTGCGAAGGTGATCCATAAGATCATCCCGGGCAGCGGGGCCGCCCGGGATGGAAAGTCGTGCGGTCAGATCGCTCAGCGGCTGACGGAACGCTCGAACTGGCGCAGGATCTGGTTGCTGCGCGTCACGGCGGAGTCGAGAGCATCCTTGGCGGGCTTCTGACCGGCCAGAGCAGCCTCGATCTCCTCCGACACCACGTCGCGGATCTGGACCATGTTGCCGAAGCGCAGACCGCGGGAATTCTCGGTCGGCTCCTTGTTGGTCAGCTCGAGCAGCGGGGTCTGCAGGACCGGGTTCTTCTCATAGAAACCTGAAGCCTTGGTCTTCTCGTAGGCTGCCTTGGTGATCGGGAGATAGCCCGATTCCTGATGCAGCTTGGCCTGGCGGTCCGTGTCCGACAGGAAGGTGAAGAACTTGGCCACGCCCTTGTACTCGGCGGCCGACTTGCCGCCCATGACCCACAGCGAAGCGCCGCCGATGATGGAGTTCTGCGGAGCGCCCTGGATGTCCGGGTAGTAAGGCATCGGCACGGACGTGAAGTCGAACTTCGCATTCGCCTTCACGTTGCCGTAGAAGCCCGACGAGGTGAGGAAGATCGCGCATTCGCCCGAGGTGAAGCGGCCCTCGCTCTTCGAGTCGCGGCCCGAATAGTCGTAGGTCTTGTCCTTCTGCAGGTCGACGAGGTTCTGCAGGTGCTTCACGTGCGCCGGAGAGTTGAACTTCATCTCCGTGTCGAAGCCGTCGAGACCGTTGGCCTTGGTGGCCATCGGGATGTTGTGCCAGGCGGAGAACTGCTCGACGTTGGCCCAGGGCGCCCAAGCGTTCGAGAAGCCGCAGGTGTCGTGGCCGGCAGCCTTGAGCTTCTTGCCGGCTTCGAACACTTGGGGCCAGGTCTTCGGGATCTCGTTAACGCCCGCCTTCTTCAGCTCGTCCTTGTTGATCCACATGACCATCGAGGAGGAGTTGAACGGGAAGGAGAGCATCTCGCCCTTGGCCGTGGAGTAGTAGCCGGTGATCGCCGGCAGATAGGCCTGCGGGTCGAACTTCTCGCCGGCGTCGGCCATCAGCTGGTAGACGGGCTTGATCGCCCCGCGGGCGCCCATCATGGTCGCCGTGCCGACTTCGAAAACCTGCAGGATGTGGGGGGCGTTGCCCGCGCGGAACGCGGCGATGCCGGCGTTCAGGGTATCGGCATACTGGCCCTTGTAGCTGACCACGACCTTGTATTCGTTCTGGGACTTGTTGAACTCGTCCGCCAGCCGGTTCACGACGTCGTTATTGGCACCCGTCATGGCGTGCCACCACTGGATCTCGGTCTGGGCGAAGGCGGAGGTGCTCGTCGCCAGGCCGATGGCCAGAGCGCCGAGGAGGGACTTCTTCATCATAGTAATCTCTCCCATGTCATCCCGTCGGGGACGTTCTTGTCGTTCATCACCCCGGCGTTAAGGCCGGATGACGTTTCTATGACGAAAACATGACAATCATAGCCGGCTTCAAAATGGAAGCCCTTTCATCCAAAAGACTTAACGGCCGACTTCGGGAACAGCCCGGAACACCTCTTCGTTGAGGGAGTAACTTAACGGAAGAGACCCATGCCCCAGATGATCGCCGCCCTGTTCAGGGATCCCGCCCAGGCCCATCAGGCCCTTCAGTCCTTGCTGCAAATGGGCATCGCCCAGAACCGAATCGTCGCCGCCGGCAATGCGGAAGCCCGCGAGATCTCGTCGATCTCCGGCTTCCGCAGCCTGTCGGCTCGGGACGACACCCTCGACGCGCTGCACGACCTGAACCTGCCGGACTCCGACAAGCGCCTCTTCGAGCAGGGTTTGCGGAGGCACTGCTCCCTGATCGCCGCGCAGGTCGACCGGGACAACATGGAGGAGGCCGTACGGGTCCTGGAGATGTTCGATCCGGTCGATCTCGACGGCAGCAGCCGCGAATGGCTCGAGGAGAGCGGATCCGACCAGGCGGGAGCCGATGCGGGTGCGCCCCTGGCGGCCGGGATCACCGGCGGCTCGGGCGCCGGCACCACCACCACGGGCTCCCTGCCCGGCATGGGGCTCATGGCGGAAGGCGCGGACGATCTCGGCACCACGGACCTGAGGACGGACGAGTTCAGCCAGACCAACCAGGGCTCGGGCACGACCGTCGGCACCGGCGCGCGCCGCGCCGACGAGCGGGCCGACCGGGAGGGCGTCAACGAGCTGGCCGTCGACACCCGGCCCGATCCCGACCAGCCCGGCCTGATGCAGCGCCACATGAACCGGGGCGGCCGGATCTGGGCCTACCGCACCGCCGACGAGATGGGTCTCTAGCCCATCGCACGCGGAGCGCCGGAGAGGACCCCGAACGTGCTTTCCGCTTTCGGGACCGAGGCTCAGATCACGTTGCGCTCGAGCAGCGGACGGTTGGCGAGAACGCGCTCGTAGCCGAGCTCGGACAGATCGAGCGTCCTGTAGCCGCCATGGACGATCAGCTCGGCCAGGCCTCGGCCCACCGCCGGGGCCTGCTGCAGGCCGTGGCCGGAGAAGCCGTTGCAGAGGTAGAAGTTCGTGAGCTCGCCGGTCAGGCCGATGATCGCGTTGTGATCGAGGAGGCTCATGTCGTAGGGCCCGGACCAGGCGCGTCCCGGCTTGATCGCCTCGAAGGCTGGGACGCGGTTCGCCAGGTTCGGCCAGATGAACTCCTCGAAGAACGAATGGTCGATCTCCTGGCTGGCCGGATCCTCGTCGGACCAGTCGGGATCGAGATCCGCCTCCGGCGAGGCGCCGCAGATGAAATGCCCTTCCCCTTCCGGCCGCACATAGGCGCCCGACGTGTCGATGAGCAGCGGGCAGTTCTCGACCCGCTCCTTGCAGGAAAAGGTGAAGACGTAGCGGCGCTTGGCCTGGACCGGAATGTCGAGCCCGGCCATGGCCGCCACGGCGCGCCCGCCGGAGCCCGCGCAGTTGACGAGCGTGCCGCAGGGGATCCGGGTGCCGTCCTTCAGCCGCACCGCGACGACCGCGTTGCCGTCCCGCTCAATGTCGGCCACCTCGCCCTTCACGTACTGGGCGCCGAGCGCGCGGGCCTTCTTGCGGAAGGCCTGGAGCAGGCCCCAGCCGTCGAACCAGCCCTCGCCCGAACGTCCCCAGGTGCCCGCCGCCAGGTCCTCCACGTTGAGCCAGGGGAAGCGCTCCTTCAGGGCATCCGGCTTCAGGAACAGGATGTCCGCCCCCTCGGCGACCTGGAGCGCCTGGTTCTCCGCCAGGATCGAGGCGCCGGCCTCCGACGCGCAATAGAGATATCCGCCTTCCCTCAGGCCGATCTCCGGCCGGTCGCCGTCGACGGTCAGGTGATCGGCGATGGTGCGCAGGAACTGGATTCCATAGAGCGAAATCCGGATGTTCACCGCGCTGGAATATTGCTGGCGGATCGAAGCCGCCGACAGGGCCGAGGCGGAGAGCTGGTAGGTCGGATCCTTCTCGATGACGACCACGCGTCCCTTGAAGCCGGCATCGGCGAGCAGGTGATAGGCCGCGGAGGAGCCCATGACGGCGCCGCCGACGATCACGACATCGGCTGAAGGAGAGGCTGAAGAGGTCATCGTTCGAATTTCGTTGAGAGGATGATGGAGGATTGGGTGCGCTCCACCCCGTCGAGGGCGCCGATCTTGTCGATGGCGGCATCGAGGGAGGGAACGTCCTCAGCCTCTACCACCGCCAGAAGATCGAAGACACCCGCGACCGAATGAAGCGCGCGCAATTCTGGCATGCGCTGCAGCGCCGAGACCACGCCGCCCGACGCCTTCGGCGCCACCACGATCGTCACATGCGCCCGCACCATGCGGCTCGCGACCTCCTCGGCGAGGCGCAAGGTATAGCCGGCGATCACCCCGCGACGCTCCAGGCTCTCGACCCGGGCCTGCACGGTCGTGCGGGAGAGCTTGAGGCGCCGCCCCGCCTCCGCATGGCCGATCCGGGCATTCTCCCGCAGGAGAGCAATCAAGGCGCGATCGGTGGCGTCGAGCATCACTATGACCAACCATAACGGCAATATGCCGAAAACTAGCCGGCTTTTCGTCAGCTTGTCCATGGCGTTCTGCATGGCTTTGCCGTTTTCTGAGAGGACCACAGGGAGATTTCCATGCACTCGATCCTCGTCATCGGGGCCGGCAAGATCGGCTCCACCATTGTCGACATGCTTCACGAGACCGGCGATTACGACGTCACCGTCGCGGATGCTTCCGCCGCCGCCCTCGAGGCCGTCGCCAAGGATGGGGTCAAGACGCTTCAGCTCGACTTCAGTGACGCGGTCGCCCTGCAGAATGCGCTCAAGGGCCATTTCGCGGTGCTCAGCGCCGCCCCCTACCACCTGACCGGCCACGTGGCCCAGGCAGCCCGCCTCGCCGACGTCAACTATTTCGACCTGACCGAGGACGTCGCCACCACCCGCATGGTGAAGGAACTCTCCGAGGGCGCCACCACGGCCTTCATTCCCCAATGCGGCCTCGCGCCCGGCTTCATCTCCATCGTGGCGCACGACATCGCCAGCCGCTTCGACAAGCTCGACACGGTCCGCCTGCGCGTCGGCGCCCTGCCGCAATACCCGTCGAATGCCCTGTCCTATAACCTCACCTGGAGCACGGACGGCGTCATCAACGAATATATCGAGCGCTGCGAGGCGGTGGTCGACGGGAAGCTGCGCGAGGTCCCGGCCATGGAGGAGCTCGAGGAATTCTCCCTCGACGGTACCCGTTACGAGGCCTTCAACACCTCCGGCGGCCTCGGCACCCTGTGCGAGACGCTGGAAGGCAAGGTGCGCAACCTGAACTACAAAACCATCCGCTATCCCGGCCACTGCGCCCTGATGCGCGTCCTGCTCAACGACCTGCAGCTGCGCAACCGCCGCGAGATCCTGAAGGACATCCTGGAGAATGCGGTGCCGGCCACCATGCAGGACATGGTCATCGTCTTCGTGACCGTGACCGGCGAACGCGGCGGCCGCTACGTGCAGGAAACCTATGCCCGCAGCGTCTACGGCCAGAAGGTCGCCGGCGTCCAGCGCACGGCGATCCAGGTCACCACGGCGGCCGGGATCTGCGCCATGCTCGATCTGCTCGTCGAAGGCCAGCTTCCGAAACAGGGTTTCGTGCGCCAGGAGGAGATCGACCTCGACACCTTCCTGGCCAACCGTTTCGGCCGCGTCTACGCGGGCGAGCGCCTGGACGAGGGCCACGAGCCGGCGGCGAAGAACATCCGCCTCGACTCGGCGGCATGACGAACGGGACTGGGCTCCCGCTTCAACGGAAGCGGGAGCGTTCCGAGTTCTTGACCATTTGGCATGACCCTATTCGGGAAAAGCAGTTCCCAGGCTTCCCGGTCATGCATTAAGACGGTGGCATGAGAGCCGCCGTCGTTTCGTTTCAACGACAAGCGAGGGCGGCGGACTTCCCGTGGAAGCCTCACGCCCGCATCGAGGGAGATTCAACATGACCGCGAGCCTGAAACCCGTATCCTCCGCGCCTGCTTCCGTTGCGGACGAGGCCCGCGCCATTCTCGCGCGCCTCGGCGTGCCGGAGAGCGCCTTCGCGTCCGCCGGGCGGCCGGCCCGGTCGCCGATCACCGGCGAAGTGATCGCCCATGTGCGTGAGACCACGCCCGAGGAGGCCAAGGCAGCCATCGGCCGGGCCGACGCCGCCTTCAAGGCCTGGCGCAAGGTCCCGGCGCCCAAGCGCGGCGAGTTCATCCGCCTGCTCGGCGAGGAGCTGCGCGCCGCTAAGGACGATCTCGGCCGCCTCGTCACCCTTGAGGCGGGCAAGATCGTGTCCGAGGGTCTCGGCGAAGTGCAGGAGATGATCGACATCTGCGATTTCGCCGTCGGGCTCTCCCGCCAGCTCTACGGGCTCACCATCGCGACCGAGCGCGCCGATCACCGCATGATGGAGACCTGGCATCCCCTCGGCGTCTGCGGCGTCATCTCGGCCTTCAACTTCCCGGTAGCCGTGTGGTCCTGGAACGCGGCGCTCGCCCTCGTGTGCGGCGACAGCGTGGTGTGGAAGCCGTCCGAGAAGACCCTGCTCACGGCGCTCGCCACGCACGCCATCGTCGAGCGCGCCGCCAAGCGCTTCGGCGGCGTGCCGGAGGGCCTGTGCGAGGTGCTTCTGGGCGGCCGCGAGGTCGGCGAGATCCTCGTCGAGGACACCCGCGTGCCGGTTCTCTCCGCTACCGGCTCCACCGCCATGGGCCGTCAGGTCGGCCCGAAGCTCGCCGAGCGCTTCGCTCGCGCGATCCTGGAGCTCGGCGGCAACAACGCCGCCATCGTCGCCCCCTCGGCCGACCTCGATCTCGCCCTGCGCGGCATCGCGTTCGCCGCCATGGGCACCGCAGGCCAGCGCTGCACGACCCTGCGCCGTCTCTTCGTGCATGACAGCGTTTACGACCAGCTCGTGCCGCGTCTCGCGAAAGTCTATGGCAGCGTGAAGATCGGCGATCCGCGCATTGAGGGCACGCTCGTCGGGCCGCTGATCGACAAGGCGGCTTTCGACGGCATGGAGCGCGCCCTCGACGAGGCCCGCGCGGCCGGCGGCAAGGTGCATGGCGGCGGGCGCACCACCGACGTGGCGAATGACGGTTTCTATGCCCGTCCGGCGCTCGTCGAGATGCCGAGCCAGACCGGCCCGGTGACGCGCGAGACCTTCGCGCCGATTCTCTACGTGATGCGCTACTCGGATTTCGACGAGGTGATCGAGCTGCACAATGCGGTCGGCGCTGGTCTCTCCTCGTCGATCTTCACTCTCAACCTGCGCGAGGCCGAGGCCTTCGTGTCGGCGGTCGGCTCCGATTGCGGCATCGCCAACGTCAATATCGGCCCCTCGGGCGCCGAGATCGGCGGAGCCTTCGGCGGCGAGAAGGAAACGGGCGGCGGACGCGAATCCGGCTCGGACGCCTGGAAGGCCTATATGCGCCGCGCCACCAACACGATCAATTACGGCTCGACGCTTCCGCTCGCCCAGGGCGTGAAGTTCGACGTCGACGCCTGAGCAGTTCAAACGCATCGAGCGGAGGGCATGAGCGCATCGTGCGGAAAAGTGGACCCGGTTTTCCGCTCCGAACGATGCGCTGCTTGAGGAAAGGAGCATCGGATCCGATCCCAAAAGTGGGTCCACTTTCGGGTCCGATGCTCGAGCCCTCCGTTTTGTTATCAGCCCTCTTCAATCACGAGCCTTCCATGACCATGCCCTCCCGCACCGGCGGCCAGATTCTTGTCGATCAGCTTAACCTGCACGGAGTCGATCACATCTTCTGCGTTCCGGGCGAGAGTTATCTGGCCGCCTTGGATGCCTTGCATGATGCGAACATCAATGTGACGGTGTGTCGCCAGGAAGGCGGCGCCGCGATGATGGCCGAGGCCTACGGCAAGCTCACCGGCCGCCCCGGCATCTGCTTCGTCACCCGCGGTCCCGGCGCGACGAACGCCTCGCCGGGCATCCACATCGCCAAGCAGGATTCCACCCCGATGATCCTGTTCGTCGGCCAGATCGAGCGCGGCATGCGCGAGCGCGAGGCGTTCCAGGAACTCGATTACCGGGCCGCCTTCGGCCCGCTCGCCAAATGGGCCACGGAGGTGGATGATCCGGCGCGCTTCCCCGAGATCGTCTCGCGGGCTTTCCACGTGGCGACCTCAGGCCGCCCCGGACCGGTCGTGATCGCGCTGCCGGAGGACGTGCTCACCGAGATGGCCGACGTCGCCGACGCGCCGCGCTACCAGGTCATCGAAACCCATCCGGGCCTGACCCAGATGGCCGAGCTGCAGAAGCTGCTGCACGGCGCGAAGAAGCCGATCGCCCTTCTCGGCGGCAGCCGCTGGTCCGAGACCGCCGTCCAGCGCTTCGTGCGCTTCGCCGAGCGCTTCGAACTGCCGGTCGCCTGCACGTTCCGCCGCCAGATGCTGTTTCCCGCCGACCACGCCTCCTATATCGGGGATCTCGGCCTCGGCGTGAACCCGAAGCTCCTCGCGCGCATCAAGGAAGCCGACCTCGTCCTGCTCGTCGGCGGACGTCTGTCGGAGGTGCCGAGCCAAGCCTATACGCTCCTCGACATTCCCGCGCCGCAGCAGACCTTGGTGCATGTCCATCCGGATCCGAGCGAGCTCGGCCGGGTCTATGCCCCGCACCTTGCCATCAACGCTTCGCCGGTCGCCTTCACGGCGGCGCTGGAAGGCGTGCATCCGCCGGCCTCCCTTCCCTGGAGCGAGGGCACGAAGGCCGCGCATGCAGACTATCTGGCCTGGAGTGATCCGAGCGCCATCCGCACCGCCGGCGGCCTGCAGATGGGCGAGGTGATGACGCACCTGCGCAAGGTGATGCCGTCCGACACGATCTTCTGCAACGGCGCCGGCAACTTTGCCACCTGGGTCCACCGTTTCTGGCCCTTCCGCGAATATGGCACGCAGCTCGCGCCCACCTCCGGCTCCATGGGCTACGGCGTCCCTGCCGCGGTCGGCGCCAAGCGGATCCGGCCCGACAGCCCCGTGGTGGTGTTCGCCGGCGATGGCGACTTCCTCATGAACGGGCAGGAATTCGCCACCGCCGTGCAGTACGACCTGCCGATCCTCGTGATCCTGCTCGACAACGGCATGTACGGCACGATCCGCATGCACCAGGAGCGCGAATATCCCGGCCGCGTCTCGGCCACCATGCTGAAGAACCCCGACTTCGCCGCCTATGCCAAGGCATTCGGCGGCTATGGCGAGCGGGTGACGAACACGGAGGAGTTCGGCCCTGCCCTGCAGCGCGCGCTGACCTCCAGCAAGCCGGCGATCCTCCATTGCATCATCGATCCGGAAGTCATCACGCCCACCATGTCGCTCACGGCGATCCGCGACAGGGCGCTGGCGGGGAAGAAGTAGGCGCCGGACGAGGTTAGGTCAGAAACAAAAAGGCGCTACGATCATCGTAGCGCCTTTTCCAATGGGTCTTGCGAGCTCCCTTATTCAGCCACGAAGACCTCGCTCGCCGGCCTGACTTTGATCGCAGCCGCCCCGGCATCGAACCCGTCGAGCAACGCGTTGTGATGATCGACGATCTGCTCGACAGTCAGTGACCTCATGTCGGCCGTCGTATGGGCATCGGCCACGAGCGTGACGTCATAGCCGAGGCTCACGGCACGCCGGCAGGTGGTGTCGACGCAATATTGCGTCATCAGACCAACGACCACGAGATGGCTGATGCCGTGCTCTGACAATACGGGTTGCAGATCCGTCTCGTAGAAGGAATCGCAGGCCGTCTTGCTGACCACGATATCGTCCGCCGTCAGGCCAAGGTCCTCGCAGATCTCCCAGCCGGGCGTGCCGGTTTCCAGACGATGCCCGGGCTCTCCGGCATGCTGGACGAAGACGATCGGCGCGCCCTGGCGCCGGGCCTCGCCCACGAGACCGAAGATCCGGCGGCGCACCTCGTCGAAGCGCTGCCGCACTGCAGGACGCTCCGAGCCTTTTGCGGGAAGAATTCCCGCCTGCACGTCGATGATGACGAGAGCCTTCGCCATCGCGATCAGGCCGCCTTGGCTTCCTCGAGCCGCCGGGCCACGAGCGTGCGCAGGGACCGCAGATCCTTCACGAAGGAGCGGATGCCCTCGGAGAGCTTCTCGGTCGCCATCGCGTCCTCGTTGAGCACGAAGCGGAAGCTCTTCTCGTCGAGGCGTGGCAGGGGCTCGATCCTGTCGACGTTGTCGGGCGACAGCTTGCGCGGCAGCTCGCCCTGCGCGTTCGCCAGCTCGTCGAGGAGCGCGGGCGAGATGGTGAGCCGGTCGCATCCGGCGAGCGCTTCGATCTCACCGATGTTGCGGAAGGATGCGCCCATCACAACGGTCTTGATCCCTTGGGCCTTGTAGGAGGCGTAGATGTCGCGCACCGAGATCACGCCCGGATCGGTCTCGCCCGTGTAGGGCCCGCCGCCTGCCTTCACGTGCCAGTCGAGGATGCGCCCGACGAAGGGAGAGATCAGGAACACGCCCGCCTCCGCACAGGCCTGTGCCTGCACCTGGGAGAACAGAAGCGTGAGGTTGCAGTCGATCCCTTCGTTCTGGAGGATTTCGGCGGCGCGGATGCCCTCCCAGGTGGAGGCAATCTTGATCAGGACCTTCTCGCGCCCGACGCCACGCTCTTCGTAGTCCTTGACGATGCTCCGCGCGGTCTTCACCGTCGCGTCCGTATCGAAAGACAGGTCGGCATCCACCTCCGTCGAGACCCGGCCCGGCACGATGCCGGCAAGCTCGGTCCCGAATGCGACCGCGAGCCGGTCGCAGATCGCCGCCACCACGCCCTCGCGGGCACCGCCCTGCTTGCGCCCCCAGGCCAGCCCCTCCTCGAGGAGGTGCCCGTAAGCAGGAATCTCGACCGCCTTCAGGAGCAGGGTCGGATTGGTGGTGCAGTCCTGGGGCTTGAGGCGGCGCACCGCGTCGAGGTCGCCCGTGTCGGCGACGACGACCGTCATGGCGCGCAATTGGTCGAGCTTGGAGGGCATCGGGGATCTCCGTGGGTTGTCCTTTGGATCTGACTTAGTCCCATCGGGGGCCCGCGTGAAGGGCAAAGCGTCAGACAAACAGCCCCCGGTTGGCCCGAACCCGGCTCAGGATGAAGGAATAGACCTCCTCCACCCGGCGCAGGGACCGCACGTCCGCATGGGTGACCAGCCAGTAGGTGCGCAGGTAGGACACCTCGGGCAGCACGACCCGGAGCTCCGGGAACTGGCGTACCGCGTAGTCATGCAGGATGCCGATGCCCACGCCGGCCCGGACCGCTTCGGCCTGCGCCACCACGCTGGCGCACTCGAACCGGCGGGCGGTGTATTTCTCCAGGGCGGAGAAATAATCGAGCACCGGACTGTAGAGCAGGTCCGCCACATAGGTGACGAGGGTCTTGCCGGACAGGTCGGCGAGCTCCGTCAGCGGCCCGTGCCGGTCGAGATAGGCCTGCGAGGCGTAGAGCCTCAGGCGGTAATCGGTGAGCTTGCGCGACACGAGGCGCCCTTCGGTCGGCTGCTCCAGGGTCACGGCGATATCGGCCTCGCGCTTCGAGAGCGAGAAGGTGCGCGGCAGCGCCACGAGCTGCAGGGTGAGACCCGGATGGCGCTCGGCCAGCACCCCGAGTTCGGGGGCGAGGAAATAGGTGCCGATTCCGTCCGGAGCGCCGATGCGCACGGTGCCCGAGAGCGCGAGGTCCGCTCCGCCGAGTTCGCTCGCCACCGAGAGCGCCTGGGTCTCCATCGTCTCCGCGTGCTTCAGGAGCCGCTCACCCTGCTCGGTCAGGGTGTAGCCCTGCGGGCTGCGCTCGAAGAGCTTGGCCTTGAGCCCCCGTTCCAGGGCCGAGATGCGGCGGGACACGGTGGTGTGGTCGGCCTCCAGCTGGCGCGCGGCCGCGGTGAGCCGCCCGGCCCGGGCGACGGCGAGGAAAAAGCGGAGATCGTCCCAGTCGAATGCGCTCATGCCACTCCCCCACATATTGGCATTTTCGCACAACGGTGCTTTGGTTTCACCCATAGTCGTGCGATTTCAACAATGATAGAAGAGGCTCACGAAAATCACCCTTGAGGAGGAGACGCCATGCGCGAGGTCGGACATTTCATCGGCGGCAAGCAGGTCCCCGGCAAATCGGGACGGAGCACCGAATTCTTTCAGCCCATGACCGGCGAGGTCCTCGGCCGCGTCGCGCTCGCCTCCAGGGACGAGCTGCGTCAGGCGGTGGAGAACGCCAAGGCCGCACAGCCCGCCTGGGCGGCCACCAACCCGCAGCGCCGCGCCCGCGTGATGATGAAGTTCCTCGAGCTCATCGCCAAGGAGACCGATTCGCTCGCCGACTTGCTTGCCCGCGAGCACGGCAAGACGGTCGCCGACGCGAAGGGCGACATCCAGCGCGGCGTCGAGGTGGCCGAGTTCTGCACCGGCATCCCGCATCTCCTGAAGGGCGAGTTCACGGAAGGCGCCGGCCCCGGCATCGACATGTATTCGATCCGTCAGCCGCTCGGCGTCGTGGCCGGCATCACGCCGTTCAACTTCCCGGCCATGATCCCGCTGTGGAAGCTCTCCCCCGCCATCGCCTGCGGCAACGCCTTCATCCTGAAGCCCTCCGAGCGGGATCCGGGCGTGCCGATGCGTCTTGCCGAACTGATGCTGGAAGCGGGTCTTCCGGCCGGTATCCTCAACGTGGTCAACGGCGACAAGGAAGTGGTGGACGCGATCCTCGACGATCCGGACGTCAAGGCGGTGGGCTTCGTCGGCTCCTCGCCGATCGCGCAGTACGTCTATTCCCGCGCCGCCGCCAACGGCAAGCGCGCCCAGTGCTTCGGCGGCGCCAAGAACCATATGATCATCATGCCCGACGCCGATCTCGACCAGGCTGCGGACGCCCTCATCGGCGCCGGTTACGGCTCGGCCGGCGAGCGCTGCATGGCGGTCTCGGTGGCGGTGCCGGTCGGCAAGGCAACGGCCGATGCGCTCATGGACAAGCTGATCCCGCGCGTGGAAAGCCTGAAGGTCGGCCCCTCCACGGATCCTTCCGCCGATTTCGGCCCCATGATCACGAAAGCGCACATGGAAAAAGTGCGCTCCTATGTCGATCTCGGCGTGCAGGAAGGCGCCAAGCTCGTGGTCGACGGGCGCGACTTCAAGATGCAGGGCTACGAGAACGGCTTCTACATGGGCGGCTGCCTCTTCGACGAGGTGACGACCGACATGCGCATCTACAAGGAGGAGATCTTCGGTCCCGTCCTCTCGGTGGTGCGCGCCAAGAACTACGACGAGGCCCTGCGCCTGCCCTCCGATCACGAATACGGCAACGGCGTCGCGATCTACACCCGCGACGGCGACGCCGCCCGCGATTTCGCCTCCAAGGTGAATGTGGGCATGGTCGGCATCAACGTGCCGATCCCGGTGCCGCTCGCCTACTACACCTTCGGCGGCTGGAAGGCCTCGGGCTTCGGCGACCTCAACCAGCACGGTCCGGATGCGGTACGCTTCTACACAAAGACCAAGACGGTCACCTCCCGCTGGCCGTCCGGCATCAAGGAAGGGGCGGAATTCTCCATTCCGACCATGAAGTAGGCACAAGCGTGATGGCCGGGACCTGGATCCCGGCCATCTGCTTCTTGGGCTGCATCTTTTTGGCGGTGACCTGTGACCACTTCGCCGATGGGTGCACTAGATCCAAAGTCGGGGTGCACGAAGCACCCCTGTCGTGACGATTTAGGACCATGACCCAGTTTTCCCTCACCGACGATCAAATCGCCGTCCGCGACATGGCGCTGGCCTTCGCGGCGGACAACCTCGCTCCTCATGCCCTCGAATGGGACGAGAAGAAGCATTTTCCCGTGGACGTGATGCGCGAGGCGGCTTCCCTCGGCATGGCGGCGATCTACACCCGCGACGATGTGGGCGGATCGGGCATGACGCGGCTCGACGCGGCGCTGATCTTCGAGGCGCTCGCCACCGGATGCCCGGCCGTCTCGGCTTATCTGTCGATCCACAACATGGCGACGTGGATGATCGACCGCTACGGCTCGGAGGAGCAGCGTCAGCGCTACATCCCGCGCCTCGTCACCATGGAGCTGATCGCGAGCTACTGCCTGACCGAGCCGGGCTCGGGCTCGGATGCGGCCGCGCTCAAGACCAAGGCCGTCCGCGACGGCGATCATTATGTCGTCAACGGCGTCAAGCAGTTCATCTCGGGCGCCGGCACCTCCGACATCTACGTGACCATGGTGCGCACCGGCGAGGATGGTCCTTCCGGCATCTCGACCCTCGTGATCGAGAAGGACATGCCGGGCGTATCCTTCGGCGCGCAGGAGAAGAAGATGGGCTGGAATGCGCAGCCGACCGCCGCGGTGATCTTCGAGGACGTGCGCGTGCCGGTCGCCAACCGCCTGTCCGACGAGGGCATGGGTTTCAAGATCGCCATGTCGGGCCTCGATGGCGGACGTATCAATATCGGCGCCTGCTCGCTTGGCGGCGCTCAGGCGGCGCTCGACAAGGCGCTCGCCTACACGGGCGACCGCAAGGCCTTCGGCAAGCGCATCGCGGACTTCCAGGCGCTCCAGTTCAAGCTCGCCGACATGGCGACCGAACTCGAAGCGGCACGCACTTTCCTCTGGCGCGCGGCTTCCGCCCTCGATACCAAGGCACTCGATGCGACCAAGCTCTGCGCCATGGCCAAGCGCATGGCCACCGACGTGGGCTTCCAGGTGGCGAACGATGCCCTGCAGCTCCATGGCGGCTACGGCTATCTGGCCGATTACGGCGTGGAGAAGATCGTGCGCGACCTGCGCGTCCACCAGATCCTGGAGGGCACCAACGAGATCATGCGCCTGATCGTGGCGCGCGATCTGGTGGGGCGCGGCAATCGATGATGGTGCGGTCGCTCGGCCTCGGCGTCGGCATCGCGGCGGCGATCCTGGCGCTGTTCTGGCTGGCGGGACCTTGGTTCTTCCAGGACGGACGACGCCCGTTCCAGCTCAACTTCACCGCAGGCGCCGTGCTGGGATCGGGCCTCGGCCTGACGATCGACCGCATCCTGCAGGTGCCGCGCAAAGCCGCGAGCCATGCCATGGCTTTGACCGCCGTGCCGGGCATGCTGGTCATGGCTGCCGTGGGATCGCATTTCGCGGTGTTCTTTCCGCAACTCGATCCCGCTCTCGACAAGGTCTTCGGCTCGCTGATGCTGTGGTTCTACGGCTTCGCGCTCACCGGTGCCCTGTGGGTGGCGCGACGCCCATGACGGGCCGGGACGAACCGTCGGGGCTGCCTTGGCGTGAGCCGAGCACCTGGCTCGTCGTCGCCCTGTCGGGTGTGTTCGTCCTGCTGGGGATCCTGTTCGTCTTCGCGCCGCGCGCTGGGTCGGCCCTGTTCGGAATCGCTGCTCCGGACGGCCCGGGTCTGTCCTACGTCTCTGCCATCGGATTGCGCGATCTCGCCTTCGGGGCCTACCTCGCGGCTCTGTCGCGCCTGGCGACCCGGCGCATCGTCGGCACGGTTCTGGGGCTGACGGTTCTCATTCCGGCCGGCGACGTCATTCTCGTCTTCGTCGAACGGGGTTTCGAGAGCCCCGGGCATCTCCTGCTGCACGCCGGCAGCGGCCTCGTCATGGCGGCCGGCTCGTTCTGGCTTCTCGGCCGGGCGTCACATCACAACAAGGGAGGGTTTTCATGACCATTATCGCCTTCATCGGCCTCGGCAACATGGGCGGACCCATGGCCGCCAATCTCGTCAAGGCTGGACACAGCGTCTCCGGCTTCGATCTGTCTCCCGCATCCTGCGACCAGGCGCGCAGCGACGGCGTGACCATCGCGGGATCGACGATCGACGCCGTGCGGGACGCGGAGATCGTCGTCACCATGCTGCCGGCCGGCAAGCACGTGCTCGCGGTCTGGGCCGATATTCTCCCTTCGGTGAAGGAGAGCACGCTGCTGATCGACTGCTCCACCATCGACGTGGAGAGCGCACGCAAGGTGCACGCCCTGGCGCGCGAGCAGGGACGCAACCTCGCGAGCCTCGACGCGCCCGTATCCGGCGGCGTCGGCGGCGCGAAGGGCGCGACGCTCACCTTCATGACGGGCGGCACGAAGGACGCCTTCGACCGTGCCGAGCCGATCCTGTCCCGAATGGGCAAGAAGGTCGTTCATTGCGGCGAGGCGGGCGCCGGCCAGGCGGCGAAGATCTGCAACAACATGATTCTCGGCATCTCGATGATCGGGGTGGCCGAAGCCTTCGTGCTCGGCGAGAAGCTCGGGCTGTCGCATCAGGCGCTGTTCGATGTCGCCTCCACGTCGTCGGGCCAATGCTGGTCGCTGACCACCTACTGCCCGGTACCGGGCCCCGTGCCCGCTTCGCCCGCCAACAACGGCTACAAGCCGGGCTTCGCGGCAGCCCTCATGCTCAAGGACCTGAAGCTCGCGCAGGAGGCCGCGCTCGCCTCGGGCGCCCCCACACCCCTCGGAGCGGAGGCGGCCCAACTCTACGCCCTGTTCAACAATGCCGGCCACGAGGGTGACGACTTCTCCGGCATCATCAACTTCATTCGCGGACGGAAGGATTGAGGCGGGGTCCCCATGTCATGGCCGGCCTCGCTCCGGCCATGACAGGCCGGTGAGGAATGCCATAAAGAAAAACATGTGTTGCATCGCACCTACAGCATTTGGCCCCGCCGTCCGTTAGGCTTTCATCTCCTGAACATTCAACCGCTGATTGCCTGCCCGCATGATCCGTCCTGTCTTCCAAGCGGCCAATCCCTCAGCCGATGCCGCCGCCATGCTGCGGCGTCTCGGCTTCGCCATCCTGTTCTTCGCCGTCCCTCTGGCAGCTCTGTTCACGCGCCGCGCGCTCGTGGTGATGGCGCCCCTGGCGGTCATCCTCCTCGTCCTCGCGTCGGTGCTCGACGGCAGCGCGAAGCATGCCTGGGACAAGCTGACGGCCCTTGCCACGTCTCCTGGCGGAATAGCCGGGCTGGTCCTTCTGTTCTGGGCCGGCCTGTCCCTGCTGTGGACGCCCTTTCTGCCTCAGGCCTCCGAGCGGCTCCTCAACATCACCGGCATGATCCTCATGGGCCTGGGCGGCTTTCTCGCCGTTCCCGAGCGCATGCGCTCGGCCAATCTCTATCTTCTGCCGGTCGGGGTCGGACTCGCGGCCCTGATTGCCGTCTTCCTGACGCTCACCGGCGGCAGCACCGTCGACCCAGAAGGTCTGAGCCTGGAGCGCGGCATGCTGATGCTCGTTCTGCTCCTCTGGCCGGCCATCGCATGGCTTCATTCCCGCGGGCGCAACCTGGAAGCCATCGGGCTGGCGCTCGCCGTCGCAGTCTGTTCGCTCCTCACGCGTGACGGCCTGCCGCTCTATGGCCTGGTCGCCGGCGCCGTCGTGTTCGTCGTCACCGCGTGGAATCCGGTCTTCGGCCCGCGCCTGACCGGTCTCGTCATGGCCGGCCTCCTGCTGTTTGCTCCGGTCCTGCCCTTCCTCCTGAAACCCTTGGCGGCCAACCTGCTCGGCGTGAACTCTCCGACGACCCTCGCCCTCGAGGTGTGGCGCCAGATCATTCTCGGCGAGCCGCTGCGGTTGCTGACGGGACATGGCCTGGAGACGGCCCTGCGCGGGCGCTTCCTCGGATTGATGCCGCCCAGCGCACCGTCCACGCTGCTGTTCGAGATCTGGTATGAACTCGGAGTGGTAGGTGCCGTGGCCGGGTCTGTTCTGTTGTATCAGGCGGTCGTCAGCGCCAGGGGCCACCGCGCCAGCGTGGCGCCTGGCATCATGGCGGCGTTCGCCTGCACCTACGCCCTGGGCTGCCTCGGCATCGGCACCACGCAGGTCTGGTGGTTCACCGCGCTCGTGGCTCTGGTGCTGATCTTCGTTGCCATCGAGCGGGGACAGTTTCGCACGAAGCGTCCCAAGGCCGTTCTGCACCGCATGGCTTAGTGCATCGGACCCGAAAGTGGATTCCACTTTTGGATCCACACGACGCGCTAGTGCATCTTGCGCAGAAGGATTGACGAAGCGGCCTCGCCTCTGCTTCGCTGACGGTTTCCGGATTCTCAAACCCGAGGGACGATCATGCCGATCATCAACCGCGTCGCCGACCTTGCCGATGAAATTGCCGTCTGGCGCCGCGACTTCCATGAAAACCCGGAGCTCCTGTTCGACGTTCATCGCACCGCCGGCATCGTGGCGGAGAAGCTGAAGAGCTTCGGCTGCGACGAAGTCGTGACCGGCCTCGGGCGAACCGGCGTCGTCGGCGTGATCAAGGGGCGTTCGAACAACTCGGGCAAGGTAATCGGCCTTCGCGCCGACATGGACGCGCTGCCCATCGAAGAGGCGACCGACGTTCCGCACAAATCCAAGGTGCCGGGCAAGATGCATGCCTGCGGCCATGACGGCCACACGGCGATGCTCCTCGGGGCCGCGAAATATCTCGCCGAGACGCGCAACTTCGACGGAACTGCGGTGGTGATCTTCCAGCCGGCGGAAGAAGGCGGCGGCGGCGGCAACGAGATGCTCAAAGACGGCCTGATGGAGCGGTTCGGCGTGCACGAGGTCTACGGCATGCACAACATGCCGGGCATTCCCGTGGGCCAGTTCGCCATCCGGCCGGGCCCCATGATGGCCGCGGCCGACCGGTTCACGATCACGATCGAGGGCAAGGGCGGCCATGCGGCGCGTCCTCACGACTGCATCGACCCGGTGGTCATCTCGGCCCATGTGATCACGGCCCTGCAGACCATCGCGTCGCGCAGCGCCGATCCGCTCGATTCCGTGGTGGTCTCCGTCTGCACCGTGAAGGCGGGCGAAGCCTTCAACGTCATTCCGCAGACGGCGATGCTGCTCGGCACCGTACGCACCCTCTCCCCCGAGGTCCGCGACCTCGCGGAGACGCGCATCCGCGCGATCGTCGAGAATGTCTGCGCGGCATTCGGCGCCAAGGCGGAGGTCGAGTATGACCGCGGTTATCCGGTGACCATGAACGATCCCGACAAGACCGATTTCATGGCGGGCGTCGCCCGCGCCGTCGCCGGCGAGAACGCCGTGGACACCACGGTGCTGCCGCTCATGGGGGCCGAGGATTTCTCCTATATGCTGGAGCAGCGCCCCGGCGCCTACATCTTCCTCGGCAACGGGGATACGGCGGGCGTCCACCATCCGGCCTACGACTTCAACGACGAGGCGAGCCCCTATGGTGTCTCCCTCTGGGCGAAGATCATCGAGACCGGCATGCCGGCGCGCTAGAGCATCGGACCCGAACGTGGATCCACTTTTCTCGGTCCGCACGATGCACTAAGCCGCTTCGAACGAAAGCGCCGCCGGAAACCATCCGGCGGCGCTTTCATTTTATCTCCCGCTGCCCGTCAGTGCAGGACCATCTCGGTGAACGGCGAGACGTAGGCCTGCAGCATCACGAGGCCGCCGACGAGGCACGCCAGCACGATCGAGTGCCAGAACACGAAGCGCAGGATGCTTCCCTCGTGGCCGAACCAGTTGGTCGCGGTCGACGCCACGACGATGGACTGCGCGTCGATCATCTTGCCCATCACGCCGCCGGACGAATTGGCCGCCGCCATGAGGATGGGTGACAGCCCGAGCTGCTCCGACGTGATCTTCTGCAAGCCGCCGAACAGCACGTTCGACGCGGTGTCCGAACCCGTCAGCGCCACGCCGAGCCAACCAAGCAGGGTGCCGAAGAACGGGTACAGAATTCCCGTGCCGGCGAAGGCAAGCCCAAGCGTCGCATCGACGCCCGAGAAGCGCGTCAGCGTGCCGATCGCGAGCATGGCCGCGATGGTGATGAGCGAGTAGCGCAGCACCCAGATCGTTTCGAACCAGGCCGTGACGAGCCTCAGGGGCGAGAAGCCCATGACAAGCCCGGCGATGATGGCAGCGATCAGCACGCCCGTGCCCGTATAGGACATGTAGGTGAAGGCGAAGACGGCCGGTTCCGCGGTCGGATTGGCCACGATGGGCGCAACCTTCTGCACCATGTTGTGCAGGCCCGGAATCGGATAGCTCCAGGTGAAGATCGGGTTGACGATCGCCTTGAACCAGCCCGTGCCCCAGATGGCCACGATCACCGACAGGATGATCCATGGCACCCAGGCCCGGATGACTTCGTCGCGGCTCGCCTTGGGCGCCACAGGGGCGGCGCCGGCGCCCAGCGATGCGGGCTGCGTCATGGTGCCGGCCGAGATGTCATGGGTTCGCAGCGCCGGAGACGTCCAGATCTCCCTCGGGCGCCAGATCCGCATGAACCCGACGAGGCAGGCCATCGAGATCAGGGATGCGCCGATGTCGACGATCCAGGGGTTGATGTAGTTGGAGATCAGGAATTGTGGAATGGCGAAGGACACGCCGCAGACCAGGATGGCCGGCCAGACCTGGAGCATGCCCCGGAACCCGGCGAACACCCAGATCAGCCAGAAGGGGACGATCAACGAGAAGAACGGCAACTGGCGCCCGACCATCGCGCCGAGGACGTAGGGGTCGAAACCCGTCACCGAGGCCAGACCCTGGATCGGAGCGCCAAGGGCGCCATAGGCCACCGGCGCCGTATTGGCGATCAGCGACAGACCCGAGGCTGCAAGGGGCGAGAACCCGAGTCCGATGAGAATGGCGCCCGTCACGGCGACCGGCGTGCCGAAGCCGCCGGCGCCTTCGAAGAAGGCACCGAACGCGAAGGCGACGAGCAGCAACTGCAGGCGGCGATCCGTCGTGAGATCCCCGACGGATTGCTGAAGCGTCGCGAACCATCCCCTCTCCACCGTCAGCCGGTAGAGGAAGATGACGTTCAGGATGATCCAGCCGATCGGGAACATGCCCGTCGCGACGCCGAACAGGGCGGCACGGGTGGCGAGCCCGGCCGGCATGGTAAACAGGAAGACCGAGACGGCGATCGCCGCAAGTAGGGCGATTACCGCGGCAATGTGGGCCTTCACCTTGCCGGATGCGATCATCACCAGGAGCAGAACGACGGGAATGGCCGCCGCGATGGTCGACAACGTCGCGTTGCCGAATGGATTATAGACTTGGCTCCACATGAGCTTTTCCCTCACCCCGCCAGCGCCTGCTGGCACCCGTGGCATGGCGGTCGGGCCGGAGAGGTCTTTCCGCCTGACGGAAAAGCTAGAACATTGTTCTAATGCGACAATACGACCTTAAGGGGAATTGTGCGGTATCAACCGCTTAATCTTTCTGCGAGCAGGCCAGCATGCCTTCGAGATCGATATAGTGACCGGCGCGGTCGCGCTTGGCGGCCAGATAGCTGACGTTCTCGGCCGTGGGACGGCCCAGCACCCGATGGTCCGAGATGACCTCGAGCCCGGCCCTGGTCAGCGCCGCGATCTTGTCTGGGTTGTTGGTCATGAGGCGGACCTTGGCGACGCCTAATTCCTTGAGCATCACGGCGGCGAAATCGAAGCGGCGCTGGTCGGCCTCGAAGCCCAGCATCTCGTCGGCATCGTAGGTGTCGTAACCCTGCGACTGGAGCTTATAGGCGCGGATCTTGTTGGCGATGCCGTTCCCGCGCCCCTCCTGATCGAGATAGAGCAGGATTCCTCCCTCGCCCGAGGCCATGAAGCGCACCGTCTCACGCAGCTGGTCGCCGCAATCGCATTTCAGGCTGCCGAAAAGATCCCCCGTGAGACAAGCCGAGTGCAGCCGCACGGTCACGGGCTTCGAGATATCGGGCTTGCCGACGACGATCGCCACCTGATCGCGCAGCCCCTCGCCGCCACGGAACACCACGAATTCGCTGGTCGGCGCTCCTTCGAGCGGCACCGGCGCCCGGCTGACGATCTTCAACTCGGTTGCCGCGGCACGGCGATAGCCGCGGACGGCCTCGCCGGACACGCGCACGACCGACGGGGCGATCTCGATGCCCTTCGTCAGCGGCACCACGATCACGGCCGGCAGGACGAGCGACAGGCGAGCCAGCTCCAGCGCCTCGCTGTCCAACCCATCGGCGGGCCGAACCGGCGCGTCGATGCGACCATCGACCTTGAGAGCCAGGGCCTCGACGCGGCTCCGGTCGACCACGGGCAGGGCGATCCGGCCGGGAACCTCGCGCTCGAGCCCGAGGCGGCGAAGCCGCGCCGCCGGCAGGACCAGATGAGCATGGCCGCCCGCAACCGCCTCGATCTCGGTGCTCGTCACCTCGTCCAGGTCCTCGACGCCGGCCACGAGCACGCTGCCCTCTGACCCGTCGATTACCACCGGGCGGGCGCTGCGAAACTCCATGATCGCCCGCTCGACCGAGGTCGTGGCAGGATTGGCGGACAGGCTCAAGGTCAGGCGCATGGTCGAAAACTCTAGAAAACGGCCTCGGATCTGGCAGGTTTTGGGTCTTTATGGCCAGACGGCCACTGAAGTCACGCTTCAGGATGATCGCCACCCTACCACAGGCCGCCCCCGATCCCTAATCCCATAGATGCGATGGCAGCCATGCTGGATCAACAGGCTCGCGTGCAAACGTCTCTTGGCTCGACGGCATAGTCCGAGCGCGCTATCTCTGGCGCGTCCCGCCGCTTCAGCCTCCGCAAAGATCCTTGACCATGCCCACGTTCCTGCCCCGGCTCGTCGCCCTTGGCCTCTTCGGTTTCGCCTCCGCGGCGGGCGCCGCCACCCTCGACGGATTGGCCGTGACCGTGACGAATACCAGCGAGCCGGTCCTCTGTGCGGAAAAGGACAATGTGGCGATCAATTTCGCCGCCCCGGAGGTGAAGCATTTTCAGATCGAGGCCGTGCATCCGGCCTATATGGGCTCCCTGCGCCAGGACCGCTGGGAGCCGGACTGGACCGCCTGCGAGGACATCTCCGAACAGACCTCGGCCAAGCCCCATCCGACCATGACGACCCTCTATGACGACGCCGATCTGCGCATCATGGGCCTGTCATTTACGGAGTTCTGGCGCCCGAACGACGTCACCGTGACGATCGGCGATACGGTCACGCACAAGATCCATCTCCTGCAGCTCCTGAAGAAGCGGGGCGACAAGGCCGTCGAAGTGCTGGTGATCTATCCTGGCGACGGCTACTGGCGCATCAAGCCGCTCCCGCCCGAGCATCTGGACTGGACCTCCTACGGCTCCTCCTTCCTCGTCGGCCCGGTGGAATTCGACCAGCGCCCCGTGGTGAACCTGAAGGACGTCGCCTTCGATCCGAAGACCATGACCTTCACGCTGACCCTGGTGAAAGGCGGCAAGGCGATTGTCGCGGTCAAGGCTCTCAACGAGGAGCGCATGACCCTGGATGTGTCGTTCGATCAGGGGATCGCCGGCCTGCCTTTCGCGGGTCTTCGCTCCATGTACGTGACCGAATTCAACGCCGATGTGGCCCGCATCGCGGTTCGCGAGGCCGGTGCCCGGTCCTGGCGCGAGGAGCCGATCATGAATTTCCACGACGCCAAGGCGACCGATGCCTGGATGGGCCGACTCGTGCCCTCGCGGCACAACACCAGCGCGCCCGACATGATGTTCAACCGTTTCCGCGCGACGCCGGCTCCTTGACGGCGAGCCGCGCGCTTATAAATGACATCACCCTGCCGTCGATCAGGACGAGGCCTGCGCCGATCAGCACCATGCCGGCCATATGCCGCATCATTAGGGTCTCGCCGAGGACGGATACCCCGAACAGGATGGCACTGACCGGGATCAGGAAGGTCACGAGACCCACATTGGTGGCGCCGGCCCGCGCGAGCAGGCGGAAGAAGATCAGATAGGCGAAGGCCGTCGAGACCAAGCCGAGGGCCGCCAGTGACAGAATGGCGGCGGTGCTGGGCACCGCTAGTGTCCAGGGTTGCTCGACCATCAGGGCGGCAGGCAGAAGAATCGTGCTCGAGACCGTGACCTGACCGGCGGCCGTCGCGAGCGGCGGGATGCCCATCGTCTTGAAGCGGCGGCCGAACACACCGGAGAAGCCATAGGACAGGGCCGCTCCCAAAACGGCGAGCTGCGCCAGGATGCCCGCATCGAGCGACGCGACGGCCGCCCCCCCGATCATCACCGCGACTCCAATGAATCCCACGATCACGCCCGCGAGCCGCTGACCCGTGAGCCGCTCGTCGGCTGTCAGAAAATGCGCCACGATCACCGTGAAGAGCGGCGTGGTTGCATTGAGAACGGACGCCAGGCCGCTGGCGATGTGACTTTGCCCCCAGACGATCAGGGTGAAGGGAATGACGTTGTTGAGGATCGACATGCCGACAAAGGCAGCCCAGACCTGGCGGGTCCGCGGCAGGTCGACGCCCGTGAGCCTCAGGACGAGAAGCAGCGCCATCGCGGCGGTCAGCACCCGCAGCGCCACGATGGTCAGGGGCGGCAACTCCCGGACGGCCACACCCACGAAGAGAAACGACCCGCCCCAGACGACCGAAAGGACCGTCAAGAGCGCCCAATCGGACGCGGTCATGTTTTTCTGGATGGCGGCCTGCGGCATCAGATTCGGTTCCGAACTTCGTGGGCCAGACCTGACACGAAGCGGCCCGCGAGGCGACCCGTTTTCTGTGATCAGGAGAGGTCGTACCATTCCCCGTTGCTGCGGCACGCGAGCATCTCGCCCGTGCGCATTGCCCCGCCGCTCCGCAACTCCCGGCGGATCAGGCGGCAATCGAGTTCGCCGAACGCCTTCCTGTTCACCGGCTTCAGGCTGACCCTCCCGGAGGCGCCGGTTGCAGGGTTCTGCCATGTGGCATTGGCCGCGCCTGCACCGTTGAGGATCGACAGAACCGCCTGGGCCTCCGCGGGGCGATCAGCATCGGATACGAGCTGTGCGGCAGCCCGCTGGGCCTCCGCCTGGGCGATGCTGGCGCTGGCCTGCCCCCGGGCGGCGGCCAACTGGCTCGATGTCATGCCTGCGGCCGCGGCCTGCATGGCGAGGGACGGAGCGGCGGCCGCCAGACCGACGCCGCCGGTCATGGCCCCGCCGATGGCCACGGATGCGACCGTGCTGGCCATGCCGGCCGCGTGCCTGGCCATCGCGAGATTCGACTGACGATCGAGTTCACCGAGATAACTGGGGCGTGCCGTGTTGCCGGCCGCCACATCGGACAGGCGAGACGCGAACCGGCTGAAATCGATGCTCTGGGGATCCGGGTCCCGCTCGGGTTGGGCGCTCTGGACCAGACTGACGGCCGTTCCGGACAGCCCGGTCGGATCCAGCCCAGTGGCCGCGTCCAGGGCAGCCGATCCGGCTCCGGTCTGGTTGCACGCAGTCAGGGTGAGAATCATCGCAAGTGCACCGGCCCCGGTGAAAACCCTGATCATGATCTGCCCCTTCAGTTAACGTAACGACATAATATCACAACAACATCATGAGAAAGGCAACGACAGCCCTGATTGGACCGGACGATCCACAGGGAAGATCAATCGGCGATCAAGATTTGGTTTACGACGATGGACAACACCCGGCCGCCTTTACCACTCCTTCACGGCTTTGGAGCCAACCTCCCGGTCATCATCTGCACCATGCTGCGTCCTGCCATGACCCCGCCGCTCTCCCGTGAACCGTCCTACAGCGTCCGCCATCAGACGGTGCGGTCGAGCTTCTGCGTGCTGCCTCACGATCCAAGGCCGGCGCGCAATGCAAGTTTCATCTTCGGTCGCTCGGATTCGCGCTATCGTCCTCTGCTCAATCAAGAGGAGCGCGACCGGCTGCACATCTGGGCCATGATCGTCGCGCTCTCGTCCTCGGTGGCGGGCACCACCCTGCTCCTGACGGCGATCTTTCGCTGACAGGTTTACTGCAGTGGCCAGACCAGCATGATCAGCGGAGTGCCGATCACGACCACCAGGATCGACAGAGGCAGTCCAAGCCGCCAGTAATCTCCGAAGCGGTATCCGCCCGGCCCCATGACCAGGGTGTTGCACTGATGGCCGATGGGGGTCAGGAAGTCGCAGGCTGCCCCGATGGCCACCGCCATGAGGAACGCATCGGGCTTGAAGCCGAGCTGGCTGGCGAAGCTCGCCGCGATAGGTGCCATCACCAGCACGGTGGCCGCGTTGTTGAGGAACGGCGTCACCGCCATGGCCGCCACCATGATGAGCACAAGCGCTCCGGTCGGCGGCAGCATGTGAGCGGCCGTCGAAAGCCAACCTGCGATCAGATCCGTGCCCCCGGTCGTGCGAATCGATTCGCTGACTGGAATGAGCGCCCCCAGCATGACGATGATCGGCCATTCGATCGTGTCGTACGCCTCACGCAGGGTAAGGGATCCGAACAGGACGAGCAGGACGCCCGCGCCGAAGAAGGCGATGGCGACCGGCAAAATGTTGAAGGCGACGAGCAGCATGGTGCCGGCCAAAATCGCCGCCGGCACGAGGCTGCGGCGGGCGCTGCCGAGCCGGATCTCGCGCTCCGCAAGAGGCAGGCAGCCGAGGTCGCGCAGGGTATCCGGCAACCGCCTGAGATTGCCCTGAAGGACAATGACGTCGCCGGAGCGCAGGGTGATGGTGCGCAGGCGTTCCTTGAACCGCTGACCGCTCCGGCTGACCGCGATGAGATTGACGCCGAACCGCTCGTAGAGTCCCATCCTCTCCGCCGAGGTGCCGGCCAGAGCGGAATTCGGGCCGACGATCGCCTCGATGACGCCGATTTCGTCCAGCGCCTCTTCCATCTCCGGCTGGCGGTGCTCCCGGCTGAGCTTCAGACCGGCCCGTGAGACGGCGCTTTCGAGAGCATCCGGTTCGCCTTCGAGCATGAGCAGGTCGTTCTCACGGATGGCCGCATCGGGGAGCGGGCTGGAGCTGCGGGTCTCGTTGCGGATGATGGCCGCAACCTTCACTTCCCCATTCGCAAGCTTGTGCACGTCCGCCACGGTCTGGCCGATCACCTCGGACTCGGACGTGACCCGGGCTTCGGTGATGTAGTCCTTGATGTTGAGGGCCGCATCGAGGGAGGCGGCCCCCTTGCGTCCCTGCGGCAGAAGCCGGTAGCCGAAGGCCAGGAAGACGACCCCAGCCACCGCGATGCCGACACCGACGGGCGTGAAGTCGAACATGCCGAACGGCTCGCCCAGGAGTTCTTGCCTGACCCGCGACACGATGATGTTGGGCGAGGTGCCGACCAGGGTGACGATGCCGCCGAGAAGAGAGCCGAAGGCCATCGGCATGAGGAAGCTCGACGGCGGCGTGTTCGTGCGCCGGGCGATCTGGAAGGCGACGGGGATCATCATCGCCAGAGCGCCGATATTCTTCACGAAAGCGGAGAGGACCGTCACCACGGTCACCAGCACGACGACCTGAATCTGCGTGGTGCGCAAATAGGGTCCGACCCGGTTCAAGCCGGCTTCCAGGATCCCGGACTTGGCCACAGCGGCGCTGACCAGAAGCGCGCTCGCCACGATGATTACGATGTCGTCGCTGAAGCCCTCGAAAGCCTTGTCGGCCGGCACGATGCCGACGAGCACGGCCACCAGCAGCGACAGGACGGCGACGAGATCGTAGCGAAAGCGACCCCAGACGAAGAGCGCCATCATCCCGGCGACGATGGCGAAGGAAAGCATTTGTTGATGGGTCATGCGAAGCGCGAAGGAGAGGAACTGAGATCCTAACGCTTCACGCCCCCGTTGGTGCCTTCATTATTGACCGAGCACGAGGGCCCAATAACGCCCGTAACGGTTGTTCGCATCGGCGCGGGCAAGCCCGATCCTGCGGGCCTGGGGCATCAGGAGGTTGCTGTTGTGGCCGGGCGAGGCCTTCCAGCGGCCGATGGCGCCATCGACCGAATCCGAACCGGCCGAGAGATTCTCCGCCGAGTAGCCGCTGATGCCGTACTGGTCCATGCGGCTGGCGAAGCTGCCATGACTGAGCCGGCCTGCCGCCGCCACGGCTCGGGCCTGGTGCTCGGCGGCCTTGTTCAGGCTTGAGTCCACCGTCACCGGGCTCAAGCCCTTCGACACCCGATAGGCCGAGATCAGCCGGGCCGCCTCCGCGGCATCGCTCGTGGAGCTCGCCAGGACGGCATCCTTGGGAGTGAGAGCCCAATCGCCCGCGCAGCCGGCCAGTCCCAGGGCGACCAGACCCGAGATGAAGAGAGCACGCATCGAATATCCCCTTCGGGCGGCGTTCAGGTGCCGCTCCCCTTGAAAAAATGGCCTGCGGCGTTCATGTGCAGGAGCCATGAACCCGATGGCGCTGAATGCCATGCTGAAGCGCGAGGGTCCAGATTCCTGCCTCTCCCGCGTCAGCTGACCGCATGCCCCCGAATCCCTCCCCTCCCGAAGTTGCCGTCATCGGCGGCGGCCCCGCAGGCCTGATCGCCGCGGAGGTGCTGGGGCGCGCCGGGATTCCCGTTACACTCTACGACCAGATGCCGTCCGTCGGCCGCAAGCTCCTCATGGCCGGTCGGGGCGGGCTGAACCTGACCCATTCGGAGCCGTTCGATCGTTTCGTCGCCCGCTACGCCGAGGCCGTCCCGCGACTACTTCCCCTGATCGAGGGCTTTCGCCCGGAGGATCTGCGCGCCTGGTGCGAGGGTCTGGGCCAGGAAACCTTCGTGGGCTCCAGCGGACGCGTCTTTCCAACGGCCTTCAAGGCCTCGCCCCTTCTGCGCGCGTGGCTGTCGCGCCTCGATAGCCTTGGAGTCCGCTTTGCCCTGCGTCACCGCTGGCAGGGCTGGGACGAGGACGGCCGTCTGATCTTCACCGAAGCGGCCGGGCAGGCGGTTCGGACCCAGCCCGCCGCCACGATCCTGGCGCTCGGCGGCGCGAGCTGGCCCCGGCTCGGATCCGACGGGACATGGGCGGAGCTGCTGTCCCGGCGCGGCATCGAGATCGCTCGACTGCGTCCCGCCAACATGGGCTTCACCCTGCCCTGGTCAGACCTCATACGGAGCCGTTTCGCAGGCGAGCCCCTGAAGCGAATCGCTCTGACTTTTGAGGGCACGACCGTGAAAGGCGAGGCCGTCGTCACGGCGGACGGGATCGAAGGCGGGGCGGTCTATGCGCTGTCAGCCAAGCTGCGCGATGCCATTGAGCGGACAGGACAGGCCACGCTCCACCTTGATCTGCGGCCCGATCTGACCGAGGAAGCTCTGACAAACCGCCTTGACGCTCCGCGAAAGGGGCAGTCCGCCTCCACCTTCCTGCGCAAGAGCGTGGGCCTTGGCCCCGTCGGGATTGCGCTGCTCCGGGAGGGCTCGGCGCCTCTTCCGGCCGAGCCTGATGCGCTGGCCCAGCTGATCAAGGCGGTGCCTCTGACGCTGACGGGGACGAAGTCCCTCGACCGGGCGATTTCCACCGCCGGCGGCATTCCCTTCGACCAGGTCGACGAGCAACTGATGCTCCGGCGGATGCCGGACGTCTTCGTGGCCGGCGAGATGCTGGACTGGGAGGCGCCCACTGGCGGCTATCTGCTCCAGGCGACCTTCGCGACCGGCATCGCGGCTGCGCGAGGGGTGCTGGCCCGGCTGGGGATTCCCGATGCCGCATTGACGGGAGGCCTCTCCTCGGCCACAGGGCAGACGTGATCGATCCCGCCAAGATTCTCCACGACGTTTTCGGCTTCCCCTCCTTCCGCGAAGGACAGGAGGAGATCGTGCGCGCCGTGCTGGCTGGCGAGGACGTTCTCGCCGTCATGCCCACCGGCGCGGGCAAGTCGCTGTGCTACCAGTTGCCGACGCTTGCCCGGGAGGGCCTGACCTTGGTGGTCTCCCCGCTCATCGCCCTCATGCGCGATCAGGTGGCGGCGTTGCGCCATTTCGGCATCGAGGCGGGCAGCCTCAACTCCGCCAATGACCCGGCCGAGAACCGCCGCGTGGTCGATGCGGTGCGGGATGGCCGCATGCGCCTTCTCTACGCGTCGCCGGAGCGGCTGGCGAATACGGGCACCACCGAATGGCTGGGGCGTGCCGGTGTCAACCTGCTCGCCATCGACGAGGCGCATTGCGTATCGCAATGGGGGCATGATTTCCGGCCCGAATACGCCATGCTCGGCGAGGTGCGCCAGCGCTTGGGGAACGTGCAGACCATCGCGCTCACCGCGACCGCCGATGTGGCGACCCGCAGCGACATCATGCATCGCCTGTTCGAGGAGGAGCCGCGCCTCTTCATCCACGGCTTCGACCGGCCGAATCTGCGCCTCGCCATGCAGGCGAAGGAACACTCGAGGCGCCAGCTCTTCTCGTTCCTCGACAAGCACCGGCACGAGAGCGGCATCGTTTATTGCTCGTCCCGCGACGCCACGGAAAAGCTGGCGGACTCGCTCAGCCAGGCTGGCTACCGGGCCCTGCCCTACCATGCCGGCATGCCGCAGGGTGACCGGGCCAAGAACCAGGACATCTTCCTGCAGGAGGACGGCGTGGTGATGGTCGCCACCGTTGCCTTCGGCATGGGAATCGACAAGCCCGACGTGCGCTTTGTGGCGCATGCGGCCCTGCCGAAATCGATCGAATCCTATTACCAGGAGATCGGCCGCGCCGGACGCGACGGCGCTCCAGCCGACACGCTCACCCTCTACGGCCTCGACGACATGCGCTTGCGCCGCCTGCAGATCGAGGAGAGCGACGCGGCGGACGAGCAGAAGCGCGTCGAGCGCCAGCGGCTCAATGCGCTCGTGGCCCTCTGCGAGGCGCCGCGCTGCCGGCGCCAGACGCTGCTCGCCTATTTCGGCGAGAGCACCGAGCCCTGCGGGAACTGCGACCTGTGCATCGATGGCGTGATGTCCTTCGACGGGACCATCGAGGCCCAGAAGCTCCTCTCGGCGATCGTGCGCACCGGCGAGCGCTTCGGCACGGAGCATCTCATCAGCATCCTCGTGGGCGAGGAGACGGATTCGGTCCGCCGCTTCGGCCACGACAAGCTGAAGACGTTCGGGGTCGGCAACGACCGCTCGAAGACGGAATGGCGCTCGCTCCTGCGGCAGATCTATGCAGCCGGCCTCGTCGGGCTGGAACTGGCGGAGTACGGACGCTGGACGCTGACGGACAAAGGCGTGGCCGTTCTGAAAGGCCAGGAGCGGATCGAGCTGCGCTCCGACGTGCTGATGAAGCCCGCCGAGCGCCGCCGCAGACGCTCCCGGATGGAGGCGGAATCCGTGGTGCCGTCCGACGATCCGCTGCTGCTCGACCTGAAGGGACTGCGCACGCGGCTTGCCAAGGGAGAGGGCGTGCCGGCCTACGTGATCTTCTCCGACCGCAGCCTGATCGACATGGCGGTCAAGCGGCCAACCACCGTGCGCGCCTTCGGCGAGATCCACGGCGTCGGGCAAGCCAAGCTCGACCGCTACGCGGACGCCTTCCTGGAGGTCCTGAAGGCGCACGCGGCCTGAGCCGCGCCTCAGCGGCCGAGATACGCCTCGAGATCCCGCAGGTGGTGATGCCAGCCGGCGGCATGCTGTTCGATCAGCCGCTGCCTCCTGTCGGCCGGCACCACCGACCATCCGCGATGCTCCAGGCGAAGAAGGGTTTTCGTCTCGGCGACCGGATCGAGAACCATGGACACCTGGGTGGGCTGGGGCCAGTCCTCATCGGCCCAGGACAATTCGAGGAACTCCGGCGGCTCGAACCGGCTCACGGTGCCGGTGGTGACCACCCGTCGGCCGGTCTCGTCAGTCCATTCCTCGCGAAAGGCCCCGCCGGCCTTCGCATCCAGATTCACATGGTCGCCCCACCAGGCCGCGATCGCGTCCGGCGCGGTCAGCGCCGCCCAGACCTTCTGCGGCGCCTGCCTGATATCGTATTCGATGACGATCCGATCCGCGGTTGTTCCGACTTTCATGGTCGAACCTCCTCAAGCGGCTTGTCTGTCTCCAACGGCCGGAACATCCACCCACACGCCGGAATGCGCGCTTCGCGCAATTGCATCCACGACCCGCTCGATGCGAAGGCCCTCCTCGAACGCGATCAGATGCGCGGCCTCTCCGGCGATGCGGCGCATCAGTTCCCGGCACTCCACGATCTTCAGGTCGTTGAAACCGAGCCCATGCCCCGGCGCGGGAACGAATTTATCATAAGGCGGGTGATGCGGGGAGGTCAGGATGGTGCGAAAGCCCTGCGTCTCCTTGGCTCCGTCGACCGTATAAAGCTGCACTTCGTTCATGCGCTCCTGATCGTACACGATGGTGCCCTTCGAGCCGAAGATCTGGATGAAAATTCGCCCCTTGCGGCCCCAGGCGGAGCGGTTGAGCGCTATCACCCCGGAGGCGCCATTGTCGAGCTCGATCAGGGTGGTGGCGATGTCGTAGGTCTCCACCGCCCGGCGCCCCCCATCCTTCAGCGGGCGATCGGCATAAGGCTTGGCCATATGCCCGCAGACGCGGCGCACGCCGCCGAAGAGGGTCCAGATCAGGCTGAGCGCATGGACGCCGAAATCGTCGAGCGCACCGTGACCGGAACTCGCCTCGCTCTTCCAATAGAAGAGCTGCTCCGGGTCGGCCATGAAGTCCTCGTCCATCTCGATGCGCACGTGGTTGACATCGCCAACCCGGCCCTCCCCGAGGAGACGGGCGATCAGGCGGACCATGGGGTTCTGGATGTAGTTGTAGCCGAGGGCTGCGACCTTGCCGGACGCGCGGGCGGCTGCCAGCATCCTGTCCGCGTCGGGCAGGCGCGTGGCCATCGGCTTCTCGCACCAGACATGCTTGCCTGCCTCCAGGGCGGCGATGGCCATCTCGGGATGAAAGGCATTCGGCGTCGTGATCGACACCACGTCGACCGCGGGATCGGCGATGAGTGATCGCCAATCGCCCGTCGCGCGCGCGAACCCCAACTCACGCGCCTTCCGTTCGGCGAGCTCCGGCGTGGCCTCCGCCAGGACTGCGAGGCGCGGACGCTCGACATCCCCGAAGACGGCCGCAACGGCATTCCAGGCGAGTGCGTGACACTTGCCCATGTAGCCCGTGCCGATGAGACCGATCCCGAGTGCCGTCATCCGTCCTGCTCCTAGTTTTCACGAACAAAACTCGATCCGCATCCAGTGAACCTGGCCGGGAAACTAATTCTTTTGTCATCACCCGCCTTGTGCCGGTGATCTCGATTGCATGAAGCACACCGCTCTTCAGCACCGGAATGGCCGGGACAAGCCCGGCCATGACATCCGAGGCTTGTGCACTCAAGACAAGGCAGCCCTCGCTGTCAGACCATGCCGCCCAGTTCTTCCGACACCGCCTGCAGCTCCTTGCCGCCGGCCATGAGGTTCTGCAGCTCGTCGATCTGGATCTCGGACTTCCTGTACGTTCCCAGCGTCTTGCCGCGGTTGAGCACGGTAAAGCGGTCGCCGACCGCATAGGCGTGGCGCACGTTGTGTGTGATGAAGATCACGCCGAGGCCCTTCTGGCGCACCTGATGGATGTATTTCAGCACCATGGATGTCTGCGCCACGCCGAGCGCCGAGGTCGGCTCGTCGAGGATCAGCACCTTGGCGCCGAAATAGACCGCCCGTGCGATCGCCACGCATTGGCGCTCGCCGCCCGACAGGGTGCCGACCGCCTGATGGGGATCGCGCACGTCGATGCCGATCTTGTGCATCTCCTCGCGCGTGACCTCGTCGCAATGGTCGAAATCCACGTTGCGGAACGGCCAGATGCCCTTTACCGGCTCGCGGCCCATGAAGAAGTTGCGCGTGACCGACATGAGCGGGATCATCGCAAGATCCTGGTAGACCGTCGCGATGCCTGCATCGAGGGCATCGCGCGGGCTCGTGAAGGCGACCGGCTGGCCTTCGACGAAGAACTCGCCCGACGTCGGCCTGTGCACGCCCGCGAGGGTCTTGATCAGCGTCGACTTGCCGGCGCCATTGTCGCCCAGCAGGCACATGACCTCGCCGCGCTGGACCGTGAGCGACACGCCCGACAACGCGATCACCGAGCCGAAATGCTTGACGAGGCTGCGGATGTCGATGAGGGGAGCTTCCTTGTCCATCAGCGTTCTCCCGTCACTTTGCGCCGGATAAAGTTGTTGAACAGCACGGCGAGCAGCAGCATGGCTCCCAGGAAGACCTGGAACCAGTCGGAGTCGAACCGCGTATAGGTGAGGCCGATGGACACCATGCCGAAGATGATGGCGCCGAAGAAGGCTCCGACGGCCGAGCCGTAGCCGCCGGTGAGCAAGCATCCGCCGATGACCGCCGCGATGATGGCCTCGAACTCCTTCTGGAAGCCGCGCCGCGCATCGGTCGAGCCCGCGTCGAGCACGGTGAGAATGGCAACCAGCGCGGCCGCGCAGGCGGTGAGCATGAACAGGCCCGTCTTCACCCGGTCCACGGGCACGCCGGAATTGCGCGCCGCGTTCGCATCGCCGCCGGCCGCGAAGATCCAGTTGCCGGCCCGCGTGCGCAGCAGAAGCCAGGTGGCCGTCAAGGCGAAAAGAACGAACCAGACGATGGAGATCGGCACACCCGTGACGGTCGGCGTCCCGTTCGGAAACTTGGCGATGACATCGTGCGCCGCGAGCCAGGAGAACACCCCTTCGAAGGCGACGCCCGAGAAGAGTTCGCGGACGAGCCCCTCCCCCGCCTGATCGCCGATGCCGCGCATCTGGGTCGACCCACCGGTCGCCCACTTCAATCCGACGAGCGAGAGACCGCGCAGGATGAACAGGAAGGCGAGGGTGACGATGAAGGAGGGCAGCCTCGTGCGGATCACCATCTGGCCATTCAGGCCGCCGAGCACCGCCGCCGCCACGAGGGTGGCCGCGATGGCGAGCAGGAGCGGCCAGCCGCTGATGGTGATGAAGGCGCCGAAGACGAGGCCGGTGAAGGCCACCATGGAGCCGATGGAGAGATCGAACTCGCCGCCGATCATCAGGAGGGCCGCCGCGATAGCCAGGATTCCGAGCTGCGCGGCCGGCGAGAGAATGTTCATGATGCCTGCGAGCGTGAACATCGAGGCATCGGCCGTGGAGAGAAAGAAGATCGTGACCAGGACGAGACCGGCCAGGGCGCCGAGTTCGGGCCGCCGCATGATCCTGGTCAGGAGTGAGACCTCCCGCAGACGCTCGTCCTGTATCTTCTTGACGGCCGTCGCCGGTGCGAGATCAGCGGTCGGCTGAGTGGTGTCGACCATGAGCGTCTCCCCAATGAATCCGTGAAACAGAGGAGCCCGCAACCAGCATGGCCGCGGGCTCCAACGAGCTGTTTTAGCGAATGCCCTTGGCGGACAAATCGATCACCTGGCTGGCCTTTTCCTTGGTGATCAGGTTCGGACCGGACGGCACGTTGCCGCCGGGCATGAGGCCGTACTTGGCATAGTTGGCCAGGAACACCACGGGCAGGTAGCCCTGAAGGTACTGCTGCTGGTCGATGGCGAAGACCGCTTCGCCGGCCGCCACCGATTTGAGGAACCCGGCCGACATGTCGAACGTGGCGACCCGGATGGCGCCGGTCTTGCCGGCTTCCTTGACGGCCGCGACCGAAGGCTCGCCCGCGGTGCCGGCTCCGAGCGCGAGGACCGTGTCGACCGAGGCGTCCGCCGAGATGGCAGCCTTCACCTTGGCGCGCACGTCGGCCGGATCGTTCGTAACGGGCAGGACCGTCACCTTGCCGCCGAAGCCTTCCGTGAAGCCCTTGCAGCGCAGGTCGAGCGACACGTTGCCGACCTCCTGGTTCACGCACAGGCCGACTTTGCCGCCCATCTCTTTGAGCTTGGCACCGGCGATGCGTCCGGCCTCGACTTCGTCCTGCCCCACGTGGAGCTGCGCGCCGAGCTTTTTCGACACGTCGGAGCCCGAATTCATGGAAATCACCGGGATGCCGGCCGCGACCGCCTTCTGGATCGACGGGCCGAGCGCCGAGGCATCGGGGATCGACACGATGAGGCCGGCGGGCTTCTGGTTGACGGCCGCGTCGATGAGCTGGGCCATCGCGACCATATCGAAGGTCTCGGGCGCCCGGTAATCGACTTGGACCTTCATGTCCTGGCCGCCCGCCGCCACGCCATTCTTGACCACGGACCAGAATGGATCGTTGGCCTGACCGTGGCTGACGACGATGATGCGGGCGTTCTGCTGCGCTGCGGCCGGGGTGGCGGCGGCAAGAGCCAGAGCTGCCGCGGCAGCCAGACCGGTGATGATGGATCTCATGTTCTTCCTCCCAGATGGTTCTCATGCGGGTGCCACAACGCCTGTGCGCTGCGGCCGCCGCCGCGGCCTTGCCGCTTGCCTCGACGGGCAGAGAGAAAACAAATGAGCCGAAGGGCGAATCACCGTCCGTACAGCGTTCCCTCTGCCGATCCGATCGTCCGCCGAAACGGAACGTCAGAACCTTTTTGTTTCTATATTGGAATTTTTATTCCATTTTTGTAGGATCGGTGTCAAGGCCGATCTGGCGTCAAGAGGCCTGCGATGGAAACCGAGGACAGCATGGGCAGCGCGGAAGCGGCGGTGGCGGAAACGCCGGACGACTATGACGGCCTTCGCGTGCTCCTGCTCAGCCGCCGCGAGGCGATGCCGAAGCGCCTGAAGCAGATTGCCGCCTTCGCCCTCGAACACCCCGAGGACATGGCCTTCGGAACCGTTGCGGGCATCGCCGAGCATGCCGGCGTGCAGCCCTCAACCCTGGTGCGGTTCGCCAAGAGCATCGGCTACGACGGCTTCTCCCATCTGCAGCAGATCTTCCGGGACCGTCTCCGGGAGCGGTTTCCGGATTATCGCGAGCGGCTCCGCAGCCTGCGCGATGCCGATGGGCATCATGTTCATGCGATGTCCCTGCTCGACGGCTTCACCAGTGCGGCCGCCGTCTCCCTGGACCGGATGCGGGCCTCCGTGCGCCCCGAGGAGCTGGCCCGGGCCATCGAGACCTTGGCCAAGGCCGATACCGTCTACCTGCTCGGCGCCCGGCGGGTGTTCCCGGTCATCGCCTATTGTGCCTATGCCTTCGGAAAGCTCGGCATCCGGGCCATCCTCATCGACCATGTCGGACAGCTCGGCCCCGAGCAGCTCGCCATTGCGACCAAGCGCGACGCTGTTCTGGCGATCAGCTTCACACCCTACGCGCCGGTCACGGCCGATCTCGCGGCGGCAGCCGCGCAGCGCGACGTGCCGGTGGTCGCGATCACAGATTCGGCCTTCAGCCCGCTGGTGACGAATGCCGATGTCTGGCTCGAGGTCGCGGAAGCGGATTTCGGCGCCTTCCGGTCGCTCTCCGCCTCCTTCGCCCTGGCCATGGCGCTTGCCGTCGGCACGGCGGAGAAGCGGGCGGAGAGCTGACAGGGCCGCGTCCTCGCGCGGATATGAAAAGGGGCGCCGCGGCGCCCCTTTGTTTACAACCGTACGGGTTTTCCGGATTGCGCCGATTCTGTCGCGGCATCGGCCAGGCGCTGGGCCATGAGCCCGTCCCGGCCGGTGGGGTCGCACGGCTTGCCGTCGCGGATCGCGTTCAGGAACGTAGCGAGTTCGTCGCGATAGGCCTCGGCATAGCGCTCCAGGAAGAAATCCTGCACCGGATCGGCGGTGATGCCCGAGGCGTTCGCCACCTCGACCGTGGTGCGGTGGACGTTGCCGGCCCGGATCATGCCCTTGGACCCATGGACCTCGATGCGCTGGTCGTACCCGTAGGTGGCGCGGCGGGAATTGGAGATCTGTACGATCCGGCCCTTGGCGGTCTTCAGCATGACGGCGGCGGTGTCGACGTCGCCCGCCTGGCCGATCGCCGGATCGACGAGGGATGAGCCGACCGCATGGACCTCCACCGGCTCATCGCCCAGCAGCAGGAAACGGGCCATGTCGAGATCGTGGATCATCATGTCCCGGAATAGACCGCCAGAGGTTGCGATGTAGCTCACCGGCGGCGGGCCGGGATCGCGGGAGAGGATCGTGACCAGTTCTACCTCGCCAACCTCGTCATCGGCGAGACGACGGCGCAGCGACGCGAAATTCGGATCGAAGCGGCGGTTGAAGCCGATCATGAGCGACGTGCCCGCCTTCTCGACCGTGGCAAGACAAGCCTCGATGCGCGCGCTCGACAGATCGACCGGCTTCTCGCAGAACACTGCCTTGCCGGCGCGTGCGCCGCGCTCGATCAGGTCGGCGTGGGTGGTGGTCGGCGTGCAGACCAGGATGGCGTCCACGTCGGAACGCTCGACGATCGCGTCGAGCGAGGCAACCTCGGCTCCCGTGGCGGCCGCCAAGTCCTGCGCGGCGGGCGCATGCGGGTCGGCCACCGCCACAAGGCGGGCGTCCGGATGGCTTGCGGCGTTGCGACCGTGAATGCGGCCGATGCGGCCAGCGCCCAATACGGCGATTCTGATCATGTTTCCCCCTGATCCTTTGCCGGCTTACGTCGAATTTGGAATTGATATTCCAGTATAAGCTGCTAATAGAATAAACATTCTATAACGGCAAGAGCCGAGCGCGGCTCTTACACGGTTTACAAGACCGGGAGCGGGAGGAACAGCATGAAGCCAGGCCTGGATGTGATCACCATTGGTCGCGCTTCGGTCGATCTCTACGGCCAGCAGGTGGGCGGACGGCTGGAGGACATGGCTTCCTTCTCCAAGGCTGTCGGCGGTTGTCCGGCGAACATCGCCATCGGCGCGGCGCGGCTCGGGTTGAAGTCCGGGCTGATCACCCGGGTCGGCGACGAGGCCATGGGCGGCTTCATCCGCGAACAGATGGAGCGCGAGGGCGTCGCTACAGACGGCATCGTCATCGACAAGGAGCGGCTGACCGCGCTCGTGATCCTGGGTGTACGGGACCAGGTTTCGTTTCCTCTGATCTTCTATCGCGATAATTGCGCCGACATGGCGCTCAACGAGGATGACATCGACGAGGGATTCATCGCCTCTGCAACGGCCATCGTCGTGACGGGCACGCACTTCTCACGGGAAGCAACGGCCGCCGCGCAGAAGAAGGCGATCCGAATCGCCAAGGCGAATGGCCGCAAGGTGGTGTTCGACGTGGATTACCGCCCCAACCTCTGGGGCCTCCTCGGCCATGGCGCGGGAGAATCCCGCTATGTGCGCTCCGATGCGGTGACGGAGCACCTGAAGCCGATCCTGGCCGATTGCGACCTTGTGGTCGGCACGGAAGAGGAACTGCATATCGCGGGCGGGTCCGAGGACACGCTGTCCGCCATTCGGGCGATCCGGGCGATCTCGAAGGCCACCATCGTGTGCAAGCGCGGTCCCATGGGCTGCGTGGTGTTTCCGGGGGACATCCCGGACGCGCTCGATGATGGCGTGACGGGGCCTGGCTTCCCGGTCGAGGTCTACAACGTGCTGGGCGCCGGCGATGCCTTCCTGTCCGGCTTCCTGCGGGGATGGCTGCGGGACGAGCCGCTCGAGACGTGCTGCGCCTATGCCAATGCGAGCGGCGCCTTCGCTGTGTCGCGCCTGCTCTGCTCACCCGAGATCCCCACCTTCCCCGAGTTGCAGCATTTCCTGAAAACCGGCAGCCGCCACAAGGCGCTGCGCTTCGACCAGGATATCAACCACATCCATTGGGCGACGACGCGCCGGCCTCAAAGCGAGACGCTGATGGCGCTCGCCATCGACCACCGCATGCAGCTGGAAGCGATGGCGACTGAGATCGGCGCGCCGGTCGAGCGCATTCCCGACTTCAAGGTTCTCGCCGTCGAGGCGGCTGCACGCGTGGCGGACGGACGCGCCGGCTTCGGTATGCTGATCGACGGGACCTATGGCCGCGAGGCGTTGTTTCGCGCCGCCGATCACCCGTTCTGGATCGGGAGGCCGGTGGAACTGCCCGGCTCGCGCCCCCTCGACTTCGAGGGCGGCGGCTCACTCGGCGCGAAGCTCGTGGAATGGCCGGTGGGGCACACCATCAAGTGCCTGTGCTTCTACCACCCGGACGATCCGACGGAGCTGAAGGAGCGCCAGGAGCGCGATCTGCTGCGGCTCCATGATGCCGCGCGCCGCATCGGGCGCGAACTGCTCGTCGAGATCATCGCGGGCAAGCATGGGCCGCTCAGAACCGACACGGTGGCCGCCATCCTGCAGCGGCTCTACGATCTCGGCATCAGACCCGACTGGTGGAAGCTCGAACCGCAACGGGACGAAGCCGCGTGGCATTCCATCGGGGCGGTCATCACCCGCAACGACCCCTACTGCCGCGGCATCGTGCTGCTTGGCCTTGAGGCGCCCGAGAGCGAGTTGGAAGCCGCTTTCGCGGCCGCCGCCAAGGAGCCGCAGGTGAAGGGCTTTGCGGTCGGCCGCACCATCTTCAACGATGCGGCCCGGCGCTGGCTCAAGGGCGAGATCTCGGATGAAGCGGCCGTCAGCGACATGGCCTCCCGATTCCAACGCCTCGTCGACGCGTGGCAGCGCGTCTCGGACCAGGTGAATGCCGCCTAATACCAAGGATGAAGCCCGCGGAAGGCTCTGTCCTCTTCCCATGACCGCGAAAACCTGAACACCTTGCGACGCCATTCGAGAGGTACACGCATGAGCACGATCCGCCTGACCATGGCGCAAGCCGTTGCCCGCTTCCTGACGGCCCAGAAGACGGAGATCGACGGACGGATCCTGCCGCTCTTCGGCGGCGTCTGGGCCATCTTCGGACACGGCAACGTGGCGGGCATGGGCGAGGCCCTGCACGGGGTGCGCGACCAGCTTCCGACCTATCGGGCCCATAACGAGCAGGGCATGGCGCACGCGGCCATCGCCTTCGCCAAGGCCTCGCGGCGGCGGCGCATGATGGCCTGCACCACGTCCATCGGCCCCGGTGCCACCAACATGGTGACGGCTGCGGCCGTCGCCCATGTGAACCGCCTGCCCGTACTGCTCCTCCCGGGCGATGTCTTCGCCAACCGCAGACCGGATCCGGTGCTGCAGCAGATCGAGAGCTTTGCTGACGGCACAATCTCGGCGAACGACTGCTTCCGGCCAGTCTCCCGCTATTTCGACCGCATCACCCGTCCCGAGCAGATCATCCCCGCGCTGCAGCGCGCCATGACGGTGCTCACGGATCCGGCCGAATGCGGCCCGGCGACGCTCGCCCTCTGCCAGGATACGCAGGCCGAAGCCTACGACTACCCGGAAAGCTTCTTTGCGGAGAAGATCTGGACGCAGCGCCGCATCCGTCCGGACGAGACCGAGCTCGCCCAGGCGGCCGATTTCATCCGCAAGGCCAAGAAACCCTTTATCGTGGCGGGCGGCGGCGTCCTCTACTCGGGCGCCGAGAGCGCCCTGGCGGATTTCGCGCAGAAGCACGGCCTTCCGGTGGGTGAGACGCAAGCCGGCAAGTCGAGCCTGCCCCACGACCACCCGGCCAATCTCGGCGCGATCGGCGTGACCGGGACGGGCGCCGCCAATGCATTCGCCGAAGACGCCGACGTGGTGATCGCCGTAGGTACGCGCCTGCAGGACTTCACCACGGGCTCCTGGTCCCTGTTCAAGAACCCGAAGCGGCGCATCGTGGGCCTCAACGTGCAGGCCTTCGACGCGACCAAGCACAGTGCGGCTCCGCTCGTGGCCGACGCGCGCGTGGGCCTTGAGGAATTGAGCCACGCGCTCGGCGCCTGGACGGCGCCGGAAGAGCAGACGGCCAAAGCCCACGACGAAAAGGCCCGTTGGTTCGATGCTGCAGCCCGGTACACGAACCCAACCAACGCGGAGCTTCCGTCGGACGCGCAAGTGATCGGCGCGGTTCAGCGCGCCTCGTCGCCGACCGACGTGGTGGTCTGTGCAGCCGGCGGCCTGCCGGGCGAGTTGCACAAACACTGGAAGGCGAGCGCGGCGCTGGGCTACCATATGGAATACGGCTATTCCTGCATGGGCTACGAGATCGCAGGCGGGCTCGGCGTGAAGATGGCTGATCCGTCCCGCGAGGTGATCGTGATGGTGGGCGACGGCTCATACCTCATGATGAATTCGGAGCTCGCCACCTCAGTGATGCTGGGGCACAAGCTCATCGTCGTACTGCTCGACAACCGCGGCTACGGCTGCATCAACCGCCTGCAGCGCGCTACGGGCGGGGAGAGCTTCAACAACCTGCTGCAGCACACCAATCACGTGACCCTTCCCGAGATCGACTTTGCCGCCCATGCGGCCGGGCTCGGCGCGCAATCCATCAAGGTGAAGGGCATCGGCGAGCTGGAGGATGCGCTCAAGAAGGCGCGCGGCGCGGACCGCAGCACGGTCATCGTCATCGACACCGATCCGCTCGCTTCGACCGAAGCCGGCGGCCATTGGTGGGATGTAGCGGTACCGGAAGTGTCGGTGCGCGAGCAGGTGAACAAAGCCCGCAGGGATTACGAAACGGCTCTCGCCACTCAGCGCGTGGGCGATTGACCAGGACAGAGGAAGACGAACATGACGATCCGCATCGGGGCCAATCCCATCGGCTGGTCCAATGACGACATGCCGGAACTCGGCGGCGAGACGCCCCTGGAGGTGTGCCTGGCAGAAGCCAGGGAGGCCGGGTTCGAGGGCATGGAGCTCGGCAACAAGTTCCCGCGCGAGCCGGAAGCCCTCAAGAAGGCGCTGGCGCCCTTCGGCCTCGCGTGCGTTTCGGGCTGGTATTCGGCCGAGCTGCTGAAGCGTGATGCCGAGGCGGAGATGAAGGCGCTGCGCCCGCATCTCGATCTTCTCAAGGGCATGGGCTCGGACGTGCTCGTCTTCGCCGAGACCTCCAATGCCATCCATGGCGACCGCTCCAAGCCTCTGTCGCAGCGTCCGGTCATGCAGGACGGCGACTGGGCCGAGTTCGGGCGCCGCATCACGGAGGTCGCCGAGCGGACCCTGCAGGAAGGCGTGCGCGTCGTCTATCACCACCACATGGGCACCATCGTGGAATCGGAGGCCGACATCGACGCCTTCATGCGCTCCACCGGCGAGGCCGTGCATCTCCTGCTGGATACGGGCCACGCCACCTGGGGCGGCGCGGATCCGGCCGCGCTCGCCCGTCGCTATCGCGGCCGCATCAGCCATGTGCACACGAAGGACGTCCGCAGGGACGTGATGGAGAAGTCGCGGGCGCAGGGCTGGAGCTTCCTCGATTCCGTCATCGAAGGCGTCTACACGGTGCCGGGCGACGGCATGGTGGATTTCGTCTCGGTGTTCAAGGAACTGCCCGGCTACAGCGGCTGGGTGGTGATCGAGGCGGAGCAGGATCCGAAGAAGGCGCATCCGCTGACCTATGCCAAGATGGGCTATGCCAATCTGACGCGATTCCTCAGGAAAGCCGGCCTGCGATAAGGGAGAATGCAATGGCGAATCTTCTCGTCAAACCGTCGAAGCCCGATCACCAGGGGCGCATCCACGCCATCACGCCGGACTCCGCCGGGTGGACCTATGTGGGATTCGAGGTCTACCAGCTGAAGGCCGGGCAGAGCCTCCATCAGGCGACAGGGGATCGGGAGGCCTGTGTCGTGCTCCTGTCGGGCAAGGCCCGCGTGGCGGCCTCGGGGCAGGATTTCGGCGTGATCGGCGGACGCTCGTCGCCGTTCGATCCGGATCCGTGGTCGCTCTACGCGCCTGCCCGCTCCGAGTGGTCACTTGAGACGCAGACCGATTGTGAGATCGCTGTCTGCACGGCGCCCGCCGAGGGAAAGCTCCCCCCTCGTGTGATCCGTCCCGATCAGGTTGGCCAAGAGACGCGCGGCCAGGGCACGAATACGCGCCACGTGCGCAACATCCTGCCGGAGACCGAAGCCGCAGAGAGCCTGCTCGTGGTGGAAGTCATCACGCCTTCGGGCCATTGGTCGAGCTACCCGCCGCACAAGCACGACCGAGACATGCTGCCGACTGAGTCGCTGCTGGAAGAGACCTATTACCATCGTCTCAACCCGCCGACCGGCTTTGCGCTTCAGCGGGTCTACACCGACGACCGCTCCCTCGACGAGACGCTGGCCGCCAGCAACGGCGACGTGGTGCTGGTGCCAAGGGGTTATCACCCGGTAGGCGCGCCGCACGGCTATGAGCTCTATTATCTGAACGTGATGGCGGGCCCGAAGCGGATCTGGAAGTTCCATAACGATCCCGATCACGAGTGGATGCTGGCGAAAGCTTGATCCTGGCGGATCCTTCGGGCATGAGGCGATCCGATTCCCCTTGAGAGGTCTCATGTCCTGGTCAGATCTCGCCTCACGCGCCTTCAAGACCGTGATCGCGCTCGTCAGCGCGATCGTGATGGATTACGCATTTCTGAATGGGCGCATGACGCGCCAAGCCGTGACGGGAATCGAGCGCATGGCGGCTGATGCGCCGGTGCTCATCGACCGGCTCGTCACCAGTGCTCTCGGCATCAAATGGGATCGCTGACCGTACTAATGCTTTCGTGATCGCGTCACGGCGATCAGGCCCGGAACGGAACGGCCGCGGTGCCGTTCTTTCCATGGCTTCACCTCTCGTCGCGATCCCATGGCAAACCTTCTGCGTATCCTCCTGGCGATCCTGCTTCCCCCGGTCGGCGTGTTCTTCACCGTCGGCTTGGGCGGCCAGTTCTGGCTCAACATTCTCCTGACGATCCTTGGCTATATTCCGGGCATCGTCCATGCGGTCTGGATCATCGCACGTCGCCCGCATTGAGCGGTGCTGCGTTGTCCGGAGTGATCTGCCGGAATCCCTCCCGAAGCGCTTGATCCGACCTAGCGCGGCCATTCAGCACTCCCTCGTGCTCCAGCGCACATGATGCGTCGGCAAGCCTGAACGGAGCGGGCACGAGGCCGTTTTCCAAGCGTGGATACGGCATGTGCAGCCGGAAGATTGAAAGACGATCGATGACCGTTCTCGACCCCATCTCCGGAAAGCAGGTCATGATCGACCTGTCGGAAAAGCCACGCAGCTCGCGCGGGGTCGTCGGCTCCAGCGAGAAGTCTTCATGCGCCTGCGGGAACCCATCGGTTGCCTGCAAACCGGAGCCGGACGCTGAGAATGTCACCCGGTCGCGGGAGAGACCTCGACACTGATCCCCTGCAGAAGGAATGGTGCACCCGACACGTCGGCCGTATGACCTTTGCCATCGCAGGGCGAGGTACGGGCATTGCCCTGTGTCCAAATGCGATCTTGCCGTTCTCCCTGTGAGATCGCGGCCGCGGCTGAGGAGCTAAAGCACCTTGAATGCCACCGGAATCGGTTGGTGGCGAGAGCAATGCGATGCACGTTCAGCGCTCCGGAGTCCCGGCCCAAGCAGCAGTTCGAGAAGAGCTGTCATCCCCGCAGGATCGACTTAGCGCCAGCTCGAGGAAGGCACTCTGTTCGAGCCGAGTGGGCATGAGGACGATGACGTCGGCAGCCGAACAGGTTCTCGAGACGAGGCCGCGTTATGCGGCAGGGGTGCACGAATTTTCAAAGATTGCTGATGGCCATGATGTCAGCCGTTCGGCCGGCACCAATGCCGTGCTCCCTGCCAGGATGGGTTCGTGCATTGTGAGTGAGGCAGGCAAGCCCCTCAACAACACTCACCAATTCGTTCTGTCTTCGAAATGGAGATGAGATTCCCACCGCTGAGCGGTGGCAGGATATTGCCGCATATTTGTCAGTATGTTGGCAGCAAAAGCCATAATCACGATCTTGTTATGCAGGACATAAACAGGACACATTCTCAGATAATGTCTCCCCCGCGGATCATAAACAAGCATCAGCAACGAGTTTAGTAAATTAATACTATTCCATCCGCTTGAACAATCCTGAATGACAAGGGGAAATTCAGAGATGACGATTTATTACGTGTCGACGACTGGGTCGAACAGCGGGGCCGGCACGGCCGCGCAGCCGTTCGCCTCCCTGCAACACGCCCACAGCCTGGCCAAGCCGGGCGACACCATCTACCTGCGCGGCGGCGTCTACAAGCTCACCACCGGCCTCAAGCTCACTAACGACGGCACCGCCGCCGCCCCGATCACCATCACCAGCGCACCCGGCGAGAAGGCCGTGCTCGACGGCGCGGCCATGACCAAGGGCGGCGCCGCCGGCTACGTGCTCAGCCTCGACAGCGTGTCCTTCAACCGCGTCACCAACCTGGAGATCCGCAACGGCGCCGAAGGCGGCCTGCTGATCAAGGGCGCGTCCAACAGCAACGTCTTCGACAACCTCGACGTGCACCACAACGGCCGCCTGTCGCAGTGGGAGGGCAAGGGCGTGTCCCTGTTCGGCTCCAGCGCCAACAACCTGCTGCGCAACATCGACTCCCATCACAACCAGGACCTGAACCTCGACAACGCCGACGGCTTCCAGGTTGCCACCACGGGCAGCGGCAACGTGCTCGAGGGCACCCGCGCCTGGGCCAACTCGGATGACGGCTACGACTTCTACAACATCCAGAACGGCACCAAGGCCGGCGCTCTCAAGGTGATCAACAACTGGGCCTGGGGCAATGGCTGGACCGTGGACGGCAAGCCCGGCGGCGACGGCAACGGCTTCAAGCTCGGCGGCGTGCGCGACGGCTCCGGCTCGACCGCCGGCGCCCACGTGGTCGAGGGCAACGTGGCCTTCGGCAACAAGATGAACGGCTTTGACGAGAACGGCAGCAACGGCGGCGTGTCCAAGCTGACGCTCTACAACAACACCGCCTACAACAACGGCATCTACAACTTCTACTTCGATGCCGCGGCCGGGCACGTGTTCCGCAACAACATCTCGTACGGGACCGGCAAGCTCAAGACCACCGGCACGGCCGACCACAACTCCTGGGACCTGGGCGTGTCGCTCTCCAGCGCCGACTTCCAGTCGCTCGACAGCAGCTCCGCCGTGGCCGCCCGCGCCGCCGACGGCTCCCTGCCGCAAAGCGCCTTCCTGCACCTGGCCAGCTCCAGCGACCTCATCGACAAGGGCGTCGCCGTCAGCGGCCGCGCCTATCTCGGCGCAACCGCAGACCTCGGCGTGTTCGAATTTGGATTGGGAGGTTCTGAACCGCCCCTCACTCCCCTGTCGACCCTTACCTCGGCACCGACGTCTATGAGAGCGATTACGGGACACAACGGTAAGAACAAGCTGATTGGCACGACGGCCGTCGAAAAGATCGATGGCAAGGGCGGAAAAGATTACCTGTGGGGCAAGGGCGGCAGCGACATCCTCACGGGTGGCGCAAGCAAGGACGCCTTCATGTTCGACACGAAACTGGGCTCGGACAACGTCGATACCATCACCGACTTCAAGCCACCGGATGATCGCATCTGTCTCAACGACTCGGTTTTCACCAAGCTCGGATCGACGGGAACCCTGGCGGCCAGCAAGTTCGTGATCGGCAAGAAAGCCTTGGATTCCACCGACCGCGTTATCTACAACAGCAAGACGGGCGATCTGTCATACGATGCCGACGGCTCCGGCAGCGGCGCGGCGATCAAGTTCGCCAAACTCGACGCTCACCTGAAGATGACGGCCGCTGACTTCGTCGTCATCTAACTGTTGCTAGGCTCCCTGGTAGCCCCGGCCGTCCGGGGCTACCATCCCGCTGGCCAAGCAGGTGCACTTCATTTCAATCGCTCGTCTCGCGAAGTCGTCAGAAAATCCGAACCACAAACTCACACCACAAACTCTCTATGTCCCTGAGTGCCGTAATGGGCCCGCTAAAGCATCGGACCCATTCGGGAGCCGAATCCAATGAATGAAACGGCCTCGCTCACCCACCGATTGCTTGCGCGAAGCAATCAGAACGGCGTGTCTTCTATAACTATGTCATCGAGAATGAATGGCGCACCCGACACGATTCGAACGTGTGACCTTTGCCTTCGGAGGGCAACGCTCTATCCAGCTGAGCTACGGGTGCTTGAGGCGCTGGGCCTGACAAACAGTCAGTAAATCCAATCAGTTACGCTACCTAACCTAGCAGCCTTCCTGAGCTTAGCAAGGATTTTAAAGCTCTCTGTTCAACTCCGTTTGTCACACTCACTGTGACAACCACTGTGACAAGCCGAGACCTTCCCCACGGGTACGGGGGAAACCAGCTGAGCACGGGTTGAGCGATAGGCTCACAGGTTTTTGCAATAAAATTATCAATGCTCTGCCGTCTCACGCCCCGTGCGCTAGACATAAGCTCGGCTCGGCTGCACGATTTGAGCAAAGGCTGCTGGGGGCATAAGTGGTGTTAGATCAGATAGAGAATGACCCTTTGGCCTTGCAGGCAATAGCTCGTAGGCTGCGCCATCTGCGGGAGAGGCTAGGTTATACTCGGGCCAAGGACTGGTGTGAGTATATAGGCATGGGTCAGCAGTCTTGGAGTAACTTTGAAAATGCACGCCGACGCATCTCACTTGATGAGGCACTTAAGCTCGTCGCTCTTACTGAGGTTAGCCTAGACTGGATCTATCTTGGTAAGCATGACCCTGGTCTCACATTTGAGGTTCCAGAGGAGGTAGCCGCCAGACCGGCGGAAGGTATTGGCCTCGGCGTCAGGATCAAAGCGGGACGGAAGAAGATCGGCATGACTGGGGCGGCACTGGCCTCGGCGCTTGGTGTCACCCGTCAGGCTGTAAATAGTTGGGAGGTTGGCACAACTGCTCCGTCTCCTGAGCTGCTTCCAGAGGTGTGCCGACTGCTTGGCATAGATGAAGATGAGGTAGCTGCGGCGGTCGCCTCCGAGCCACGGCGACTCAAGTTGACAGTACAACGTGTGCTTGATGAGGCACGCAATCAGATCGCTCAAATTTCGGGAGCGTCTTATGAGGCGATCAGGTTAAAGCTAGAGATAACCTCTTGATCTGATGCCTAAGGGGGGAACATGGCTGCACATGGGTTGAGCGATAGACTCAGAGATTTTTGTAACAATCAAACATATTCAGTTCGCTTGTGATAGATCCATTGCTGCGGTCTGCTGTGAGGTTCGTTTGAGAACCTATCAGAGTGTTCGGCAACCGGTTGAGTTTGCCCTATCGCGCCATTAGCTTAGCAGCAAAGCAAAGGCCAAGGCATGTCCAACGGTGAGCCTAGAGACTTTAATCATCTAACGGCGGAGGAGCGTTTTTTTGTAGCTCAGAACCGCCTCGCATCAACCTCTGGACTAATGGTGGAGGTGATCCGTCTTAACGAGCAGAAGCAAGCTCTGTGGGCGTCAGAAGCGATCCGGAACATGATCGGAGAAACCCACAATGAGCCGGTCGGACCTCCGGACACGCTTATACTCACGGTAATAAATTACGAGATTGTCCAAGTATGCCGCCTCTGGGACAAATTCGATGCACACGGTTTTGGGCTTCCAACAATAGCGGCGCTTTTGAATGCGGATGACGTTTTGCCCCTCATCCAACGGAGACTGGAAGCGCAATCTCTGTTGAGGAACAGTAATGGAGCGGGCTTTGGTATCTTGGGACAGCTGGGTAGTCTTACCGAAGAAAGCTCTACGCAAGAACAGCGCCAGGGTCCTGACGTAAAGGAGCTGATGGAAAGCGCAGAGCAAGCCATAAAAGACGTTGCGCGGGTCGCTGAGTTACCGGCGATGCAGCGCCTTCGGAACTATCGTGACAAGAATATTGCGCATCCAATCTATCGAACGCGAGCCGAGATTAGCAAAAGATTACAAGGCAAGGAGAAAGGAATCGGGGACGTTGCGACCGCAGATTTGAATAGTGTTATAGATCGCACAGTCTCTATCATGACAACTTTGGAGAGAGCCATTCTCCCAAATCCGCATGACTACGAAGTGCGGCGGAGTGAAGTGCGTGATGAGGCGCGAGGGTTCTATTCCAGAATTTCATATACACCTCGTTCTTAAGGCACGGATGAAACTGACCAAGGCAAAATTGGCTAAGGCCGTAACAATTCAATAAAATACCTAAACAAACCCACAGATCAGCAAACCCTCTCAGTTGCTGTGAGGAGCTTCCGAGAGGGTCATGTGTCAGCCCTTAGCGTACCGCTCCAGCAAACCCAATCGCCATAGCAGCCATATGAGCCTCAGCATTGGCAAGCGCATCAACTCGCTCGTTCTGCTCATGTCCAGCATGGCCTTTGACCCATTGCCAATTGATCTTCCGGCCTTGGATCAGCCTGTCTATCTCTAGCCAGAGTTCCTGGTTTAACACAGGCTTACCATCAGCCTTACGCCAACCCTTAGCTTTCCATCCGCGAAGCCATTGGGTCGCGCCTTTGATAACGTACTGGCTATCACTGTGGATAATGATCGGAGTCGAGCGAGGAACAGCTTCAAGCGCTTTGATAGCAGCAAGCATTTCCATCTTGTTATTTGTCGTTGCCGTGTCTCGGCCCACAATAATCTGCTCGTCCCCTGCAATAGTGACAACGGCTGCATAGCCTCCTGGTCCAGGATTTCCAAGGCAAGCGCCATCAGTGAAGACAATGGCGTGTTCAGTAGTCTCTTGGTCATGTGATTTTCGATCATTTAGTGAAGGCGGCTATAAGCATCGGAAGGCGTTAAGATCGTCTGATAAGCGACGGCGTTCACAGTGAGCTTCCTGTCTTTCCGTCAAGCCATCAGATTTTACAGCCAAGGTTAACCTATGGTTAGCGTTGCGTGTCTTACGCTTTGGGCGAGACAGTGGAAAGGCTCACGATGCGTACTCTCAAAAACTCACTGGTCCTGCTCCTATCGGCCTCAGTGCTTGGCCCGTTCTTCATCATGTCAGCGTATGCAACTACGATTCTGGCTTCGGCCTTTGTTGGTCGGTAGGTGCGGCCGAGCGGTCTGAGAGTATCGGACCAAACCCATAAGGCGGATAACTCTCTCAGTCGCATGTTGCAGCGTCCGAGAGGGTAGATGTTAAGCAGCTAGCTTCTGATCCAATTCAATCAGCTCTTGAACGCTTGCGGTGTTAAGCCATTTGATAAACAGGCTCCTCATACGTTCTGATGGGATAAACACCTTGATTGGCAGATCATCTCTGATCTGACTCCGCCATATCCATTGGATCATCTCAGACAGGGCATGAAGCTCCTCATAGACAGCGATCCCCCTATCCTCAAAGTAGCCTTTGATCATCGGGTTGTGGAACAGGTTGCAGAGGTAGGCGAGTGACTTCTTATGCCTGTAGTCATTCGTTGCCTTAGCGTTGTTCGGTATCCAGCCCTTAGCGTAACGAGCGCCCTTAAGAGTCTTCCTGACCTTACTGTAGGCGGTCCAAGCATTGTCGTTAGCGGGTGTCTGAGCAGTTATCTTAAACCAATGCTCAGCAGACTTTTTAATCCGCTCTAGCCTATCAGGATCATCCTTGAGCAGCTTGTCGTACCATCCTGAGGACATGGGGTTTTCACGCCCCTTGGGCTTGCCTCTATCATTGGCTGGACCTTCATAGACAGTGATCAGTTTCCTCAGTCTATCCTTAATCTCAGTCTCATCTGAATGATCTTCCCAGGAGACAAGCTGACCAGCCCTCAGAGTCATCATCTCAAAGTCCAAGCTCTCAGCTCTGAGGTAAGCTGACATTGGAGAGCCATGAAACATATAGGTGAGGACGTAAACCTGATTGAAGCACTTGAGGAAGTCAGTCGGGAACTCCCAGATCAGTGCTGTGTCACGATAGAGGACGAGATTGCCGTTATCACATAGGTCACGAATGGTGTTGAACCTGCCTGAGTAGCGAGGGTAGTCCCTATGGTTCCACTTGAGACGCTTAGAGCCCGTCCCGAAAAGGGTTGAGTGGCCGAGGCCGCTATGATTCCAAGAGGGTGCTGATGCCTGACTTGGAACCGCAATGTGGACCCCGACCACCCGGCGGCAGTATAGCCGCGACGGCTTGCGATACGAAACCGATTTGACCGATGCCGAGTGGGCGCTGATCGCGCCGCTCCTGCCTGCGCCCCGCACCCGCGGACGACCCCGGCGCTGGCCGGCTCGTGAGATCCTCAATGGTATCTTCTATGTCCTGCGCGGCGGCATTGCCTGGCGGCTGTTGCCCTCTGATCTGCCGCCCAAGAGCACCGTCTTCCGCTGGTTCAGCTTCTGGCGCGACACGGGCCTGTTCGAGACCCTCAACCATCTGCTGGTTATGGTTGATCGCGAGCGGGTCGGCCGAGAGGCCTCGCCCACCGCCGCCGTGCTCGACAGCCAGAGTGTGAAGACGACCGAGAGCGGCGGACCACGAGGCTATGATGCCGGCAAAAAGGTCAAAGGCCGCAAGCGCCAGGTGATGGTCGACACTGACGGGCGCGGTCTGATCCTGGAGCCGCAGCCGGCTGATGTGCAGGACCGGGATGGGGCCTGTGTGGTCCTGCGCCTGTCACGACGCGCGTTCCCGTTCATCGTCACAGCGTTTGCCGACAGCGGCTATGCCGGCGAGGCTCCCACCCAAGCGACCTCGATTATCATCGAGATCGTCAAGAAGCCGCCTGATCAGGTAGGGTTCGCGGTGCATCCACGCCGCTGGGTTGTTGAACGCTTCTTCGCGTGGATCAGCCGCAACCGCCGGCTCTGGAAGGATCCTGAGGCGACGCTCACGTCGGCCCGAGCATTCCTTTACGCTGCTTCCGTCATGCTCCTCGTCCGCCGCTTGGGACGGTGTTCATGATTTACGGGACGGACTCTTAGTGTCTGGGTCTGCATAGACGAGATGATCTTGAAGTAGGAGCTTCCTGTCTGACGCCGTTAGACCATCAAACATAGTCACACAGTCCAGAACCTCATCAATGATCAGGGTGTAGTTCTGCTGACTGAGCTTCTCGTAAATGTCTCTGGTGAGGAGGCGGAAGAGAGCATGAGTCGTACAGATGTTAGCCCCTTCCTCAATCAGCGTAGACAGATGGTGGAGCTTACGACCCTCTACAGGCTGAGGGTCTTTGAAGTTCAGGTTATGGCAAGCCTTACTAATCCTATCAACCTCAGACAGTAGCGGAGCGACATAGAGGAAGCGAGGAGCCTGATAATCAGGATTGAGAAAGGACTGACCTAAAGACTCCTCATGGGTCTTGTTGATCATGTTGATCATAAAGGTTGTCTTTCCCGACCCCATGATGGAGTCGATGATTGTGATAGTCATTATTGTTCCTAAGGAATGAGAGTAGGCTGTTGTTTCAAGACGCAGCTCTACTGGAAACCGACCACTCACTAGTGATCAGTCTGATTGTTGAGGATGGTGTCGAGGTTGAAGCTAAGGAATGGGTCTAAACCCGCTTCTTCTCTGCTTCTCTCTCTAAGGATGCGCTGCCTAACCTGCTGAAAAGTAAGTAACTTATTGAAGAGAGTCCAAGTTTGAGATTGCAAAATCTGGACTGCTCGTTAAGCGGGTTGCGATCTCTCAAACATTGAGCGAACCGTAAGGCAGAGACGTTTTACTTTGTGGAAGGGAGAATTGCGTCCCTGAGCTGTCCCTAGAGCTAGCCTGTCTTCGGGTTGCCATTAATGGTGGCGGTATTGTGTCTCTGGGCTTTCCACTGAGTGTCAGAGCAGTCATGCAAGTGTGCGAAGCGCTTTGCTCTATGGGAGGTACAATTCTTTGAGCTGAGTTGAAGGCTGATGTTCCGTCTGTTGATCCGATTGGAGAGGCGCTCTTGCTTAATGACGGCGGTAATTCACCCGCTGAGCTTTGCCCTCGGCCTCACGGTGATCTTACAAGCAGTCTGCGTGCGAGGCGCGTTGCTTGGTCGTAGGTACAACTCACTGAGCTGAGCTAACCGCTAATGTCCCGCTCATGAGGTAAGAGCTGAAAACGCTTTGCTTTATGGGAGACACAATTCTTTAGGCTGAGCGTCGGGCTAATCTTACAGCCCTAAAGCGGAGCGGAAAATGCTTTGTTTAATGGGTGGAACAATCCTCAGGCGGTGCGGCCAGACCCTCCGTCCAGCTCAGGGATGAGCACGAGCGACGTTGTCTTTATGGGCGACAGAAAGCCCCCTGGGTCCCACACCCACCCTTCCGGGTGTTCAGCAGCAGAACGGCGCTTTGCTTAATGGGAGGAGAAATACCGTAAGCTCAGTTTAAACCTTAGCGTTGAAGGTCAGACACAGCCTCCGAGCCTTGTTATAGCCGAGTTTGCTACTTACTTATCAGCTATGAAAACCCTGCTCCTCTTCATCGGAACGGTTCTCCGTAGCCGCATCATCCAGCGTAAGGGGCTAGGGGCAATCCCAGCCATCTATAAGCTTATCCTACACTGGTGGTCCTGGACTCCGCCTCAGCCAGAACCTCAAGTCTCCGCTGGGTCTGTACATCAGGAGCAGTCATCAGGCGTCATTGCTGCTGAAGCGCCCTTTCCTTGGGGTTAGATGACGACGGGGCGGCCATTCAGCAGAAGAAGAGAGCGCCCAGCTGGGTCTGAAGCCTAATCCTCGCGACCTCATTGTGACGCCACATATCGCGGATTGCTTCGGCTATGACTGTCTGACTTTCCCGCTCAAGCTTCTCCGCCGCAGCCGCAAGAAGCTGGGACTCCGTTTCCCGTAAGTCCAATTCCCGTTTCAATTCCCGATAGTACGAAGCTTTAGCGATCTCAGACATTGCAGCTCCCATCCTGTCGGTAACAGCATGAGTGGTGAATGTTTCCACCTGTGCCTTAGCAAGATTTAGAAGAGCAAAGAGGGACCAAACTCAGGGGTGCAGAGTTGTCTCTCTGCCCAGGCGTTCCTTCCTGTGCACCGCCTCGGCAGATCGATGTTGCCTTCATGGTCCTCTGAGAGAGCCCCAAGTTTCCCCGCTTGGGGTTCTTTCTTTTAGCGGTAGGAGGACAGGGGCTGCCGCAGTCAGCAACCGATACAGATGCTTCGACCAAGCTTGTCCAATCTGCGCTGACGAGCCTTCTCGATATCTTCGGCCTTCTTACGCGCTGCCGCTTGCGCATCACCCTCTTGGCTGGTGCGCACTTGAGAGGAAGAGGCTTCTGGGCGGTTCGTTTGAGGCTTCCAGTCCTGTGCAACTGTGGGATGGGAGATTGCAAGCAATCCGAAGACGGTGGTTGCCAAAGTGCGCATCAATCTCCCCTCCTGAGGTCACGCTATCTGCTACAGCAGAGCTTAGTGCTTCTCTGCCGATTGAGTGGGTTGAAGAATAAACCGTTCTGTCAGGAAGTTAACGACCTGGATGACCTGATCACGTGGGAGGGTGAAACCCACTGGTCCAAACTTGGGGTGATAAAATGCTAGCAAACCCCCTGCTGGCGGCGACGCTTTGATATACCATCTTGCATTGGCAACCGTGCTGATTGTGACTTCCTCATTCTCAAAGTCAGGGAGTGATTGCCCTTCGACCATCTTGCTTCTTGCGGTTCCAAGTTCGCGGATCAGTTGATCAAGCTCGTCAAATGTGAGCACCAGCTGCAAGGGTGGCTGTTCAAGAGGCGCAATCTTGATTGCTGTTGCCGTCCTGTCGTGAGCGACTCCGATTGTCATTTCAACATCCGGCATGGTCTTAGCCCCGTCAGGTTCCTGGGCCTTAATCTGCTCTGCATCGACGGCTTTTTGATGCCCCGCTGCAAGGTCAAAACTAATCCACAGTCATCCACAGTCGAACTAGAATGTTCTTCATTTGTTCTCATTCCGTGGTACTCTTAACGGTATGTTTCGGGAGAACAAACGTGAGATTGCCTCGCCTGTCTCTACGTATCTGGAAGTTGTTGGATGCTCATGCTGAAGGACCATTGGCGGTCGGAGCCTTGGTTTTGATTGTGTTGGCGCTCCTAGTAGCAAAGTATCTTGCCAATCCGTGAGCTAAGAGGGAACCAGCATCAGGCTTGACCGTTGGCCTCATGAACTTCACTGGTTCCCTCTGGTTAGACTCTGAGCCTGACGGTCCTTCCATCAGGCTCTTTTTCTTTTGATTAGCCAGCCGTCGCCTTGGCTAACTTCTCAGCGACCCTTTCGGGCCTCAAGTGAGTGTAGCGGCTCAGCATCCGTGGATCACGATGCCCACTGATCAGAGCAACCTCAGGCACAGTCAGACCATACTCAAAGAAACGAGATACAGCCTCATGCCTCAGGTCATGCAGCCGTAAATCCTCAAGACCAGCTCTCTTTCTCAGCCGTTCCCATGCAAGGCGAACAGCGTTGGGCGTTACGGGGAATACCCGCTCATCCTTCCTCTCCAACAAGGTCAATATCTTAACCGCCTTAGGAGTGAGCGGGATTGTGCGAGGATGGCCATTCTTGGTCTTGAGGATGCGGATGGTCGGAGCAGTCATATCAACGTCCTTCCACCGGATAGAGAGGAGTTCACCTCGTCGCATACCCGTTTCAATAGCGAGGGCGATCAAGGGGCGGAGATACCAAGCGGAGTTTGCACTTATCGCCTCAGCCAAGCGAGTATCATCGCCATCCTCAAGACGACGCTCTCTCGGCTTTGAGTCGCTCGGCAGCTTTATCTGACGGACAGGGTTGAGACGAATGGGGATGCTCCACTCGGTCATTGCCACTTCAAAGACATGACGAAGCACCACCAGCTCACGGCGCACCGAAGCTGGTTTGACGGCTTTCAGTCGGTCGTCACGATAGCGGGATGCTGCTGCTCCCGACAGGTTATGGAGGCCAACATCAGCGATGCTGTGGCCGAGAAGCTGGCGCAACCGAGATTGTTCAGACCTTGCCCCACGTTTTTTGGGAGTGACTTCCTGCCCATACCTTCTGAGCAGGTCAGCAACGGTCATTCCCCTGAACTCCTTGATGGACGAGGGAAGCTCAGCGCGGTCTATTTGCCGCTCCTTATCTCGTGCCCATTCAGCGGCATCAGCTCTGGTTGAGAAGGATTTGGTTAAAGGCGGGAAGCCCTCCCTTCGTACTTGGACTTGCCAGGAAGAGCCTCTCTTGCGGATGGTCGCCATTCGTCGTTTTCCGTTCAGCTGTGACAGGGCTGTGACGGATTGGACTTCTGTGCTGTTTGAGAGGCTTGGCCCTTGTGCTTGAAACCCTTGCTCTGCAAGAGTTTAGCAGTGGCGCACCCGACACGATTCGAACGTGTGACCTTTGCCTTCGGAGGGCAACGCTCTATCCAGCTGAGCTACGGGTGCTTGAGGCGCTGGGCCTGTTTCTTCCCTAGCCGATAACGGCCCGGAGGGCAACCTCTGCCGGCAGGGCAGTTGCAGCCGTCCCGAGGCAGGGACGGCCGCGAAGTCAGAATCCGGACGATCTAGCCTACGTGGCTTCAGGTCTCGTCAGCGGCTGCCCGCTGCCGGGAGAAATAGCCGAGAGCGAGCACCAGGGCGGCTCCCACGATGGCGGTGGGGATCTCGGCCTTGTGGCTGAGTTCCTGACCGAGACGTTCGATCAGCCACGGATCCGAGATCAGCATCTCTCCGGCCACCCAGCCCAGCAGGGCCGCGCCGGCCCAGACGAGAAGGGGCAGCCGGTCCAGAAGGGCCATGATAAGGGCCGCACCCGCCACGATAAGCGGGATGGAAATGGCGAGGCCGATGGCGAGAAGGGCTGTGGAATCCTGCGCCACCGCGGCAATCGCCAGGACGTTGTCGAGGCTCATGACAGCATCGGCGACCACCACGGTCCAGACCGCATGCCAGAGACGGTCGGTCTCCTTGACGCCACCTTCGTCATCGTCCCCGTTCAGGAGCTTCACGGCGATCCAGAGAAGGAGGAGGCCTCCGACGATTTTCAGGAACGGCGTCGCAAGGAGCGCCGCGACCAGGACCGTGAAGATAATCCGAAGGCCGACCGCGACGCCGGCACCCAGGATCATGCCGATCCGGCGTTTGTCTTCCGGCAGACCGCGGCAGGCGAGAGCAATGACCACGGCATTGTCGCCGGACAGGATGACGTTGATCCAGATGATGCCGAGGAGTTTGAGAACTTGGGGGAAAAGGGCTTCCATGACAGGGAACTTGTATGACGGTCGAGATCAGCGGCAACGGAGGTTCGCCCGCTGACCGGCGATGGTCGATGCAGGGGCGAAATTACGGTTGAAAGCCGTTCTCGAGGAACAGGAGGAGCGCCATTTCAGGCGCATGACGCAATCGACCGGAACCATTCGGACTAGCTTCCGGACAAGCCAGGCTGCGATCAAAGGGAAGGTGGACCGGTCGCGCGCAGAGATCCGAGAAGGTTGAAGTTGATGAACTGCCAGCGATCGATGGCAGCTCCCGGCCCTTGGCCGTTCATCAGGACGAGGCAGGCCACACCTGCAGACACGAAAGCCTCTAAGGTGCCGTCGCCGTCACTCCATTCCTCCGGACCATTCTCCCGCTCCGTCTCTCCGCTGTCGGACCAATCGATCAGCAGAAGAGCTTTCTCGAGCTGAAGGGGAAAAGGGGTCTCCGCACCCGCATGGTTGATCGCCGGCAGCCACGCCAGGAAAATCAGTCCGAGCAAGGCCTGCACGATGGCGAAAGAGATGCGAGGTCGGGCCAATGCTCTGTCCATCCGAGCGAACGGTACCCCAAGGTGGGGAACCTCTCTCCCTAACCCGACCGGAGGCCTCAGAGCAACCGAAGCGGGCGCATATGAGGTCCGCTTAGCGCCGGTCACGCTTGGGCTCCACCTGAAGAGACATTGCGCAGGCAGCAGATCCTGCCTCACCATGTCGCTCGGGCGACTCGCTCAAGGTTGCTTTCCATAGGAGAGCTCAATGGCAGCCCCGAATGACCATGTTTCCCTTCTTCGCCAAGCCTATGCCCGATGGGTGGAGACCAGCGGCCGCGACTGCGAATGCTGGATGAACATCATTGCCGATGATGTCACCCTCGGCTCCCTGGCGGAGGGTTCGCCGCAAGTGCCCTTCACGGCCCGCCGGACCAGCAAGGCGGGCGTGCGTGCCTATCTTGAGGACCTCATGCGCGACTGGGAGATGATCTCCCACGCCATGGACGAGTTCATCGCCCAGAACGATCGCGTGGCCGTGGTGGGACGGGTGGTCTGGCGCCACAAGGGAACGGGCAAGGTGGCAGACACCCGGAAGGTCGACATCTGGCGGTTCCATAACGGCAAGGCGGTCGATTTCGAGGAATACTATGACACCGCCGGGCTCATCGCCGCGGCGACATCGTAGGCGGGCCGAACGGACCCGTCCTCAATTGCCTGCGGGCCGGGGCAGCACCTGGGCGAGATCGGCCTCGCCGAGCAGGCGGTACTGTCCTGGCTCCAAGTCATCCGGGAGGGTCAGGCCGCCGATCCGATCACGGTGCAGGGCCATGACGTGGTTTCCGAGAGCGGCGAACATGCGCCGGACCTGATGGTAGCGGCCTTCCGTCAGAATCAGGTAGGCGCTGGTGCTGGAGATCACCTCCAGGCCGGCCGGCAGGAGGGGCTTGTCCTCGTTCTCGAGCATCAGGGTCCCGGCCGAGAAGATCTCCGCCTCGTCGCCTCGCAGTGGACGGTCAAGCGTGACGCGGTAGCGCTTGGAGATGTTTGCCCGGGGCGAGATGATCCGGTGCAGCAGGGTACCGTCGTCGGTCATGAGCAGAAGCCCCGACGTGTCCTTGTCGAGCCGTCCGATCGTCGAGATGGCCGGGTCGCGCCGGCGCCAGCGGTCCGGCAGGAGGCCATAGACCAGGGGACCGGCCTCCTTGTGCGAGCAGGTGACGCCCAGAGGCTTGTGCAGCATCAGCGCCAGGCCGGGGGGCGGGTCGAGCGGCTTGCCCCGGATGCGCATCCGCTCCGAGAGGTCGCGCGTCACGGCGATGCGCTGATCGGAATCCTCGATCTCAATCCCGTCCAGGGTGACCAGCCCTGCATCGACCAGTGACTGGACCTCGCGGCGCGAGCCATAGCCCATATTGGCCAGAAGCCTGTCGAGGCGCAGCGTCGGAACCTTGCTCATCTGACGGCCTCGTAGATCTTGTAGCCGTTCGCCTCGACCTTCGGCGCCACGCGCTTGAACAGGCTTTTCAAGACGGCCTCGTAGGGGAGATGCCGGTTGGCGACAAGCCAGAGAACCCCGCCCGGCCGGAGAGCCTCCGCGGCCCGGCGGATGAAAGCCTGTCCGAGGCTTTGATCCTCAACGCCGCCATCGTGGAACGGCGGATTCATCACCACGAAATCAAGGCCGTTCAGGTCGATGCCGCTGCGGATATCGGTCCAGCGAACCTCAGCCCGCGGATCCTCGACGTTGCGCCGGGCCATATCGACGGCGCGACGGTCGATGTCGATCAGGGTCAGGCGTTCGACCTTGGGGGAGGCCAGGACGGTTCGGGCGAGAGTGCCGATGCCACAGCCGAAATCTGCCCCCCGCCCGTTCAGAACCGGCAGGGTCTGCTCCAGGAGGACGCTGCCGGGATCAGGGCGGTTCCAGCTGAAGACACCGGGCCATGTCCAGAGACCCAAGGTTTCGTCGACCCGGGGGCTGCCCTCCGCCAGAGCATCCTCGAGCCCCGGCGGATGCGCGGGCCCTGTGCCAGTGCAGATGCGGTGATGGCGACGAGACGTCTCGGCCACGTCGCAGCCGAAACCCTTGAGTTCCTTGCCGATCCGCGAACCGCCTTTGTCCTTGGGCGCAAGAACCGTCAGGGACCCGCCGGGCGCAAGCGCCCGCAGGGCCAGGGCGACGGTGTAGCGTCGTTCCACCGTTCCAGGTGGGGCCAGCACGATCAAGCGATCGAGAGAGCCCTCGTCCTGTTGCTCCAGTCGCTCGGAACCGGGGATCAGGGGCGAGAACTGGATGGCCCCTGCCGGGACCTCGGCCAGTTCGGCCGGAGGCGTCCCATAGACGCCGCTTGGTTTCGTGTCTTGCAAGGTAGCTGAGTCCACGCTGAACGCCGGCGTTCTTAATATGCCGCGATCTGGAAGGTAAGACTCAATGACTGTGCCCGGCCTGCTTTGTCCCGACAGCGCGGATTTCCGATTCTCCGACCGCACGCTGGGTGCCGCTCAGGGTGTCACGGATCCTATAGCCCAGCTCGCCCGCGCTGTTCTCGGGCATCAGGCGAACGATCTCATAGGTCCCGCTCGTGCGATCGGCGAAATGGGCTGCAGCGGCATGAACCAGTTGGCCCATCGAATATTTATGACCCACGGGAGACTCCTTCAGAAGAAAAAGCAAAAAGCCGCCCTCGAGGGGCGGCTTCGGGAGGCGGCCCGGAGGCCAAGCCTGTTCAACCGACATTAGGCCGTTTGAATGTTGTTGACGGCGACTTTGCCGGAGCGGCGGTCCTCGGCGGTGTCGAAGGAGACCTTCTGGCCCTCGCGCAGGCCGCGGATGCCGGCGCGCTCAAGCGCGGTGGCGTGGACGAACACGTCCTTGCTGCCGTCGTCCGGCTGGATGAAGCCGAAGCCCTTCTGGTCGTTGTAGAACTTCACGGTGCCCGTAATCATGGGGGGTATCCTTGGTAAGGCTGATATGCACGTGAGCCAGCGTCGTGCAGCCGCACGAGCGCGCGCTCGGTTCGTCGATGTTTGGAAGAGTGTCTGAACGTGCGCCTGGAATGCCAAGGCGTAACGGCCCGATTGTCCGGCCAAATGTCGATAACGGTTATCTAGGGTCTCCTTGCGGCGAATACAAGGCGGGATTTCCGAAAACCCGCCACCCGCTCCGGCAGAGCCCGGACCAGGATGGTCCCAATAGGATCTGTCGGTGCGTTCCTGTCAGTACTTCAGCCGCAGGGCCTGAACGCTCCCGCCACCATCGGCGCAGGCGATCCGGGCGCGCGGGCACGCGGAGACATAGGCCGGCGTGGGGCAGTAGGTCTGCATGAAGCTCTCGTCGATGGCGCAGGTCACGTGCACCCGGTAGTAACCCTGCGGGCCGCTCGGCGCATCGTGCAGCACGGAATAGCCGAGCCCTTGGTCGGCGAGCCGTGCGATCGCGCGGCCAGACTGAAGCCGGCTGGTCTCGAACCGTGTGGTCGTCCTCACATCCGCCGCCTGGGCCGCCGACCCGATCAGACCGGTTGCCAAGGCGATCCCCATCAAAAGCCGCGTCATGCTGCGCCTCACTCCCGTTGTAAGAGCCGGCCGTGCCGAACCAGCCATGCCGTTACGGCACTACCTTCCTTGAGATAACTGCAAAGCTGCCCTTCCGGATCCATCGCACGCCTCTGCACGAAGGATTAACCACACCCCTGCCCCGTGCCCGCGGTCTGCGGGACTTTAAGCAACCGGTAGGATCTTGTGCCGGATAAACGCTGCCAGTTGTAAGCGTGAACTGTCCAGGATCCCATGCACCACATCCATCTCGCTGAGGGTATGCGGCTTCGTTTTCCGGCGCGCAGCGCCGATTTCGACCAGGGTGTCGAGATCGGAATCGTCGCGGCATTGATGAGCCAGGATCTGACGGAATTCACCCGCAGGATCTCCAACGACAACCTGGGTCAGGTGCGTGCCCTGGTTGAGCAGTTCGGCTACCGGCTCGTCGAGGGCCCGGCGGATGCGGAATTTGTGGAGCTCAACTTCTACAGCCGCACAGCCCGCCCACGTCTGCGCGTCGTGCATTCGGGAACCTGAGGCGCGTCAGGCTGAAAATCTCTTCTGCATGGCGCGGACGCGCTCCCTGTAAGCCGTGTAGAAGCCGCTCACGGCAATGAGACCGGCCCCGGCGACGGTCCAGGAATCCGGCAGCGATCCGAAGACCAGATAGCCGAGCGTGCCGGCCCAGATCAGCTGGACATAGGAAAACGGCGCGATCAGCGACGCGTTGCCCTGGCGATAGGCCAGAACCACGAATCCGTGGCCGATCGCGAACAGGACGCCCATGCACAGGCCGAGCGCGATCTCGGTTCCATTCGGTGTCACCCAATGGAAGGGCATGAGCGCGCTCAGAACGAGGCTGCCGACCGAGGCCGAATAGGCGAGCGTCGTCAGGGCCTGGTCGCCGGTGATCTTGCGGGTCACCACGGCGCCGACGGCCCAGCTCGATGCACTGATGATCGGCAGGAAGGCCGCGGGCTGGAAGGTGCCCGCGCCGGGACGCACCACGATCATGACCCCGATCAGGCCGATTGCCGCTGCGCTCCAGCGCCGCCAGCCGACGGACTCGCCGAGGAACAGCACGGAGAGCGCCATGATCAGGATCGGCGAGACGAAGAAGATCGCGGTCGCATCAGCCACGGGCAGATGGGGCAGGCTCTGGATGAACATGATGGACGAGCCCACCATGCCCAAACCTCTGAGCACCTGAAGGCTCGGCCGCTGCGAGCGCAGCAGGGCGGGGCCGCCTTTCATCAGCACGACAGGGATGATGACGAGCGCGAAGGTGACATAGCGCATCCAGGCCACTTCCGGCGGCGGCAGGGTGGAAGCGAGCTGCTTCGTGATGACGTCAGCCACGGAAAACACGATCGTAGAGGCGATCAGGAACAGGATCCCCCGCAACGGAGAGGCCGACGCGCCGGAGGGCACAGGCGGAGCCGGGTTCTTCCGGGCGACGGGGGCGGAGGTCATGAAGGACTCAAAAAATGAGGCTCGCGCGGCGACGCAACGAGCCTGAAGGTCTCAAGTTTGGAGGATATGGATTTACATAGAATACTGTTTTTACGCGCCGAGAAGTGCAAACTCGGCACATAGTCCATGCTTTCAGCGAATGGACCGATCAGTCGACGGACTTACTCTTGCGCTCTAAGCATGGAAGCCCCGAACCGGCCTTGGTCTTTGGATCGCCTGTCGAGACCTGTCCATGGAGCAGGCATGCGGAATGAATATAGGCAGGAGCAGATGCCGGAGACACCGAGCCGTCTGGTGAGAGGGACCTCCGCCTTTCGCCAGTTGAATCTCGCCCTGTTCGCCGCCGGCTTCTCGACCTTTGCCATCTTGTACTGCGTTCAGCCCCTGCTGCCGGAGTTTTCGCAGGAGTTCCATGTCAGCGCCGCCATCAGCAGCCTGTCCCTGTCGCTCTCGACCGGCCTCCTCGCCGTGGCCATGCTGGCGGCCGGATCCCTGTCTGACGTCTGGGGGCGCAAGCCCGTCATGGTGGCGTCCCTTTTCGCCTCGGCAGTTCTGACTCTTCTCTCGGCCGCCGCCCCGAACTGGACCAGCCTGCTCTTCGCCCGCATGCTGATCGGTGTCACCCTGAGCGGCCTTCCGGCCGTCGCCATGGCCTATGTGAGCGAGGAGGTGGATCCGAAATCCATCGGCCTCGCCATGGGGCTCTTCATCGGCGGCAACGCGGTAGGCGGCATGGCGGGACGGATCATCAGCGGCCTGCTGACGGATCTCGGCTCCTGGCGGCTCGCCATCGGCCTGATCGGAGCCGTGGGGCTCGCATCGGCGGTCGCGGCCTGGCGGAGCCTGCCGGCTTCAGCCCACTTCCAACCCCGCCCAGCCCGTCCGGCAGAGCTGCTGGGCTCCTTCAGGGAACACCTGCGCGATCCCGGCCTGCGGGCCCTGTTTGCGGAGGCTTTCCTCCTCATGGGCGGGTTCGTGACGATCTACAACTATCTCGGCTATCGCCTGACGGAGGCGCCCTATTCCCTGAGCCAGACCGCCATCGGGGCGATCTTCTCCGCCTATCTGATCGGAACCTTAAGCTCCGCCTGGATCGGCGAGCTGGCGGGACGGTTGGGGCGACGGCGCGTCCTATGGGCCATGATCGCGATCATGCTCGCCGGCGTGGCGCTGACGCTCTTCCATCCTCTGGCGCTCATCCTGGCCGGGGTCGTGGCCGTCACCTTCGGGTTCTTCGGCGCGCATTCCATCGCGAGCAGCTGGGTGGGAAACCGGGCTCTGAGCGGGAAGGCTCAGGCCTCCGCCCTGTATCTGTTCTGCTACTACCTAGGCTCCAGCGCCGTCGGCACCCTGGGCGGCGTGTTCTGGATTCATGGCGGCTGGTCCGGCGTCGCGGCCCTGGTGACCCTTCTGCTCGCAGTGGCCCTTGGTCTTGCCCTCTGGCTCATGACTCTTCCGCCGCGCAAAGCTGGGCCGGACCCATCCCAGTAAGCAAGCATGCGCGACCAAGCAATCGCGCGAGAGAGTGTTTGAGTTCAATTTGACGCTCGATTTGATCGCTACACTATCATCATAGATCAATTGCATAGTGGACTCTGATACTGAGGCTATACATCCGATATGGCGGATGATTATAGCGTCTTAATGTTGCCCTATTAGCCTTCATTTTGCACCCCATCGATAACAATCAAGGGAATGCATTGTGGATCAACGTAAGGTGACGCTCGCACTCGCCAGTCTTTTCATCTCCGGATCGACGATCGTCTTGACTCCTGCCGCTCATGCGGAGCCTGACACATCGTCCAGCAAGGTCATCCAGAGCGGCCGCGCCTCCTGGTACGGACCGGGCTTCCACGGCCGGCGCACCGCGAGCGGCGAAACCTTCAACACCAACGATCTGACCGCCGCCCACCGCACCCTGCCCTTCGGCACGAAGGTCCGGGTCGTGAACCGGAAGACTGGCAAATCCGTGGTGGTTCGTATCAATGATCGTGGTCCCTATGCCCATGGCCGCGTCATCGACCTGTCAAAAGCCTCCGCGCAGGCGATTGGGATCTCCGGGGTCGGATCCGTCGACGTCGCCCAGCTCTGACGGCGGTTCCGAAGCCAGCCGTTTTTTCATCACCGAATCATCGTCAAACTGAGCCTTTACGAGCGCCCGGGCAGGAACCTTCCTGTCCGGGCGCCTCATGGAACCGAGAAGCCTTCGGGTCGCTTTTCCCCGGTCACCTTTTTTGAACACGAGGCCTATTGGAAACGCATGAAGATCGGTCGGCCGCTGACATCGATCACTGCCCTCCTGGCGTTGCTGACGGCCGCGGCCCCCATGGCTGCGGCGCAGACAGGACGGACCTGGGTCGATCCCCCGGCTGAGGGCACGGCCTCCCCGCCGCCCTCCCCGCCCGCGAGCCCGGCACCGGCCGCCCCCGTGCCGGCCGCCCCGGCGCCGGCCCCGCAGGCCGCGACACCGCCCCCCGCACCTCTTCCCGCCCCTGCGGCTCCGCCGACCCGATCGGCACAGCCTCAGGATCCGGTCGCCCGGCCCGACGCGCCGGCTGTCCGGCAGGCCGAGCCGCCGCCTGCGGCAGCCCCGTCGGCTCCCGCCGTGACGGCGCGGCCGCAGAAGGACCCGGATGCCGACAAGCGCGGCGACCGCGAGTCCGTGGCGAGAAACTTCGCGATCGATTATCTCCAGTCCTGGTCGGCCTCGAACGACGTCGCGCTGGAAGCCACGGCGGCCTTCTATGCGCCCCGGATCCTCTTCCATGGCCGCGAAGTGACCATGCAGAGGCTCTTCAACGAGAAGCGGCGCTTCGTGCGGCGCTGGCCCGAGCGCGACTATCGTCCGCGCCCGGACGGGATCGGAACCGTGTGCAACCCGGCCGGCGAGGTCTGCACGGTGCATGCGGTGTTCGATTTCACCGCCTCGTCGCCCAAGCGGCGGCGCATCTCGCAGGGCACCGGCGCCCTTCAGCTCATCGTTCAGTTCATCGGCGACAAGCCGGTTATCGTGGCCGAGCACAGCACGCTGCTCGGCCAGGACCGCCGCCGAAATCGTGCCCCGGAGGGCGCCTCGCATGAATGACGACACCATGACCCACGATCCGAAGGCGGATCCGCGCCGCAACTGGGCCCGCATGCGCGACAGGATGCGCGAGACCATCCACGCGGAGCTCGACCGGTTTCACCCCACCGACGACGCCCGCCGCGCGCTCGAGCTGATCATCGAATCCTCCGTGCGCCCGTCCGAGGTGGACGGGGTGCTCAAGCTCACCATCATCGACCACGAGGGCCGGCCGCGCACGATCGAGAAGGACGGGCGGAATGCGGAGTTCACGCTGCACGACCTGATGGACGAACTGCGCCTGAAATATCCGGTGCTGTTCCGGCCGGCGAAGCGCGACGAGGCCTCGATCGCAGACGGGAGCGAACCGCCCCGGCCGCGCGAGAAGCCGAAGCGCGATTGGATGAGCCTCGACCCCGGCTCGCCTCCGCGGCCGGCGGCCGAACCGGCCCCGCCACCGGAGGAGGCAGTCGTGCCGCCGGTGCGGCAGGAGGCCGCCGCTGACGAACGAGGCCCGAGGCTGCCGGCCGCGGAATGGCCGCGCAGCTCGCCCGAGGCGTCCAAGGCCGCGGTCGCGCGCGACCGCAGCGCCGGGAACCCGGTGGAACACCATCCGGTCCCGATGGCCGAGGAGCACGAGCGCACGGTCTTCGGCGACATGCGCACCCGCTCCTGGAAGCGCCCGGCCCTCGCGCTCAGCGCGGCGGCCGTCCTCGCGCTCGTGGGCGTCGGCGCCGTCTTGTTCCGGGGCGACGAGGCGCCTGCCCCTCAGTCCAGCACGGGCGCGCCGGCCGCGGCCACCGCCGCAGCGGCCAGTCCCATCCGGGAACCGGAGCCTTCGAGCACGGGCTCGACCGGCTCCGCGGGGGCGCTGCGCGGGGTGCCGGACGTGATCGACACGGCGACCCTGTCCCTGAACGGTGAGGTGGTGCGCCTGTTCGGAGTGGAATGGGCGCCAGGCGCCGGCAAGCCCGAAGACCTGACCCAGTATCTCAACGGCCGCGAAGTGGCCTGCGATCAGGTGGCCGGAAACGACGTCTACCGGTGCCAGGTCGGCGGACAGGATCTGTCCCGCGTGGTGCTGTTCAACGGCGGCGGGCGGCCCACCGACGATGCGACTCCGGACCTCAAGGCCGCGGCCGAGAAGGCCCGCGAAGCGAAGATCGGCGTCTGGGGCAAGCAGCAGCCGTAAGAGCGGCAACCAAAACGAAAGCGGCCCCCGCGCAGGCAGGGGCCGCTTGGCTGAGGCTCATGGATTTCAGGCGCCCGCCGGGGCCGGCGCCGGAATCTCGATCTCGATCTCGAGGGTCGAGATGTCGGAATCGCGGTTCATCTTCACCTGAACGTTGTCCTGCTCGACCATGACATGGCGGCGGACGACGGCCAGGATCTCTTCCCGCAGCTGCGCCACGAGATCGGGCTTGCCGCCGACGACGCCGCGCTCATGCGCGAGCAGGATCTGCAATCGCTCCCGCGCGACGGGCGCCGAGGTGCGCCGGTTGAAGAAGCTCAAAAGGCTCATGCAGCCCTCCGTCCGAACAACTTGCCGAACAACCCCTTCTTGTCGGTCGGGATGGTCAGCTCGACGGTCTCGCCCTTGAGGCGGCGCACGGCGTCGAAATAGGCCCGGCCCGGCGCGCTGGCCGGATTGTTCAGGGTCACCGGCGAGCCGACATTCGAGGCGCGCAGCACCTCCTCGCTCTCGGGGATGATGCCGATCAGCGGGATCGACAGGATCTCCAGCACGTCCTCGACCTTCAGCATCTCGCCGCGCTCGGCGCGGGCCGGATCGTAGCGGGTGAGCAGCAGGTGCTTCTCGATGCGCCCGCCCTTCTCGGCCAGCTCCGTCTTGGAATCGAGCAGGCCGATGATGCGGTCGGAGTCGCGGACCGAGGAGACCTCCGGGTTCGTCACGACCACCGCGACATCCGCATGGCGCATGGCCATGGTGGCGCCGCGCTCGATGCCCGCCGGGCTGTCGCAGATGATCCAGTCGAACTTTTCGCGCAGTTCGTTCAGCACCCGGGCCACGCCCTCTTCCGTGAGCGCATCCTTGTCGCGGGTCTGCGAGGCGGGCAGCAGGGAGAGGTTCTCCATGCGCTTGTCGCGGATGAGCGCCTGGTTGAGCTTCGCGTCGCCCTGCACCACGTTGATGAGGTCGAACACCACGCGGCGCTCGGCCCCCATGACGAGGTCCAGGTTGCGCAGGCCGACGTCGAAGTCGATGACCACGACCTTCTCGCCGCCATGCGCCAGCGCCGCGCCCAGCGCCGCCGAAGACGTTGTCTTGCCAACGCCACCCTTGCCGGAAGTTACGACCAAAACTTTGGCCATTGTCGCCCTCTTTCTCTCAATCCATTGTTTTCAGGATGATCGAATCGCCATCCAGGTTCACTTGCACAGGCTGACCGAGGAACTTGCCTCCCAGATCGTCAGCGGTCTTGTAGAGCCCATCGATCGCAATCAATTCGGCTTCGAACTTCCGGCAGAAAATACGGGCGCGGCCGTTGCCCGTGCAGCCCGCGATGGCGCGGCCGCGCAGGGATCCGTAGACGTGGATCGATCCGCCCGCGACGATCTCCGACCCGGACGCGACGGAGCCCAGCACCGTCACGTCGCCTTCGGGATGCAGGATCGATTGTCCCGACCGCACGGAGCCTTCGATGAGCAGCGATTTCTCCGGCACGGGCGCGTCGGCGAAGGGCGTGCCGGCGGCGGCGACCGCCGCGCTGGCGGCATCCGGCACGTCGATCTCGCCCGTCGGCTTGCCGCCGGCGATCGGCGGCGGCATGTCGCCATCGACGTTCTCGGGTGCCGCGCCTTCGAGGCCGATGATGCGGATGTTGCGCATCTTGAACGCGGCCAGGAGGAACTTCAGCTCGGACTTCGAGGGCTTCAGCGACGAAACGTCGGCGATGATGGGTCGCCCGGTGAAGAAGCCGGGCGAACGTTCCGATACGGCATCGAGATCTTCGAGCCAGTCTCTCAGCGGCACTTCGGGCGCGAGGACCAGGGCCATGAAGGACCTGCCACGGAAGCGAAGAGAAGGACGGTTGCGAACGGCAATGGTCACGGGAGTACAGATTCCTTTAATTCCCCATGATTTCGACCGTTTATGGTTAACGGACCGTTAAAGGAGCCGGCGGGCGCTCACAATTTTGCGGCCGGGCGCGGTCGCGGGATCTGCGGGAATTCCAAGGCGGAATCCGGGTAAACCCTGAGGCTCAGATGAGAACTTCCGCCCCTTCAAGGAATATAAAGATAAAACATATCTCTTTTTGATTATCTCATAGCACTTATTGAGTATTACTCCGTCCTCAAAGCTCAATTGACCGAGCCATTAAGGAGCATACGATGAGATTTCTTTCGTTTTGTTTCATCGTTGCTTAACGCATATTTTCATCGATAGGGACGAGCACAGAACGATCGGATCGACAAGCAGCCGCAAGGCTCATCCAGGGGAGGATGAAGAATGTCGGGTCGCGTGAATACCTGGTCTCCCGTTGGCAGATTTTTCCGCCATTTCTCTCTCCAGGCCGCCGTGGTGGCAGCCGCACTCGCGTCCGGCACCCTCGCGGCGCCCGCCCAGCCGACCCCTGCCCCGCCGGCGCCGGCATTCAACCCGGCCCGCGCCAATGCGGGCACCCTCGGGGTGATCTCGGGCGGGGCGGACGGCACCTATATCCGCATCGCGGCCGACCTCGCCAACGTGCTCGACGGCGAGGACCTGCGCGTGCTGCCGATGATCGGGCGCGGCTCGCTGCAGAACCTGCGCGACATCATGTTCCTGCGCGGGGTCGACATCGGGATCGTGCAGATGGATGCGCGCGAGCAGCTGAAGGCGGAGAACCTCCAGAACGATGCGGTGCGGCGCCTGCGCTTCATCACCCGCCTCTACAACGAGGAGGTCCACATCATCGCCGACCGGGAGATCACCGACATCCGTCAGCTCGACGGCAAGAAGGTGAACATCGACAAGGCCGGCAGCGGCACCAACCTGACCTCCCGGCTGATCTTCGACAAGCTCGGGATCAAGCCCGAGATGACCACCTTCGACCAGGCCTCGTCCTATGCGAAGCTCAAGTCGGGAGACATCCAGGCGGCCGTTTACGTGGCCGGACGCCCGGTCCGGGCGATCGCCGAGTTCCAGACCGAGGGCCGCTTCCACCTTCTCTCGATTCCGTTCGAGGGAGAGATCGCGGAAAGCTACTTCCCGGCGCGTTTCGCGAACGCCGATTATCCGCAGCTCGTCGACAAGGACAAACCCGCCGAGACCCTGGCGGTCGGCAGCCTGCTGGCCGTGTTCAACTGGCCCGAGAACTCCGACCGCTACAACCGCGTCAAGCGCTTCGTCGACGCGTTCTTCTCCCGGTTCGACGAGTTCCTGCAGCCGGGCCGGCATCCGAAGTGGAAGGAGGTCAACCTGGCGGCCGACGTGCCCGGCTGGGAGCGCGTGAGGCCCGCCCAGGCCTGGCTCGACCGGGCCGCCACGGCGAGCAAGCCCTCGCCCCAGGGCCAGAGCTTCGAGAGCTTCCTGAAGGGCAGAGGCATCGACGTCTCGGCCGAGCAGCGCGAGGTCCTGTTCCGGGAATTCCTCGCCTGGCAGAGCGATCGGCAACGATCCGCCCGGCGCGTCACCCGGCAGGACTGAGCTCGGACCTGACAGTGGAAGGCACTTTCAGGATCGACCCGATGCTCGATTCCTCAGCGGCGCATCGTTTGGTGCGGAAACCGGGACCACGTTCCGCCCGGTGCGCTGAGACACCAAGGCAGGACCGAAGCCGGAGGCCGGGCACACGGCCTCCGGCGGCCACCCAAGGAGGTCCGACATGATTGGGCACAAGACATTTGATTTGAAATCGTTCACCGCCGAGTTGCTGGCCACCACGTTGATCAGCGCGGCTCTTCTCGGACCCGCATCCGCACAGGGCCTTCCGAACAACCCCGGTCCGGCCGCGGAGGGAGCGGACAACCTCATGACCCTCCTCCCGCTGCTCCTGACCTCGCCGGACCGGCGGCAGCTCGCGGCGGAGCTCGAAACCTCCATCCGCACCGGCGACCGGAAGAAGGCCGAGGACAGGCTCAACGCGGCCATCGAGGTCGGCACCCTGGCGATCGTCCTCGTCGACCACCTGAACAATCCGGACCTCGTCGCCACCCTGCAGGGTCTCGGCATCCGGGGCGAAGCGAAGCCGGCCCCGGAACCGGCCGCAGCCGCCGCGCCGACGGCCGCGCCATCCTGTCCGGCTCCTCTTGGGCCGGTTCCGGTCAACCTCGTCGACATGCAGCAGGCTCTGGACCAGGAACGCTCCTTCAGCACCACGGTGTCGCAATCCCTGACGGGGCTCATGCAGGAGCACGGCGCTCTCGAGGCGCGCCTGAAGCAGGAGCAGGGAACCCAGGCGCTCGCCGCCTCCGAGATGCAGCAGGCCCTGCAGCGGGAGCGCGAGCAGAGCCAGGCCGCCCTGCAGGAGGCGGACGGGCTTCGCGAGCAGGTCCGCTCCCTGCAGGCGGCCCGGGAGCAGGACCGGGCGTCCGTGGCCACGACCGCGTCCGAGCGGGACGCGCTTCTGCGTCAGGAACGGGACCGGAGGGACAGGGTCGAGCGCGAGCTCGCCGGCGCCCACAAGAAGCTGCGCGACCTTCAGGCCGCCAGCGACGAGAGGACCGCCGCGGAGGCGCGCCGGACCGCCGAGCTGGAGAAGGCCCTGGCCTGGGCCCGGACGCGCAGCGACATGCTGACCCAGGAACTGCTGGACACGTCGGAGGAGCTGGACGCGCTCCAGGAGCCCCGTCGCCCGAGCGCCACCCCGGTGGTGTTGCGCCTCGCGGCCACGGGAACCGAGCCGCCCCTGGTCACGCCCCCGCAGGAGACGCCCGTTCAGGCTCCCCCGGCTCCGCCGGCCGTGGAGGCGAGGCCGTCATGGGTGGAGACCGGGCGGGCCCTGCTGGACGTCACCTCGGCCTTGCCGCCGAAGCAGCCGCCCGGCGTGGTGGTTGCGGCACTGCCGGACGGGATCGAGCCCCTGCCGCTCGGCGCCGCGGCCGCCCCTCCGGCAAAGGCGGAGGTTCCCGCCGCAGGATCGGGCAGAACCGCGCCTGAGCCCGCCAAGCCGGACGAGCGCCTGATCCTGCGGGCGGAGGAACTCTTCCATAAGGGCGATGTGAGCGGCGCCCGCCTGCTTCTCGAGCGCGCCCTGGACGGCGCCAATCCCCGGGCCGCCTTCGTGCTGGCCGAGACCTTCGATCCGAACGTGCTGACCCGGCTGGGCGTGCTGGGGATCCGGGGCGATGCCGCCAAGGCCCGGGAGCTCTATGCCCGCGCCCGCGCCATGGGGGTCGCCCAGGCCGGAGAACGGCTGGAGGCGCTGAAATAGGGCTTGAGAGCATCGTCCGGCGCTCTCGTCGATGCCGGCTTATCGGAGCGCGCCCCACCTCTCCCCGTCATCACCGGCCTTGTGCCGGTGATCCCGCGTCGGCAAGGCGCGGCGCCTTTCAGGATCGGGATAGCCGGGACGGGCCCGGCCATGACAGGCGGACGATTGGATCCCGAAAGCGGACCCGCCGGGTCCGCCCGATGGGCTAGAACGGCACCCACTCCCCGCCCTCGGTGAGGGAATCGACGGCCCGCTCGAGGGCGGTGCCGGCGTCGAGCAGCTGCTGGGCCGTCTGCTGGATCTGCAGGGGCGGGCCCGGCAGGCCGGCCACGTGCTCGGTCAGGTCCCTCACCCGATCGATCAGGTCGATCAGGTCGGCGGCGAGCGCGGCCCTCTCTTCGGCCTCCGCGGCAGCGGGCCGTCCTTGCTTCAGGCGCGGAGCGAGAGGGATCACGTTCGACATGCTCTGAAAATCTTCTTTTGTTCTGCCGAGGGCAATGGACCGTCCGGGCATGATCCACAGCAAACCGCAGCTTTCGGGCCGGCCGCGCGTCACGTCGCGACGGCTGTCCTACCGACGGGAGCTTGCCGGAGGCTTAAGCTTCACGGTTGACTCCAACATATTGGACGAGTATTCTATTTTGATGGATCAAACCTCCGCCTTGAACGCTCATCTCGCCGGGCGCCTGCGCAACCTGCGCGCGGCGAACGGCCTGACCATGGACGCCCTGGCCGAGCGCACCGGGGTGAGCCGGTCCATGATCTCCCTGATCGAGCGCGGCGAGAGCAGCCCGACGGCGGCCGTGCTCGACAGGCTGGCCGCAGGCCTCGGCGTCACCCTGGCGTCCCTCTTCGCCGAGCAGGACAGCGCCGACGCGTCGCCTCTCGCGCGCCGGGCCGACCAGCGCGTCTGGCGCGATCCGGACAGCGGCTACACCCGCCGCAACCTGTCGGCGCCCGGCTTCGTCTCGCCGATCGAGCTCGTCGAGGTGGTTCTCCCGCCCGGCGCGCGCGTCGCCTACGACACGGGCCATCGCGCCGCCCCGGTGCACCAGCAGATCTGGATCATCGAGGGCGAGATCGACCTGACCCTGGGCGATGAAACCCACCATCTGGCCACCGGCGACTGCCTGTCCATGCGCCTCGACCGGCCGACCATCTTCCGCAACCATGCCGACCGGCCCGCCCGCTACGTGGTGGCGCTCGCCACCGACGGGCGCGCCGGATCCGCCCCCCCGCGCCGAGGAGCCCCATGACCGCGCCGATCACCATCCAGTCGCTCTCCCCGCAGGACGCCCGGGAGCAGATCGGCGCCCTGTCGGCCGTCCTGATCGATTGCGTCGAGGGCGGCGCCTCGGTGAGCTTCATGTCGCCCCTGACTCAGGAGAGGGCCGACGCCTTCTGGCAGGGCGTCGCCGACGGGGTCGCGGCCGGGGAGCGCATCCTGCTCGTCGCCCGGGACGGGGCATCCGTCCAGGACGGGGCGTCCGCCCGGATCGTCGGCACCGTGCAGGTCGTGCTCAGGCAGCCGGAGAACCAGCCGCACCGGGCCGACATCGCCAAGATGCTCGTCCACAGCGCGGCGCGAAAGCGCGGTGTCGGCGCGGCCCTCATGCGGGCCGCCGAGGACGCGGCCCGGGCGGCCGGCAAGACCGTGCTCGTGCTCGACACGGTGACGGGCGGGGACGCGGAGCGCCTCTACGAGCGCGCCGGCTGGACCCGGTCCGGGGTCATCCCGAACTATGCCCTGTGGCCGAAGGGCGGGTTCTGCGACACCACCGTGTTCTACAAGCAGATCGGCGCGGGCTGATCGCCCCGCGGACGGGCGGTGTAGACCTTGGCCCAATGGGCTTGCGCGCGCCGGCCGTGCTATGGCCGGGCCTCCTCAACCCTCCTGCTTGGCACCTCCGTCAGATCACCATCATGGACCTATCGACTGCGGCGCTCCTCGCCGCCTCGGGCCTTGCGGCCGGCCTCGTCAACGCCATCGCGGGCGGCGGCACCTTCTTCACCTTCTCGGCCCTCGTAGCCGCGGGCCTGCCGCCCGTGGTCGCCAACGCGACCAGCGCGGTTGCGGTCACGCCGGCCAATCTCTCGAGCGCCTGGGCCTACCGGCGCGAACTCGCCCGCAATGCGAGGCGCTTCGCGGCTCTGGGAATCGTCAGCCTCGTGGGCGGCGTGATCGGCGCCTACATCCTCACGGTCACCAACAACGACGCCTTCCGGCAGCTCGTGCCGTGGCTGCTGCTGTTCGCCACCCTGCTCTTCGCCGCGAGCCCGAAGATCGTGGCGCTCGCCCGGGCGATCGGCAAGCAGGAAGGGCATCACCCGTCCACGAAGGCCTGGGCGGCGGGCCTGGCGTTCCAGACGGGCGTCGCGACCTATGGCGGCTTCTTCGGCGCCGGCATGGGCATCGTCATGCTGGCAGCCCTCGCCATCACCGAAGGCGACGACTTCCACCTGATCAATTCCGCCAAGCACCTGTGCTCGACGCTGATCCAGCTCGTGGCCGTGGTGCTGTTCATCGCCAACGGCCTCGTGAGCTGGCCCGAAACCCTCATCGTCGGGGCAGCCTCGGTGATCGGCGGCTATCTCGGCGTGGTCTTCGGGCGCCGCCTGCCGGCCAGCGTCATCCGCTGGCTCGTCATCGCGGTCGGGGCGGTCCTGACACTGTATTTCTTTATCTGGTGAATTCGCTAACCATACTCGAAATTGCACGCGGCCGGGCGGCCTTTCGGAAGCGGCTGCCCGATTGACGCCACAACCATGCTCCTTCCTGCGACGTCTCGATTCTCAAGTCTCGCGAAAAGGAAATGCTCGTGGCCGAATCCCAACACCTCTCAGGACTCGACGGAACGCAATCGGTCAGCGCCCTCGGCCTGCGATGGGCCGCCCTGCGCGGCATGCTGAACTCGCCCCTGATCATGGCCGACGAGCAGCGCGGGCTGCGCGACGAGCTCGTGCGCGAGCTCGCCGCCATCGAGCAGGATTTCAGCGGCCTGCCGTCGCGCACCACCATGGAGATTTCCGCCAAGCTCGACATCGCGCGGTCGGCGCTTCGGGAGCGCGTCCAGAACGGCGAGACCTGGCTGGCCGACCTGATCGAGAGCATCCAGGCCGACCTCCACGCGGTCAATCAGAAGCCCGCCATGGCCACGGCGGCGACGGCGGCCACGACCAACCGCTCCCCGGCCAATCTCAGCCGGCCGCAGCAGCGCTCCGACGAGACCGGCTCGTCGCAAGGCTCGTCCAGCACCACGCCTCCGACGGGTTCGGAAACCGCCACCTCCTCGGCGGCCTGACCGCGTCAGGCGCCGCCGCCGAAGCCTCTCGGACGCGGCGCCTGTCCCACGATGCTTGCGTCTACACGAGCCCGGGATCGATCGCGCTCGGCCGCTCGAGCCAGGCCGGGACGGGCAGGTTCTTCCCGCGCAGGAAATCCGGGTTGAACAGCTTGGACTGGTAGCGCGTGCCGTAATCGCACAGGACGGTCACGATGGTGTGCCCGGGCCCGAGCTCCCGGGCGAGGCGAATGGCGCCCGCGACGTTGATGCCCGACGATCCCCCCAGGCACAGGCCCTCGTGTTGCAGCAGATCGAAGACGATCGGCACTGCCTCCTCGTCGGGGATCTGGAACGCCACGTCGATGGGCGCATCGACCAGGTTGGCCGTGATGCGCCCCTGACCGATGCCCTCCGTGATGGACGACCCCGAGGCCTTGAGCTCGCCGGTCGTGTAGTAGCTGTAGAGGGCCGCGCCCATCGGGTCGGCAAGGCCGATCCGGACGTTCGGGTTGCGCTCCTTCAGCGCCATGCCGACGCCCGCCAGCGTGCCGCCCGTGCCGACCGCGCAGATGAAGCCGTCGACCTTGCCGGACGTCTGCTCCCAGATCTCCGGCCCCGTCGTCTCGATATGCGCCTGCCGGTTCGCCACGTTGTCGAACTGATTGGCCCAGATCGCCCCGTTCGGCTCCGACGCCGCGAGGCGTTCGGCCAGACGGCCCGAGACCTTCACGTAGTTGTTGGGATTGGCATAGGGCACGGCCGGGACCTCGATGAGCTCGGCGCCCGCGAGCCGCAGCATGTCCTTCTTCTCCTGGCTCTGCGTGTCCGGGATCACGATCACCGTCCTGAACCCGAGCGCGTTGGCGACCAGCGCCAGGCCGATGCCGGTATTGCCGGCCGTGCCTTCCACGATGACGCCGCCCGGACGCAGGGTCCCGCGCCTCACCGCGTCCTGAATGATGAACAGGGCGGCCCGGTCCTTCACCGACTGGCCGGGATTCATGAACTCGGCCTTGCCCAGGATGGTGCATCCGGTCGCTTCGGAGGCATGGCGGAGCTTGATCAGGGGCGTGTTGCCGATGGCGGCGGGAACGTCGGGCTGGATGGTCATGGCACTCCCTGCGGGCTGCGAGACGTCGTCGTTGGATGGGAGAACGGGTTTAAACCCATCGGCCTGACAATTCACGGATCATATTCACAAACAGTTTATGTGATTAAAAAAGAAAATACAATCCTTGACGTTCTTTATACCGAACCACATTGTTGGGCTCTTGGGATCCGGGATGTTGGCCAGGAACAACCCTCCCCCATCGTGGCCGGGCTTGTCTCGGCCATCCCGACACGGTGAGGCGCAGCGCGTTTCATCGGGATCACCGGCACGAGGCCGGTGACGACGAGCGAGTGTGATTCTGGCCGAGCTCCGGGATCCCGATCCGTAACGCATTCACGAACGCTCAGGAGCGCCCATGTCCAGCTCTGCCGTGGCTTCGCCTCTTTCCGTCGGAAACCGTGCAAGCTTGACCATCAACGCCCCGGCCTCCCTGGCGGCCGCAGCCGGCATCCTCGGCGGCGCGGCCCTCCTGGGCGCCGTCATCAATCCGCGCCAGGCCGCGCTCTACGTGCTCGGCGCGGCGCTCGGGCTCGTGCTCTACCACGCGGCCTTCGGCTTCACCTCGGCCTGGCGCGTCTTCATCGCGGACCGGCGCGGCGAAGGCCTGAGGGCCCAGATGGTGATGCTGGCCATCGCGTCCATCCTGTTCTTCCCCGTGCTCGCCTCCGGCACGCTCTTCGGCCAGCCCGTCGCCGGCAACGTGTCGCCGGCGGGGATCGGGGTGGTGTTCGGCGCCTTCATCTTCGGCATCGGCATGCAGATGGGCGGCGGCTGCGCGTCGGGCACGCTCTACACGGTCGGCGGCGGCTCCACCCGCATGCTGATCACCCTGGCGGCCTTCATCGCGGGCTCCGCCATCGGGGCCGCGCATCTGCACTGGTGGACCGCGCTTCCGAGCCTGCCGGCAATCTCGATCGTCAAGGCCTGGGGGCCCTGGACGGCCCTGGCCGTGCAGCTCGCGGTCTTCGCGCTCATCGCGGCCGTGACCGTGGTCCTCGAGAAGCGCCGCCACGGCCAGCTCGTGCAGCCGGCCCCCTCCCCGCGCCACGGCCTGGCCCGCTTCACCCGCGGGCCCTGGCCCCTGGTGGCGGGCGCGGTCGCCCTGGCGCTCCTGAACTTCGTGACGCTCTATCTCGCGGGCCGGCCCTGGGGCGTGACCTCGGCCTTCGCCCTCTGGGGCTCGAAGATCGCCGCCGCCATCGGGTTCGACGTGGCGAGCTGGCCCTATTGGTCGAGCCCGGCCAACCGGGCCGCGCTCAACAGCAGCATCTTCAACGACGTCACGACCGTGATGGATTTCGGCATCATCCTCGGGGCGCTCCTGGCCGCCTCCCTGGCCGGCCGCTTCGCGCCCACCTGGAAGGTCCCGCTACGCTCCGCCGTCGCGGCCGTCGTCGGCGGCCTGCTCCTCGGCTACGGCGCGCGGCTCGCCTATGGCTGCAACATCGGGGCCTATTTCTCGGGCATCGCGTCCGGGAGCTTCCACGGCTGGGTCTGGCTCGTGGCGGCCTTTGCGGGCAACGTCCTCGGCACGCGCCTGCGCCCGCTCTTCGGCCTCGAGGTGGAGCGCGTGAAGCTCACCGGCTGCTGATCGGCAAGGGGCTGAGATCCGCTCAGCCCCTTTGCATCAAGGAGCGACAGGCGGTCCTGCTTCAGCAGGCGCTCCTGCTTCGGCAGGCAGTCCTGCATCCGGCTGCCTGATCGACCGGATCAGGTGGCCCAGGGCCATGAAATCGCTCTTCCGGGTCGAGGTGCGGCGCCAGGCCAAGCCCACCGTGCGCATGGGCGCGTCCTCGGGAAATTCGATGAGCGCGACTCGCTGCCGGTCGACCTCGGCCTGGGCGCAGAGTTCGGGAAGAAGCGTGATGCCGTGGCCGGCCGCCACCATCTGCATGATGGTGGTGAGCGACGCCGCCCCGAGGGCCCTGCGGGCCTGCATGTTGGCGATGTGGCAGAACTGCAGGGCCTGGTCCCTGAGGCAGTGCCCCTCTTCCAGGAGCAGCAGGCGCTCCTGGCCGATGCGGGTGCGCAGGTCGCTGTCCGCCCAGCCCTGGGCGGCCTGGCTCTGAACGGCGATCAGGAAGCGGTCGTCGAACAGCGCCATGGTCTCCACCTGCGGCTGCTGAATCGGCAGCGCGAGAAGAGCCGCGTCGAGATCGCCCCGCACCAGCTCCTCGACCAGCGCCCCGGTCTGCGTCTCGCGGATCTGGAGGTCGAGGGCCGGGTAGTGCCGGGCCACCTCGGTCAGGATCGCGGGCAGCAGATAGGGGGCGATCGACGGAATGATCCCGAGGCGCAGCGCACCCGTCAGGACGCCCTGATTCTGGCGGGCGAAGTCGGAGAGCTCGCGCACCTGGTTCAGGATCGCCTCGGCCCGGGATGCGATCTCCTGCCCGGTCGGCGTGACCGCAATGGCGTTGCCCCGGCGCTCGACGAGCTCCACGCCGAGCTCCCGCTCGAGTTCCTTGATCTGCATGGACAGCGCCGGCTGCGTGACCGAGCATTGATCGGCCGCCATGCCGAAATGCTTCATCCGAGCCAGGGCTTCGAAGTAACGTAACTGCCGCAAGGTCACCATGCGATAAGAATATCTGATCGCAATTTGTAATCAATACAATTGGACCTTATCGCCACTCCCCGGCATCGTGCGCGGCATTCAACAGGGACGACCATGACGAAGCCAACCACCATGACCACCACGGCCGGCGCGCCGATCGCCGACAACCAGAACAGCCTGTCGGCCGGGGCGCGCGGGCCGCTGCTCCTCCAGGACTACCAGCTGATCGAGAAGCTCGCGCACCAGAACCGGGAGCGCATTCCCGAGCGCGTGGTCCATGCCAAGGGCTCGGCCGCCTACGGCACCCTGACGATCACCAACGACATCACGCAATATTCCAAGGCCAAGGTCTTCTCCGAGATCGGCAAGCAGACGGAAGTCTTCCTGCGCTTCTCGACGGTCGCCGGCGAGCGCGGCGCGGCCGATGCCGAGCGCGACGTGCGCGGCTTCGCGCTGAAGTTCTACACGGACGAGGGCAACTGGGACATCGTGGGCAACAACACGCCGGTGTTCTTTGTGCGCGATCCCGTGAAGTTCCCCGACTTCATCCGCACGCAGAAGCGCCATCCGGCCACGAACCTGCGTTCGACCACCGCCATGTGGGATTTCTGGTCGCTCAGCCCCGAGACCCTGCATCAGGTCACGATCCTGTTCTCGGACCGCGGTCTGCCGCAGGGCTACCGCTTCATGCACGGCTTCGGCTCGCACACGTACTCGTTCATCAACGAGGCCGATGAGCGCTTCTGGGTGAAGTTCCACTTCAAGTCCATGCAGGGCATCAGGACCTGGACCAACCGCGAGGCCGAGGCCGTGGTGGCCAAGGACCGCGAGAGCGCCCAGCGCGACCTCTACGAGGCCATCGAGGGCGGCGACTTCCCGCGCTGGAAGTTCTGCGTCCAGATCATGCCCGAGACGGACGCGGAGAAGACCTCCTACAATCCGTTCGACGTCACCAAGGTGTGGCCGCATGCGGATTACCCGCTGATCGAGGTCGGCATCCTCGAGCTCAACCGGAACGCCCAGCACTACTTCGCGGAAGTGGAGCAATCCTCGTTCTCGCCGTCGAACATCGTGCCCGGCATCGGCTTCTCGCCGGACAAGATGCTGCAGGGCCGCATCTTCGCCTATGCGGACGCGCACCGCTACCGGGTCGGCACCCACTACGAGGCGCTGCCGGTGAACCGTCCGCGCTGCCCGGTCCATCACTACCATGCGGACGGCTCGATGCTGTTCGACATCCCCAACCGCGGCGACGCCTATTACGAGCCGAACTCGTTCAACGGTCCGGTGCAGACGCAGCGCGCCGCCGAGCCGCCGCTGAAGATCTCGGGCGATGCGGACCGCTACGATCACCGCGCCGGCAACGACGATTACCGGCAGCCGGGCGACCTGTTCCGCCTCATGACGCCGGACGAGCAGGACCGGCTCATGGACAACATCGCGGAAGCCATGCAGGGCGTGCCCGAGGCGATCGTGAAGCGCCAGATCGTGCACTTCTACCTCGCCGACAAGGCCTACGGCCTCGGCGTGGCGGACCGCATGGGCCTCAAGGGCGCCGTGATGATCCAGGCTGCGGAATAAACAAAAGCCGTAGGGGCAAACAGGAAGCGGCCCGGGAGCGATCCCGGGCCGTTTTGTCTTTCCAGGATCGCAGAACGCAAAGCCTTATCCTGAGAGGCCGATACACCCACCTCCACGTCATGGCCGGGCTTGTCCCGGCCATCTCGGTTGGAAGGGCTCGGCGTTCCAATCAACCGGGATCACCGGCCTTGTGCCGGTGATGGCGTGAGAGCGGGGACGATGACGCGCGAGCCATCCTGCGTCAGAGCAATCCCTCGCCCTGCAGGAACGGGTTGGTCTGCCGCTCCTGGCCGATGGTGCTCATGGGACCGTGGCCGCAGATGAACGTGATGTCGTCGCCGAGCGGCAGCAGCTTGTCCTTGATCGAGGCGATCAGCGCCTTGCCGTCGCCGCCGGGAAGATCCACGCGGCCGACGGAGCCCTGGAACAAGACGTCGCCCACGAGGGCGAAGCGCTCCTTGGGCGACACGAGCACGACGCTTCCCGGCGAGTGGCCGGGGCAATGCAGCACGTCGAGGGTGAGATCGCCGACGGTGACCGTGTCGCCTTCGTTCAACCAGCGGTCCGGCGTGACCGCGCGGGCTGGAAAGCCATAGGCCTGCCCCTGTTCCGCAAGCCTATCGAGCAGGAAGCGGTCCGCCTCGTGCGGGCCTTCGACCGGAACGCCGAGAGCCTCGCGCAGCTCGGCCGCGCCGCCCGCATGGTCGATGTGGCCGTGCGTGAGAATGATCTTCTCCACGCTCACGCCTGTCTGCGCGATGGCCTCGCGGATCTGGCCGACATCGCCGCCGGGATCGACCACCGCGGCCTTCTTGGTTGTCTCGCACCACAGCAGGGTGCAGTTCTGCTGGAAGGGCGTCACGGGGATGATGGCGGCGCGAATGTCGGGCACGACGGGCTCCTTCTTGGGCGTGATGCAGACATAGGCCCTCGCGCCGGGTCTGGGAAGCCGCTTCACTTGACCTTCCCTCACGGGGCTTCACATAGTCCCGGCACCGAATCACAGCGAGGACAAGAGCATGGAAACCAGGGCCGCCGTGGCGTGGGAGGCTGGCAAGCCGCTCACTGTCGAAACCATCCGCCTGGAGGGTCCCAAGGCCGGCGAGGTGCTCGTGGAGGTGATGGCGACGGGCGTGTGCCACACCGACGCCTACACGCTGTCCGGCCTCGATTCGGAGGGCAAGTTCCCGGCGATCCTCGGCCATGAGGGCGCGGGCATCGTGCGCGAGGTCGGGCCCGGCGTCACCACGCTCAAAGTCGGCGACCACGTGATTCCGCTCTACACGCCCGAGTGCCGCAACTGCAAATCCTGCCTGTCGCGCCGCACCAACCTGTGCACGGCCATCCGGGCCACGCAGGGCCAGGGAGTCATGCCCGACGGCACCTCGCGCTTCCGCTGCGACGGCGAGACCGTGTTCCACTACATGGGCTGCTCGACCTTCGCCAACTTCACCGTGCTGCCGGAGATCGCGCTGGCCAAGGTGCGCGAGGACGCGCCCTTCGACAAGATCTGCTACATCGGCTGCGGCGTCACGACGGGCATCGGGGCGGTGATCTACACCGCGAAGGTGTGGCCCGGCGCGAACGTGGTGGTGTTCGGCTTAGGCGGCATCGGGCTCAACGTGATCCAGGGCGCCCGCATGGTCGGGGCCGACAGGATCATCGGCGTCGACATCAACCCGGCCAAGGCCGAGATGGCGAAGAAGTTCGGCATGACCGACTTCGTCAACCCGAAGGAAGTGGGCAACGACAAGGTCGTGCAGGCGATCGTCGATCTCACCGGCGGCGGCGCGGACTTCTCGTTCGACGCCACGGGCAATACGGACGTGATGCGCCAGGCGCTCGAATGCTGCCACCGCGGCTGGGGCGAGAGCATCATCATCGGCGTGGCGGAAGCCGGCAAGGAGATCGCCACAAGGCCGTTCCAGCTCGTCACCGGGCGCGTCTGGAAGGGCACGGCCTTCGGCGGCGCGCGCGGGCGCACGGACGTGCCCAAGATCGTCGACTGGTACATGGAGGGCAAGATCAACATCGACGACCTGATCACCCACACCATGCCGCTCGAGGAGATCAACACCGCCTTCGACCTCATGCACGAGGGCAAGTCGATCCGCTCGGTCATCGTCTACTGATGGGGACCGGTTCGTTGAGTTTCGAGACCGTCTCGCAGTCGCGCTGCTGCGGCGGCACGCAGTTCGTCTACCGTCACGATTCGCGGGAAACCGGCACGCCCATGCGGCTCGCCGTCTTCGTTCCGCCGCAGGCGGAGACCGGCAAGGTGCCGGTGGTGTGGTTCCTCTCCGGGCTCACCTGCACGGAGGAGAACTTCACCGTGAAGGCGGGCGCGCAGCGGGTCGCCGCGGAACTCGGCCTGATCCTGATCGCGCCCGACACCAGCCCCCGGGGCGAGGGCGTGCCCGACGATCCCGAAGGCGCCTACGATTTCGGCCTGGGCGCGGGCTTCTACCTGGATGCCACCGAGGCGCCCTGGGCCAGAAACTACCGCATGCGCTCCTATCTCGAGCGCGAGCTGCCGGGTCTGGTGGCCGAGGCTCTCCCGGCCGACATGACCCGCCAGGGCATCACGGGCCATTCCATGGGCGGCCACGGGGCACTCACCCTGGCGCTGCGCGATCCTGGACGCTTCAAGGCCATCTCGGCCTTCGCGCCGATCGCCTCGCCCATGAACTGCCCCTGGGGCGAGAAGGCCCTGACGCACTACATCGGGCCCGACCGCTCGGCCTGGCGCGAATACGATGCCTGCGCGCTGATCGAGGGCGGCGCGCGCCTTCCCGACCTGCTGGTGGACCAGGGCACGGCCGACGGCTTTCTGGACAGCCAGCTCAAGCCCCGGCTCCTGGAGGAGGCCTGCGCGCGCGCCGGCCAGCCCCTCACCCTGCGGATGCAGGACGGCTACGACCACTCCTACTTCTTCATCGCGACCTTCATCGAGGACCACCTGCGCTGGCACGCGGAGCGCCTGGGGCCGTAGCGTCCTCAGTCTCGGCCGAACAGCTCCGGATGCCGGAGCTGCAGCGCCTGGACCAGGGCCAGGGTCTTCATGTCGGCGATGGCGCCCTGTTCCAGGAGGCGCACGACCTCGTCGAGGCCGAGCTCCAGCACCTCGATCTCCTCGTGCTCCTCCGCGAGCCCGCCGCCCTCGCCGACCCGGTCGGCCGCCCCGTAGGGCGCCAGGAACAGGTGCAGCCGCTCCGTCGTCATGCCGGGCGCCGACCAGACCGTCCCGACCGGCTCCAGGCCGCCGATGCGAAGACCCGCCTCCTCCATGGCCTCGCGCCGGGCGCAGACCTCCGGCGCGTCCCCGTCGAGCAGGCCCGCCACGGCCTCCAGGAAGTCCGGATGGCCTTCCACGTGCATGACGGGCGCGCGGAACTGCCGGATCAGGATGACCGTACGGGCCCGCGGGTCGTAGGGGAGCACCGCGGCCGCATCGGTGCTGTTCAGAACCTCCCGCGTCATGGTGCGCCCATCCGGCATCTCGACCGTGACCTTGAGAAGCTTGCGCCAGCCGTCATAAACGGTTTCGACCTGTCGGATCCGGTAGCCTGCCACGTCCTGATATCTCCGTTCGATGATGCGAAAAGCTAGGGCATCGTGCGGAAAAGGGGACCCGGTTTTCCGCACGATGCGCCAGCCAAGAGAAGCAGCATCGGACCCGAAAGCAGACCCACTTTTGGGTCCGATGCTTCAGAGACAACACGCGAAGCCCCGAAAGTTATCCCTCAAGCCCCGCTGAAGCAGAGTGCCCTGTTCGAGCGTTAGGAGCAGGCGATGCTGAAGGAGAGTGGCGTGCTGGAAGGTTTGGTTGAGGCCATCAGGCAAAGACAGGCCATCCTGTTTGCGGGTGCCGGAGTGTCCATGACGGTCGGCCTGCCCTCCTGGAGCACCTTGATCGAACATATCGCGCAGGAGCTGGAGATCGACCTGACCGACTTCCGGGGCACGGACCTCAACTATCTCACGCTGGCGGAATATTACCGCCTCAAGCAGGGCAGCATCGGCCCCCTGCGCAGTTGGATGGACCGGAACTGGACCATACCGGAGGAGGCTCTGAAGACATCCCGCGTGCACGAGCTCATCTGCAAGCTCGACTTCCCGATCATCTACACGACGAATTTCGACCGCAACCTGGAAAACTCGTACGACCTGTACGGCAAGGACTACGTCAAGATCGTCAACGCCAAGGACGTGGCCCGAATCCACGAGGACGTGACGCAGATCGTCAAATACCACGGCGATTTCGACGACGACGGCTCCATCGTCATCGCGGAAACCGATTATCTGGAGCGTCTCTCGTTCGAATCCCCCCTCGACATCAAGTTCCGCTCCGATGCGCTCGGCAAGACGATCCTGTTCATCGGCTACAGCATGACCGATCTCAACATCCGCTTCCTCATGCACCGGCTCTGGAAGACCTGGGCGGATTCGGGCTACGAGCGCGACCGGCCGCAATCCTATGTGTTCATGCTGCGCCCCAACCCGGTCGAGCAGGCGGTTCTGGAGCAATGGGGCCTTCAGGTCCTGACCGAGAAGGAGTGCAAGCCCGAAGCAGCGCTCGAGACCTTCCTGGCCAAGCTTCATAAGGCTGTCGAAGAGGACGGGGCTTGCGCCTGATTGTGCTTCGGCCTCGCGGTGTGCCAATGTGGCGGCCCTTTTCGCTTCCAAGATGATCCCATGGCCGCCGCATCCAAACGCCGTCTGTCCCTTCGCGACGTTCTGACCGACGGGCGCATCGCGCTCATGCTGCCCTTGGGGTTTTCTTCGGGTCTGCCCTTTCTCCTCGTGTTCGGCACCCTCTCGGCCTGGCTGCGGGAGGCCGGGATCTCCCGCACAGAGATCGGCATGCTGAGCTGGGTGGCGCTGGCCTATTCCTTCAAGTTCCTCTGGGCCCCGATCGTCGACCGATACGACGCGCCCGTCCTGTCGCGCCTGCTCGGACGCCGGCGCGGATGGATGGCCCTGTCGCAGATCGTCGTGGCCGTGGGGCTCGTCGGCATCGCGTCCAGCGATCCGCAGACCAGCCTCGGGCTGACCGTGGCGTCGGCCCTGCTCGTCGCCTTCGCGTCCGCCACCCAGGATGTCGTCGTCGACGGATGGCGCATCGACGTCGCGGCCACCGAGCGCCAGGGGATGATGGCCGCCTCCTACCAGCTCGGCTACCGCCTGGCACTGATCTGCGCCGGCGCAGGCGCGCTCTACATCGCGGAATATGTGAACTGGCGAAGCGCCTACTGGACCATGGCGGCCCTCATGGGGGTCGGCCTCGTCGGCACGCTTCTCTCGCCGCGGGTCGACGAGAGCGCCGCCCGTCAGCACGTGCCCTTCGCGGCGGCCGTCATCGAGCCTCTGACCGACCTGTTCCAGCGCAAGGGTCCGATGCTGATCCCGATCCTCGCGCTCATCGCCTGTTTCCGCCTGCCGGATTTCGTGGCCGGCGTCATGGCCAATCCGCTCTATATCGATCTCGGCTTCTCGAAGGCGGACATCGCCGACGTGTCGAAGCTCTACGGCATCTGGGTCGGCATCATCGGGGCCTTCGCGGGCGGCCTGGCCCTCACGCGTCTGGGCCTGTGGTGGACGCTGCTGATCGGCGCCGTCATCGCGGCCTCGTCCAACCTGATGTTCGCCTGGCTGGCGATGGAAGGGGCCGACAAGCTGCTGTTCATCCTCGCGATCAGCGTCGACAACTTCGCCGCAGGCTTCGCCGGCTCCGCCCTGATCGCCTATATGTCCGGCCTCACCTCGCCGGGTTTCGCCGCGACGCAATACGCCCTCCTGAGCTCTCTCTATGCCCTGCCGGGCAAGCTCATCGGCGGCGCATCCGGAGCGGTCGTGGACGCCTATGGCTACCCGCTGCTCTTCACGGCCACGGCCAGCATCGGCATCCCTCTGGTCCTGCTGTGCCTCGTCGTACGCCGGGACACCATGAAGACGGTCGAGGAGAGACGCGCCGCCGACGAACTGGCGGCCGTGCCGGCGGGCGCGGGGTCGCGGGCGTGAGGGATTTGTTCCGCGCTTGTCATCACCGGGCTTGTCCCGGTGATCCCTATGTGAAAGGCGTTGCGCCCATCTGAATCGGCATGGCCGGCACGAGGCCGGCCATGCCGTGGAAAGGTTAGGGCGGGCCGCGTGTCGAGTCTCCGCGGCAGCACCGGGGCAAACCCGGCCATGACGGGCCGATCAGGCGCCCGCAATCAGACCCAGCCACCGTCCACGAGATAGGTCTGCGCCGACATGGCGCTGGAATCGTCCGAGCCGAGGAAGAGCGTGAAGTTGGCGATGTCCTGCGGCACGAGCTTGCGCTTCACGCATTGGCGCTTGAGCAGCTCCGTCTCGCCTTCCGGCGTGAGCCACAGATCGATCTGGCGCTGGGTCATGATCCAGCCCGGCACGAGGCAGTTGACGCGAATGTTCTTCGGCCCGAGTTCACGGGCAAGAGCGCGGGTGAGGCCGATTGCGGCGGATTTCGCCGTCTTGTAGGCCGCAAAGGAATCGTCGCTCACCATGTAGCTCGTGGAGCCCATGTTGATGATCGAGCCGCCGCCCGCCTTCTCCATGTCGGGCAGCACCGCCTGGGCGGCGAAGAACTGGTGATCGAGATTGGTGGCGAAGCGTTCGCGCCAGTATTCCGGCGTCACTTGGTCGATGGTGTGGCGGTCGTCGCGGGCCGCGTTGTTGACCAGGATGGTGATCGGCCCGAGCGCGTCGCTCGCCCGACGGATCGCCGCCTGGAAGGCGGGAATGTCGCGCACGTCGCTATGCTCGAAATGCACGCGCTCGCCGAGCTCCTTCGCGAGCGCCTGGCCGGCCTCGGCGTTGTAGTCGAGGATCGCCACCTTGCTGCCCTGCGCATGGAAGGAACGTGCGATGCTCTCGCCGATGCCGCTGGCGCCGCCGGTGATGAGAACGGTCTTGCCGTTCAGGGAGCCGTAAGTCGTCTGGGCCATGAATCTCTCTCAATCTGCCTTGGTTTTCTCCCCTCCCCGATGCGGGGAGGAAGTATGGGTTGGGTCACAAAGCCGGCGCGCTACGCTTGCTCGAAATCGACACGTTCTTCCTACCACGTCATCGCCGGTCTTGTACCGGTGATCTCGATTGAGTGAGGCGCTGCGCTTTTCATCATCGGGATGGCCGGTACAAGCCCGGCCATGACGGGACGGTGCTCTCCAATCGAACGATCTCGCACCGCAGCGGGAAGAGGTCGTGCGCCCGGTCAGCTCGCGCCCGGCCCCGGCGTCGCGCCGGGCGGACACTTGCCGAGGATGATCATGCCGAGCACCTCGTCCTGGGTGACGTCCTGCACGTTCGCCGAGCCCACGAGCTTGCCGTTCTTCATCACGCTGACCCGGTCGGCGAGGCCGAACACGTCGTGGATGTCGTGGCTGATGAGGAAGATGCCGATGCCCTCCTTCTTCAGCTGCAGCACGAGGTCGGCGACCTGCTGGGTCTCGGCCGGGCCGAGCGCCGCCGTCGGCTCGTCCATGATGAGCACGCGCGCGTTGAAATAGATCGCCCGGGCGATCGCCACCGATTGCCGCTGGCCGCCGGAGAGCGCCTTCACGGGCTCCTTGAAGCGGCGGAAATGCGGGTTGAGGCGCGCCATGACCTTGCGGGTCTCGGCCTCCATCGTGGCGTCGTCCAGGGTCCCGTAGGGCGTGAGAACCTCGCGCCCGAGGAAGATGTTGCCGGCGGCGTCGATGTTGTCGGCGAGCGCCAGCGTCTGATAGATCGTCTCGATGCCGTAGCGCTTCGCGTCGCGGGGCGTCGCGATGTCCGCATGCTCGCCGTTGACGTAGATCTCGCCCGCATCCGGCCTGTAGGCGCCGGACAGGATCTTGATCAGGGTCGACTTTCCGGCGCCGTTATGGCCGAGCAGGCCCACCACCTCGCCGGGACGAAGATCGACCGAGACGCCGTCCACGGCCTTGATGCCGCCGAACGCGATGGAGATGTTGCGCATCTCGACGAGAGGCGTCGTTCCATTCGTGTGCATGATGCGCTTTCCTTACTTGAGGCGGCGGCGATAGAGGCTGTCGACCCAGACCGCCAGCACGAGAACCGCCCCGACCACGATGTTCTGCAGCGGCGTGTCGACGCCCAGCAGCACCATGCCCGATTGCAGCGACTGCATGACGAGGGCACCGAGCATGGCGCCCGCAATGGTGCCGATGCCGCCGGCGAGCGACGTGCCGCCGATCACCGCGGAGGCGATCACGTAAAGCTCGTCGAGGGTACCGGCCGCATTCGTCGCCGCATTGAGGCGCGCGGTCGAGATGCAGGCGGAGATGCCGCAGAGCAGGCCCATCAGGCCGAACACTTTCATGAGCGTCCAGCGGGTGTTGATGCCCGAGAGCTCGGCGGCCTCCGGATTGCCCCCGATGGCGAACACGTAGCGCCCGAATCGCCGGCGCGTGGCGATGAAGGTCATGACGAGCCCCACCACGATGGCGATCAGCACCGGCAGGGCCACGCCCTGCGAGATGAACAGGCCGCCTTCGGGCCAGGCGATGCCGCGGGCCTCGGCCCAGGTCCGGGCCGATCCCATCGGCATGGGATAGGCGTTGAAGATCGCGGCGGTCGCCAGAACGACCCCGCAGGCCACGACGGCGATCACCGCGTCGCCCCAGCCGGGGCGCACCGGAAATCCGAAGCGCAGACGACGCCGGCGGGTCAGGCCCAGGCCCACGATGATGAGGCCGCAGGCCACGGCCGCGATGAACCAGGTGGTGGTGGCGCCGAGCGCGCCTTCCACGCCGCCGCCGAAGGCCTTGAAGCGGGTGTCCATGGGGGCGACGGTCTGGCCGGTCGTGACCCACCAGGCGGCGCCGCGCCAGACCAGCAGGCCGCCGAGCGTCACGATGAAGGAGGGAATGCCGAGATAGGCGATGAGCCAGCCCTGGAACAGGCCGATCAGCCCGCCGGCCACGAGGGCGATCAGCACGGCGAGCGGCGCCGTCAGCCAATGCTCGAGACCGAGATAGGCCGGCAGCCACTGCACCTGGGCGACGCCGATGATCATGCCGACCACGCCCAGGATCGCGCCGACCGACAGGTCGATGTTGCGGGTCACGATGACGAGCACCATGCCGGTCGCCATGACGGCGACGGACGCGGTCTGGACCGACAGGTTCCAGAGATTGCGCGGGGTCAGGAAGACGCCGCCGGACAGGATGTCGAACCCGATCCAGATGATGGCGAGCGCCGCCAGCATGCCGAGCATGCGGACGTCGATCTCGAGCTTCGACAGGAGCGAGCCGGAAGCGGCGCTCGGCGGCGGGGCGGCGGTGGCGACGGGTGCGGTCATGGGAATCACTCGTTCTGCGAAAAGCGTCATTCCGGGGCCGCGAAGCAGAACCCGGAACCCGGGACCACGAGGCGTTGAGGAGAGGCGCGATCATGCGCCTGATCCATCGATGCCGGCGGTCACGGGTTCCGGGCCCGCGCCATCGGCGCGCCCCGAAATGACAGCGTCAGATCAGTTGCAGGCCTTCGCGCTGCCGGCCTTCACGCCCTGGCAGACCACGTCCTTGGACGCCCAGCCGGCATTGATGACCACGTCGAGATTGTCCTTCGTGATCGCCACGGGCGTGAGGAACAGAGCCGTCATGTTCTGCTTCTTCGGGCCGAGATTCCAGGGCTTCGCCCCCTGGATCTCGCCGAGCTTCTTGCCGCCGGCGAGCTGGACGGCGATCTCCGCGGCGTTGCGGCCGAGTTCGCGGGCGTCCTTGAAGACCGTGACGGTCTGCGTGCCGAGCGCCACCCGGTTCAGGGCCGCCTTGTCGGCGTCCTGGCCGGAGACCGGCACCGAGCCGGCAAGGCCCTGCGCGGCGAGGGCCGCGATCGCGCCGCCGGCGGTGCCGTCATTGGCCGCGATCACCGCGTCGATCTTGTTGTTGTTCTTGGTGAGGAACTGCTCCATGTTCCGCTGCGCGTTGGCCGGGAGCCAGCCGTCCGTATAGGCCTCGCCCACGTTCTTGATCTTGCCGGAATCCATGGCGGGCTTGAGCACCTCCATCGAGCCCTGGAACAGGAAGTTGGCGTTCGGATCCGAGCCCGAGCCCTTGATGAACGCGTAGTTGCCCTCGGGCTTGACCTTCAGCACTTCGCGGGCCTGGAGACGGCCGACCTCGACGTTGTCGAAGGTGAGATAGAAGGCCTGCGGAATCTCGATCAGGCGGTCGTAGCCGACGACCGCGATGCCCTCGGCGATGGCCTTCTCGACCGCCGGACGCACCGCGTCGGAATCCTGGGCCAGCACGATCAGCGCCTTGGCGCCGCGGGAGATGAGGCTCTCGATGTCGGTGAGCTGCTTGGCCGGCGAGGATTGGGCATCGGCCGACACGTAGGTGCCGCCGGCCTTCTCGACGGCGGCCTTGATGGCGGCCTCGTCGGTCTTCCAGCGCTCTTCCTGGAAGTTCGACCAGCTGACGCCGACGACCGGGCCCTTCTGGGCGAAGGCCGCGGTGGCGGACAGCGCCAGGGCGGCAAGAGAGATGAGTGCGTGTTTCTTCGATAGCATCGGTTTCCTCCTGGACCTTGCGTTCCCTTGCAGGTCCCTCGCTCATGACAGGCTGTCGATCCGACCGGATCGACGGAATGGCTCGCTCCGCCATGCGCTATATTTCGAGCGCGGAAATAATTATCTCAGCCATTGGCGCCTTCAAGCGCCATCGAGCTTATATTTTCGTCTGATACCCATCGGTGCCGAAGTTGTTTTATTCATAACTCGAAGAAATGACCGCGATGATCCCGCTCCCCCTCTCCCCCCGCGAAACGGCCCGCCGGCGCCTGCTCGATGCCCTGCGCCGGGAGGGTCCGATGGCCCGGGTGGAGATCGGCCAGCATCTGGGCATGAGCCCGGCGAGCGTCTCCGACCTGACCGCGAGCCTGCTCGACGAGGGGATCCTGGTGGCCGAAGAGACCGCCGACCAGGGCTCCGGCCTGATCCGCGGCCGGCCCAAGACCCGCCTGTACTTCGCCGAGACCCTGGGCTCGGTGATCGGCGTCTGGACCGGGTTCAACCGCATCGAGCTGCGGCTTGTGGACAGCGCCGGGCGCAACCGCGCCAGCCGCCACGTGGAGCGCCCGTTGCGCAATCTCGGCGCGGAGGAGCTGATGGACGTGCTGGCCGGCACGATCACGGCCTTCGCCGAGGAGACCGGCGCCCGGGACGTGAAGGCCGTGGGGCTCGCCTGCCAGGGCTACGTGGACACCAAGGACGGCATCGTCGCCTGGAGCCCGGTGCTCGGCGCCCGCGATCTGCCGCTCGCCTCGGGACTCGGCGACCGGCTCGGCAAGCCGGTTCTCATCGAGAACGACGCCAGCGCCATGGCGTTCGCCATCACGCAGCGGAACTCGGATCTGCGCTCCGGTCGCACAGCCTGCCTGATGATCGGCGACGGGGTGGGCCTCGGCTTTCTGATCCAGGGCGAGCTCTATCGCGGCGCCCGTTTCGGCGGCAGCGAGTTCGGCCACGTGCGGCTTCGCCGGAGCGGTCCGCAATGCCGCTGCGGCGGGCGCGGCTGCATCGAGGCTTATCTCGCCGACTACGCCCTGCACCGGGACGCCCAGCTCATCGATCACCGCCCGGCCCCGACCCTGCTGCTGCCGAGCGAGGGCGCCATGGGGGCGATCGTCGCGCAGGCCCGGGCGGGCGATCCGGCGCTCCTCAACCTCTTCCAGGCTGCCGGCGAGGTTCTGGGCGACGCGGTCGGAATCCTGATCCAGACGCTCGAGCCCGACCACATCGTCATCTGCGGTCCCGGAACCCGGGCCATGGATCTGCTACGCCCCTCCTTCGAGGCCGCGCTCGACTCGCAGACCATCCCCGAGCTGAGGGCGCTCGCCGCCATCCATGTGGTGGAATCCTCCATGGACCTGCTGACGGAAGGCGTCGTCATGCAGGCCCTGCGCGAGCTCGACCTCGATCTCGCGCGCCTCAAGGCGGCCTGATCCTGCCTTGAGGCGTAGCCAGGGGCCTCGGAAAACACTATCTGTTACGGGTCGATCTTCTCAACACCTGAGACCTATGCCCTCATCCCGCCCCGTCCAAGCCGGCGACCACGTCTTTCTCGTCGACGGCTCCTCGTTCATCTTCCGGGCCTACTTCCAGTCCATGAACCAGGACCAGAAGTACAATGCCCGCTCGTCGGACGGCATGCCGTCCGGGGCGGTGCGGCTCTTCGTGTCCAAGCTCCTGCAGTTCATGCGCGATGGGGCGGCGGGCCTGCGGCCGACCCATCTCGCCATCGTGCTCGACAAGTCCGAGGGCTCGTTCCGCAAGGAGCTCTACGAGGATTACAAGGGCCACCGGCCCGACGCCCCGCAGGATCTGAAGGTCCAGATGCCGATCATGCGCGAGGCGATCCGCGCCTTCGGGCTCGAACCCGTGGAGCTGCAGCGCTACGAGGCGGACGACCTGATCGCCACCTATACCCAGCAGGCGAAGGCCCGCGGGGCGGACGTGCTCATCATCTCGTCCGACAAGGACCTGATGCAGCTCGTCGGCCCGAAGGTGTGCTTCTACGATTTCGAATCGGGCTCCAAGGGCAAGCCGGGCTACCGGCCCGAGCGCAACCTGGACGAGGCCGCCGTCATCGAGAAATGGGAGGGAATCCCGCCGGAGAAGATCGGCGACGTGCTGGCCCTCATGGGCGACACCTCCGACAACGTGCCGGGCGTGCCGGGCATCGGCCTCAAGACGGCCGCCCAGCTGATCAAGGAATACGGCGATCTCGAAACGCTCCTGGAGCGGGCCCCCGAGATCAAGCAGCCCAAGCGCCGCGAGACCCTGATCGCCAACGCGGATACGGCGCGCCTGTCGAAGAAGCTCGTGACGCTCGATTGCGACGCCCCGGTGCCGGTGCCCCTCGACGACCTGCGCCTGCCCGAGCCCGATCCGAAGACGCTGATCGGCTTCCTCAAGGCCATGGAGTTCAACACGCTGACCCGGCGCGTCGCCGAGCTCTACGACGCCGATCCCACGGCGATCGAGCCCGACCCGCGCCTCCTGCCGGGCGGCGAGGCGATCCGCTGGGAGCGCAACGGCGACGGCACCGGCGTGACGGCGCCCACCGACGATGCGGTGCCGTTCTTCGGCAAGGCCGATGCGCCGACCGGCGAGGTCGATCCCTTCGCGGGCCTCGACCTGCCGGAAACCGCGACCCTGCGCCGGCCCGTCGAGGGCATCGGCACGCCCTCCCAGGTCGCCGGAAAGCGCGCGACGGAAGCCTCGTCGGTGCCCATCGACGTCACGGCCTACGAGACCGTCACCACCCTCGAGCGCCTGAAGGACTGGGTCGCCCGGGCCCACGCGCAGGGCCATGTGGCGGTCGACACGGAGACGAGCGATCTCGATGCAACCCGCGCCGATCTCGTCGGCGTCTCGCTGGCGCTCGAGCCGGGCCAGGCCTGCTACGTGCCGCTGCAGCACCGGGACGAATCGAACCTGTTCGGCGGCGGCCTCGTCCAGGGCCAGATTCCCGTCGGCGAGGCGCTCGACGTCCTGCGCCCGCTCCTGGAGGATTCCGCCGTCCTCAAGATCGGCCAGAACCTGAAATACGACTGGGTCGTGTTCAAGCGCCACGGGATCGAGGTGCGGCCCTACGACGACACCATGCTGATCTCCTACGTGCTCGATGCCGGCAAGGGCTCGCACGGCATGGACGAGCTCTCGCGCCGCCATCTCGGCCACTCGCCGATCAGCTTCTCGGACGTGGCCGGCACGGGGCGGAACAAGGTGACCTTCGACAAGGTCGAGATCTCCAAGGCCACCGCCTATGCGGCCGAGGATGCGGACGTCACGCTGCGCCTGTGGCAGGTGCTCAAGCCCCGCCTCGTCGCGGAACGGCGCGCCACCGTGTACGAGACGCTGGAGCGCCCCATGGTCGACACCCTCGCCCGCATGGAGATGCGCGGCATCATGGTCGACCGGCAGATTCTCAGCCGCCTCTCGGGGGATTTCGCCCAGACCCTGGCGCGGCTCGAGGACGAGATCCACGAGATGGCGGGCGAGAAGTTCGCGCTCGGCTCGCCCAAGCAGATCGGCGACATCCTGTTCGGCAAGATGGGCCTGCCCGGCGCCAAGAAGACCCCGTCCGGCCAATGGGCGACGCCCGCGACGCTCCTCGACGAGCTCGCGCAGGCCGGCCACGAGCTGCCCGCCAAGATCCTCGAATGGCGCCAGCTCTCCAAGCTGAAATCCACCTATACGGACACCCTGCAGGAGCACATGCATCCGGAGACCAAGCGGGTGCACACCTCGTTCTCGCTCGCCGCCACCACGACCGGGCGCCTGTCCTCGTCCGATCCGAACCTGCAGAACATCCCGATTCGCACGGAGGCCGGCAGAAAGATCCGCAAGGCCTTCGTGGCGCCGGACGGCCACAAGATCATCTCGGCCGATTACAGCCAGATCGAGCTGCGGCTGCTCGCGCATATCGCCGACATCCCGCAGCTGCAGGACGCCTTCGCGGAAGGGATCGACATTCACGCGGCGACGGCCTCGGCCATGTTCGGCGTGCCGCTCGACCAGATGACGCCGGACCTGCGCCGCCAGGCGAAGACCATCAATTTCGGCATCATCTACGGCATCTCGGCCTTCGGCCTCGCCACGCGCCTCGGCATCGGCAACGCGGAGGCCTCGACCTTCATCAAGCAGTATTTCGAGCGCTTCCCGGGCATCCGCACCTATATCGACGAGACGAAGCGGTTCTGTAAGGACAAGGGCTACGTGACGACCCTGTTCGGGCGCGTCTGCCATTATCCGCAGATCCGCTCGAGCAACCCGTCCGAGCGCGCCGGCGTGGAGCGCCAGGCGATCAACGCGCCGATCCAGGGCACCGCCGCCGACATCATCCGCCGCGCCATGGTGCGCATGGAGGACGTCCTGAAAGCCGAGCGCCTCTCCGCCCGCATGCTGCTGCAGGTGCACGACGAACTGGTGTTCGAGGTGCCGGACGACGAGGTCGACGCCTCCCTGCCGGTGATCTCCCGCGTGATGACGGAAGCCCCCTTTCCGGCCATCACCCTGAAGGTGCCCCTCGCCGTGGAAGCCCGCGCGGCGCAGAACTGGGATGAGGCGCATTAGAGCATCGGCTCCGAAAGTGAAGTTGCACGGATGGGATCCATCCGATGCTCATCGTTGAGGCCGGCGCATCGCTCGTCGCAGCCCTGATAGACCGCACGATGCGCCAGGAAGGCCCGTCATGGTCCGGGCGTTCAGCGTCCCGCAGGAACACCCGCCGATGAGAGGTGCGGCGCTTCTCCGTATCGCATGCGCCGAGCCCGCCCCGGCCGCCCGGAAACCTCTCCACGTCATCACCGGCCCTGTGCCGGTGATCCCGCTTGTCTAAAGCGCCGCGCTTTTCTGATCGGGATGGTCCGGCACTGATCCTCTCCACGTCATCACCGGCCCTGTGCCGGTGATCCCGATTGTCTGGAACGCCGCGCCTCACCGGATCGGGATGGCCGGCCGGTCATCACCCGCCTCTTGCCGGCCATGACGGGAGAGGAGCGGATATGACGAGACAATGCAGGACCGGCGATCCGATCTCCCACCTTCGACGCTCATCCTGAGAACGCCACCGCATAATGGAAATCTGCCGCGACCGCCGTTTCGCGGCGAGCCTGCCGGCTGCCCCCCAGGACCGGACAAGGCGCGTCCGGGGCGATCATGTGCTCCCGCGCACAGTCGAGCTTCACCTTTTTCGTTACTGCAACAATGTCGCATGAACGGAGCTTTTCGTTGACAGTCCAGAGACTTACCCAAGGTGAGGTGCCCCAATCTGCCGTTAGGATACGTTCCGTTACGGCCGACCCTCTCTGAACGGAGAGTTGTTCGCCCGCACGCGGGCCCATATAGCCTTGTAACCAAGTTGCCTTGACGAATTCACGGCCTCCGATGCTGCGGAAGCCGCGATCCTCACGGCATCCCACGGCGCACAACAGACACTCGTTCACCGCGCAAGCACCACCGGCAGCCCTGGCCGCCGAACCCTTCCGCGCGCCTGCACCAGAGCAAAGCTCGACGGTTCAGCCGCACACGACACAATTCCTTCCGCTTTCAGGAGAGCACAAGATGACATTAAAGGTTTGGGGAACGCAGGATATTGTCGCGAACACGCTGGGAGTCGAACGAGACTCGCTGACCATGCTGCCGGATGGCGGCTATGTGGTAACCTTCCGCCAAAACCAGAAGATCGGATTCCAGGTCTACAGCGGCAACGGCGAGAAGGTCGGCGGCGTTAGACTCGTCGATAGCCCTGTGACCGGTGCCGTACAGCAGTTTTCTGACGTCGCCAGTGTCGACTCAGAAGGCCAGTTTGTCATTGCCTGGACTGAGTCATTCGCTGATGGTAAGCGCGCCCTGCGCACACAGACTTTCAATAGCGACGGCACTTCTACTCCTGCCGTTCTGATCACCAATACAGCTCAAGCGGACGGCGCACAGATTACACGCACCGGGGAAAGCGTTTGGGCCGTTACCTACTTCGAAACGATCACTGCAACGGGCACGAACACGATTCATCTGGTGGCCTCGTCCGATCCGACCCATACTCCGTCGGTAATAGCTAATGACAAAGTCGTTGGTCGCCCTGACGTCGCGTGGATCGGTGGAGCCAGTTCGGTGGTCTCCTACCAAAAACAGAACAGTACGATTGGGTTTAAGGTTTTCACGGGTGGCGTGAGTGGGGAAACTACCGTCGCCGGCGTATCCGCCAATGTGGTTGGGCTAAAGAACGCAGATGGCTCTCCAAACGGAACTTTCGCTGTCGTGGCCAACTCGGGGTTCGATGGAGCTTCGACCGTCACGATCAACCGCTTTCAAGTGAATGCGGGCGTTGTGCAACCTCTGGGCGCTCCGACCACGATTGCGACCGGGCAGAAGGACGGCAACGGCGATCAGATCAGCACGACAGCTCTGCGTGGCGGTGGCCTTGCCGTTGCCTATGTCGGAACCGGCATCGACAACGGCGATATTTTCCTCGCCGTCATCGGGGCCAACGGCGTCCTCATCACTCCTCCGAACTTCAGAGTCCACAACGAAGCAGGCAAGCAGGTTACGCCCGCGATCTCGGAGATGGTGGACGGCCGTCTGGCGATATCGTGGCACGACAGAGCCGTTGGTAACGGTCAGATTGAAACAACGATCGTCGATGCGCGCGTCTCCAAGATCGACGTTGTTGGAACCAGCAAGAACGACGTCTACGCACCATCCGAGTTCACCGGCGATACCCTCGATGGCAAAGGCGGTTTCGACACGCTGACCTTCAAGGGCACGACGACCGGTGGCGTCGCCGTCAACCTTGTCGCCGGCAACGGAACCGCAGGCGATGCAGCGGGCGATACCTACACGAGCTTCGAGAAGGTGATCGGCTCGACCTTCAACGACACGCTCACCGGCGGAGCCGGTCACGTGCTCGTCGGCGGCGCCGGCAACGACACCTATTACGTCTCCGCCACCAGCACGGTGATCGACGAGTCCGGCGGCGGATACGACCAGGTCTTCTCGTCCGCCACGTACACGCTCTCGGCAGGCATCGAGAACCTGTTCGCGACCGGGTTCGATGCGATCAATCTCACCGGCAACGAGAGCGACAACATCATCGCCGGCAACGATGCGGCCAACCGGCTCACGGGCAATGGCGGCAACGACGCCCTCTACGGCAACGGCGGCGGCGATGTCCTCGACGGCGGCGCCGGCAACGACGCGCTGGATGGCGGAGCGGGCGACGACGCCCTGGCCGGCGGCATCGGCAACGATGTCCTCTATGGCCGCGACGGCAACGATTCCCTCAGCGGCGATGACGGCGACGATGTCCTCGACGGCGGTGTCGGCAACGACGTCCTCGCCGGTGGAAACGGCAACGACAACCTGCAGGCCGGCGACGGCAACGACGCTCTCGACGGCGGCGCGGGCGACGATGTGATCAACGGCGGCACGGGCGCCGACACCATGAACGGCGGAGCCGGCAACGACGCCTATTACATCGACAACCTCGGTGATCAGGTCATCGACGGCGCAGGTGTCGATACCGTGTATGTGGCCATCGACGGCTACGACCTCAACAGGCTTGGCGCGATCGAGAACATCACCGGCATCGGGGCGGTCGCGATCACCCTGACGGGCAACGCGTTCAACAACGCGCTGACCGGCAACGACGGCGCCAACATCCTCATGGGCGGCGCCGGCAACGACGTGCTCTCCGGAGGACGCGGCAACGACAAGATCTACGGCCAGGAAGGCAACGACGTGCTCTTCGGCGGGCTCGATCGCGATATCTTCGTGTTCGACAAGCGTCCGAACAAGCGCACGAACGTGGATAAGATCGCCGACTATAACGTCCGTGACGACTCGATCTATCTCGAGAACAAGTACTTCAAGGTCGGCAGCGGCTCACCCAGCAAGCCGAAGCAGATGGCGAGCAAGTACTTCTACAAGGGCGCCAAGGCGCACGACCGGGATGACCACATCATCTACGACAACAAGAAGGGCATCCTGTACTACGACGCCGACGGCACCGGCTCCTCTGCCGCGGTCAAGATCGCCACGCTCGATCGCAACCTGAAGATGACCTACAAGGACTTCTTCGTGATCTGATCCGGGCACGACTCCCGTAGGGCAAATGAGAACGAGGGACGGCGTCCTGCCTTGCAGGGCGCCGTTCCGCTTTCCGGAGCGCCTGGCCGCATTCCGGCGCGCCTTTCCGGCCCCGCCCCCGCGATGCCTTGCGCGGAACCCTTTCGGCCCCATTCTCCTTCGTGTCGGAGCATCACGGGGAGATCCGCATGGCTTATGAGCTCTACTACTGGCCGACCATTCAGGGGCGCGGCGAATTCGTCAGGCTAGCCCTCGAGGAGGCCGGTGCCGATTACATCGACGTGGCCCGGGAATCGGAAGGCATCGCCGTGATGATGCGGATGATGGATCACGCGGAGCATCCGCCCCTGGCGCCGCCCTTCCTCAAGGACGGCGACACGATCATCGGCCAGACGGCCGCGATCCTGCTCTATCTCGGGGCGCGGCACGGGCTCGCGCCCAAGGATCCGGCTGGCGGATTGTGGACGCATCAGATCCAGCTCACCATCGCGGACCTGGTGGCCGAGGCGCACGACACGCATCATCCCGTGGGGGTGGGCCTCTATTACGAGGACCAGAAGGCCGAAGCGCTGCGGCGGTCCGACGAGTTCTGCGAGAACCGGATCCCGAAATTCCTGACCTGGTTCGACACCATCCTCGCGCGCAACCCCGCAGGCGATGCGCATCTCGTCGGCCGTTCGCTCACCTATGCCGACCTCTCCCTGTTCCAGCTTGTCGAGGGATTGTCCTATGCCTTTCCGAAGGCCACGGGGCGCGCGCTGAAGCAGGCGCCGCGCGTCGCCGCCCTGCACGACGCCGTCGCGCGGCGGCCGCGCATCAAGGCCTATTGTGCGAGCCCCCGGCGCATCCCCTTCAACCAGGAGGGCATCTTCCGGCGCTATCCGGAACTGGATCGTTAGGGGCTTGTTAAGGGTCGGCAGGGCTGGATGGCGTCCGTTCTTCCCTTCCGGCCTCAATTCCTCCACGCTGCCTGTGGATCCTCACGAACGATCAGGAGCATAGCATGACCGAGGACACCGAGGGCGTCGCGATTCGTCTCTGGCGCGACCGAGCGCAGCTGCGCGAGCAGGAGCGGAACGAGGTTCAGGCCCGCCTTCGGATCGCCGAGGAGAAGATCGCCATCCTGCTGGCCGAGAACGACCGCCTCGCCGCCGAGAACGCGCGGTTGCGGTCGCTCGGCGGCCCGGACGACGACGGCGCACGCACCGAGACCGAGCTTCAGATGGAAGCACTCAAGGGCGCCCTGATGTCCCTGATCGCCCGGCCGGCCGACAGCCTGAATTCGTGAGAGCGCGAACCCGTGCGGCGCTCACGCCGCCAGGCAATCCATGGCGGCGTTGAGGCATTCGACCGTGACGCTGCCGCCAGCGGCCACGAGGCTGCAGCCCTTCGGCACCTCGCGCCAGCCGCGGGTCTTGTCGTCGATGGGCTCCGAGACCACCAGCAGGTTGGCGCCCTCCTGACGGAAATACAGGGTCGGCGGCTTGGCATCGCAGGCCCAGCGATAGGCCCACAGGCTCTCGCCGTCCGTGAAGGCGGCGGTGAAGCGCAGGGCCTCCTCGATGCCGGCCTGGTCCATGAGGCCGCGCACCTGCTTGAGGGTACTGGCCATGGCGGTAACGGGCTCCTCCGGCAGGCCATTGGCCAGCGCGAGGAGGAAGATCGCCTCGGAATCCGTGGTGCCGAGCCGGCGGTCGTAGAGCTCGTCCGGGATCAGGGCCTCCAGCCGGCGCTTGATGCGCCCGTAGCCGCCGATCTGGCCGTTATGCATGAACAGATGCCGGCCATGGGCGAAGGGGTGGCAGTTGGCCCGCGTCGTCGAGGTGCCGGTGGAGGCGCGCACATGGGCGAAGAAGAGCCGGGAGCGCACCTGCTCGCACAGGCTCCTCAGGTTCTCGTCCGACCAGGCCGGCCGGACCTCCCGGTAGATCCCGGGCTCGCGGCGCTCCCCGTACCAGCCGATGCCGAAGCCGTCGCCGTTCGTCTCGGTCTTGGCCTCGACCGCGTGCAGCGATTGGTGGACCAGGGAATGGGCCGGAGCACAGACGAGTTCATCGAGGAAGATCGGCTCCCCCCGGTAGGCGAGAAAGCGGCACATCGGCTTACGGCAGCCCCCTAGGCATCGCACTTCGTAACGATGTTGTACTCTCTTGCATTCATGGTGAACAGCCGGTTAACGGCTGCGCTGCGGGCGTCCGGCCTTCGTGGCGTCAGACCGACGCGGCGAGCCTTGCCGCCACGTCCTCGGCGATCGCGAGGGACGCGGTCAGGCCCGGGCTCTCGATGCCGAAGAGCTGCACGAGCCCCGTCAATCCGTGCTCGGCCGGGCCGTCGATCATGAAATCGGCCGCCTTCTCACCGGCCCCCGTGAGCTTGGGACGGATGCCGGAATAATCGGGCACAAGCGCGCCGTCGGGGAGCTCCGGCCAATAGCGGCGGATGGAGGCATAGAAGCTCTGGGCCCGGCGCGGATCGACCTCGTACTCTTCCCGGTCGATCCATTCCACGTCGGGACCGAAGCGCATGCGGCCGGAGAGGTCCAGCGTCACATGGGTACCCAGGCCGCCGTCGACGGGAGCCGGATAGATGAGGCGCGAGAAGGCGGGCTTGCCGAGGCAGCCGAAATAATTGCCCTTGGCGAGCACCAGCTTCGGCACGCGACCGGCGGGATAGCCGTCCGTCGCGCGGGCCAGCGCCTGCGCGCCGAGCCCCGCGGCATTGACCACCGCGTCGACGACGAGGTCGGTGGGCTCCTCGCCGCCCACATGCACGTTCCATCCGGCCCCCTCCCGGGCGATGCGCGCGACGGGCGCATGGAACGCGATGGCGCCGCCGGCGCTCTCCAGATCGCCCTGGAGCGCCAGCATGAGGGCGTGGCTGTCGACGATGCCCGTCTCCCGCGACAGCACGGCGCCGGTGCAGACGAGATTCGGCTCGAGGGCCCGCGCCTCCTCGCCGGTCAGGAAGGAGAGCCCCTCGACCCCGTTCGCCAGCCCCTGTTCGTAGATGCCCTCGATCTTGGCCTGTTCGAGATCGTCGGTCGCCACGATGAGCTTGCCGCATTTGGCGTGCGGCACGCCGTGGCTCTCGCAGAAGGCGTAGAGCATCCGCCGGCCGTCGACGCAGTGACGCGCACGGAGCGAGCCGGACGGGTAATACATGCCGGCATGGATGACCTCGCTGTTGCGCGAGGAGACGCCATTGCCGATGCCGCCTGTCGCTTCGGCCACGATCACGCCATGGCCGCGAAGGGTGAGCGCGCGCGCAACCGCGAGCCCGACGACACCGGCCCCAATCACGAGAACGTCTATGGTTGCCTCCCGGCGGTTCGGAAGTCAGGATGTCGAAGTCTGCAAGGATGGTCATGGACGGTCCGGGACCATCGGTCCGACCGCTCCACCCTGGCTTTGCAGGTCGCATGAAAAAGGCGGCCTCGCGGATGCGGGCCGCCCTTGCTGCGCGAGTCGATCAGAGGCGCTTTCCGGTCTGCTCGTCGAAGAGGTGGACGAGCTTGGGATCGGGGGTGACGCGGATCTGCTGGCCGGGCTGCGCGTTGACGCGCTCGCGGAACACGCCCACCACGTCGGCCCCGCCGAACTTGGCGAAGACCTGCGTCTCCGAGCCGGTCGGCTCGACCACCGCCACCTCGGCCGGCACCCCGTTGGCATCGTCCAGCATGAAGTGCTCGGGCCGGATGCCGTAGATGATCGGCTGCCCGTCGGACGCCGCCGGCGCGTTGGCCACCGGCAGGGTGATGCCGGTGCCGGTCACGAAGCGCCCGCCCTGGAGATGGCCTTTGAGGAAGTTCATCGCCGGCGAGCCGATGAAGCCGGCCACGAACAGGTTGGCCGGGCGGTCATAGAGCTCGAGCGGGGCACCGACCTGCTCGACCACGCCGTCGTGCATCACGACGATCTTGTCGGCCATGGTCATGGCCTCGATCTGGTCGTGGGTGACGTAGATCGTGGTGGTCTTCAGGCGCTGGTGCAGGGCCTTGATCTCGGTGCGCATGGCCACCCGCAGCTTGGCGTCGAGGTTGGAGAGCGGCTCGTCGAAGAGGAATACCTGCGGGTCGCGCACGATGGCCCGGCCCATGGCGACGCGCTGGCGCTGGCCGCCGGAGAGCTGGCGCGGGTAGCGGTCGAGGAGCTTGCCGAGGCCGAGGATCTCGGCCGCGCGGTCGACCCGCGACTTGATCTCGCTCTTGGGGGCGCGCTTGAGCTTGAGCGAGAAGGCCATGTTGTCGGCCACCGTCATGTGCGGGTAGAGCGCGTAGTTCTGGAACACCATGGCGATGTCGCGCTCTTTGGGCGGCACGTCGTTGACCACCTTCGGGCCGATGCGCAGCTCGCCCCCGGAGATGTTCTCCAGCCCGGCGATCATGCGCAGCAGGGTCGACTTGCCGCAGCCGGACGGACCGACCAGGATCACGAACTCCCCGTCCTGGATGTCAATCGACACCCCGTGAATGACCGGTACCGTTCCGAAATTCTTGCGGATGTTGCGGATCTCTACTGAGGCCACGGGGCTTCCTCCAACCTATGTGCGTTCACGGCACTCTAAAGGTGCCCTGCCAGAACCTTGATACAGCGACGCTATGGTAGGTGTTTCTACGACTTGATCAAGTTAAGCACATATCATGTTGCACGACAAATCTTGACATGCAAGCCGGAGTGCCGTTGCATCGCGAAGATTGCGGTTCCTGGAACCCGGCTCGAATATGGGCTGTCGTTCGCTCGCGGATCCACCTGTCGCCACGCACAGGAACCGGATTTGAATCGTCAAGCTCCGAAAGGCCGGCACGGCTCGGAGTGAAGGGAGATAAGCGCTCATGATCAAGAATGTTGCGGTCGTCGGCTGCGGGATCGGCCGCACCCACATCGTTTCCTATGCGGCTCATCCGGACAAGTTCCGCGTGGTGGCCATCTGCGACCTCAACGACGAGCGCCTGGCGAGCATCGGCGACGAATTCGGCATCGAGCGCCGGACCAAGGACTATGCCGAGATCCTGCGCATGGACGATGTGGACATCGTCGATGTCTGCACCCCTCCGGCGGTCCATCTCGAACAGATTCTGGCCGCACTCGCGGCCGGCAAGAACGTGGTCTGCGAGAAGCCGCTCGTGGGCTCCGTGGCGGATGTCGACAAGGTGATCCAGGCGGAAAAGCAGTCCAAGGGCCGCGTTCTGCCGATCTTCCAGTATCGCTATGGCAACGGCATCATGAAGGCCAAGCACATCATCGATCAGGGCATCGCCGGAAAGCCCTATCTCGCCTCCGTCGAGGTGTTCTGGAAGCGGACCGCGAAATACTACGACAATCCGTGGCGCGGACGCTGGGACACCGAGCTCGGCGGCGTGCTCGTCACCCATGCGATCCACCTGCACGACCTCCTCACCTTCGTCATGGGCCCGGTCAAATCCGTCTTCGCGCGCGCCGCGACCCGGGTCAACGACATCGAGGTGGAGGATTGCGTCGTCGGCAGCCTGGAGCTGCAGAACGGAGCGCTCGCCTCCACGGCCGCCACCCTGGGATCGCAGGACGAGATCAGCCGCCTGCGCTTCTGCTTCGAGAACGTGACGTTCGAGAGCTGCCAGAAGCCCTACGCGCCGGGCGACGACCCGTGGAAGATCATCCCGGCCTCCCCGGAGGTGCAGGCCCGGATCGATCAGGCGTTCGAAGGCTGGACGTTCGTCCCGACGCGGTTCGAGGGCTTGTTCGCCCCCTATCACGAGGCTCTGGTCTCGGGCGGTGAGCTGCCGATCACTCTGGTCGATGCACGCCGTTCCCTGGAGCTCCTGACGGCCTTCTACCAGTCCATCGAAACCGAGCGGCCGCAAACGCTGCAGGTGGGTCCCGATCATCCCCGCTATACGAACTGGAGCCTCGCGAACAAGGGCGCCGACGTCCTGCGCTACGCCGCCCGGGCCTAGTTTCGACGCCGTCGTCTCCCGCATGAAACAAAACCCGGGGTGTCGTGCCCCGGGTTTTGTTTCGTCCGTCTTCGAACGAACCGGGCGACCGGCTCAACCCAGCCAGTCCTTCCGGCCCGAAAACTCGTCCGGCACGAAGTTGCCGCCCTGGTAGCTGCGGGCGAGCTCCGTGGCGAGCTCGACCGTCTCGACTTTCGCCGCATAGGTTTCCGCATCATCCTGAGGCTCGTAGCCGAGCCGGTAAGCGGCGGCATTGTCCCACCAGGAGCGGGTGTTCCGGGAGACGCCGTAGACGATCTCGTGGACGTAATCGGCCGTGAGGCCAGCCTCGACCAGGCGCACGAAATCCCCGTGGGACAGCCAGGTGGACAAGGCCCGCCGATTGTCCGGCTCGGGCAGGCACGAACCGATCCGCAGGCAGAGGCTGCGGATGCCGTGCTTGTAGGCGTAGAGCGCCGCCACGTCCTCGCCGATGGCCTTCGTCAGCCCGTAACGCGAATCGGGTCTGGGCGGGCTTTCGCCGGACAAGGTCCGGTCGTTCGGATACATGCCGGTGGCGTGATTGCTGCTTGCGAAGATCACCCTGTCGACGCCGGCACGCCTTGCGCCCTCGTAAAGGTTGATCGTCCCGACGATGTTGGACTGAAGCATCTCCGGCCAGCCGGTCTCGTAGGGAATGCCGCCCAGATGGATGATCGCATCCACTCCCTCGCACAGGGCCCGGACAGCCGCCGCATCGGCGAGGTCGCAGGGGACGATTTCCTCGCCCTTGCCTGCGTCTCCCAGGGTGACGATGTCGGACAGCCGCAGCAGCTGGTACCGTCCGGCGAAGGAGTGGCGCAGGAGGCTTCCAAGGCGGCCTGCGGCTCCGGTGAGCAGAATGCGTCGCGGGTTCACGGCTGTTTCACCATTCGATCGTGAGAGAAGTATTTGTCATATATATGATGAGTTTAGAGGATCAGGGGTCGCCGTGGACCGACATCTCTCGGAATCGCCAGAATCAGCCCGTCAGACGTCCATCCACCGTTCGACCCGCGCGCCAGCCACGGGGGACGACGCGATGAAGAGGCTGCCGGATTGCGGAGCGGAGGCGAGCCCGTCGGGATTGTCCGGCTTCAGGGACGTGATCACCAGGGTCTTCAGGCCGTCGCCGCAGAAACACGGCATGGTGGGCGCCGGAACGGGCACGGGATGGGTTTCCACGATCTCCCCGTCCCGGGAGATCCGGTTCAGGCGCCCGGCGGAGACGCCGGAACTCCAGTAGAACCCCTCCTCGTCGCAGGCGCCGCCATCGGGCCGGCCCCGAGCCTCGTCGAGCGTGGCGATGCGCGCCCGATTCGCAAGGCGCCCGGAGGACGGCTCGAAATCGTAGCGGTCGATCCAGGGGCCGCGGGAATCCGAGTGGAACATGGTGCGGCCATCGGCCGACCAGGCGAGCCCGTTCGACACGAGGCAGACATGCTCCAGAACGCGGGTCACCCGGCCGCGTCCATCGACCCGGTAGAGGGAGCCGCGCGGCTCCTTCTGGGGCCGGTCATCCATCGAGCCGACCCAGAACGCGCCGTCGGGCCCGACCTTGCCGTCGTTCAGCCGGTGCCAGGAGGGTTCGCTTGGAACCTCCGCGAGGATGTCCAGGCTCTCATCCTCCGGATCGAACACCGCGATCGTGCGTTCGAGCGCCACGACCAATCGGCCACTAGCTCCGAGCCCGATCGATCCGACGACCCGCGGCATCGTCCAGGTGCGATGCTCCGAGCCGTCGAGGCGAATGGAATGGATGGCCGGCGCCTTGATGTCGACGAAGAACAGGACCTTGCGGCGGTCGTCCCAGACGGGACTTTCGCCGATCCCGCATCGGGTATCCTTGAGCAACCGGAAGTCGAGCATCACCGGGCCCCCGGCCCGGCCGGCCCCGCTTCCGCGAGCGCCTGCGCCTTCAGGGTCAGCTCCATGGCCTTGAAGCAATGCTCCTGGCCCATGGCCGTCTCGGTCCGGTTGCGGATGTCGTCGACGAGATTGCGTCCGTAAGGCAGCTCCTCGTTGGAGCAGTCGAGATGGCGCATGCCGGTCTTGTCGACCAGGAACAGATGATCCTTGCCCTCACGTCCGGCGATGTCGATGTACTTGCGCATCTCGATGGTGCCTTCGGTTCCTACGACCATGACGCGCCCGTCGCCCCAGGTCGGCAGACCGTCCGGCGTGAACCAGTCGACCCGGATGTAGCCCGTGGCATCGGCGGTCTTGAGCGTCATCTCGCCGAAATCCTGCAGCCCCGGCGTCTGCGGGTTGTTGCGGTTGGCCACCATCGCATAGGTGACCTCCGCATCCTTCGCGCCCGTGTAGAACAGGAACTGCTCGCATTGGTGCGACGCGATGTCGGTCAGGATCCCGCCATAGGCCTCCCGTTCGAAGAACCAGGACGGGCGGATCGGCGCATTGAGCCGGTGCGGGCCGAGCCCCAGGGTGTTCACCACCTTGCCGATGGCCCCCGAGCGGATCAGCTCGCCGGCCTTGTCGGTGACGCGGCTGCTGAAATGCTCGGAGTAGAAGATCGAGTAGATGCGACCCGTCTCCTGCTGGACCCGGCGCACCTCGGCCAGCTCCTCGAGGGTGACCATGCCCGGCTTGTCGACCATGTAGTCCTTGCCGTGGCGCATGACCTCGATGCCGATCCGCGCGCGGTCCCTGGGGATCGCGGCGCTCAGCACGATGGCGACGCTGTCGTCCTCCAGGATGCGCCGGGCGTCGTGGACGCGTTCCGCCTGCGGATAGCGCTCGGCGAAGGACACTGCGAGGTCGTCCTCCGGGGCGAAGAAGGACACGAACGTCGCCCCGGCGCCGAGGAGGGCATCAACCTGACCGAAGATATGGTTGTGGTTGATGCCGATGACGGCGAAGCGAATTCCGGATGCTGACATTCGCTCAACCCTTCAGACCGGTGGTCGCGATGCCTTCGATCAGCAGGCGCTGGAAGACCGCGAAGAACAAGAGGACCGGGATCAGGGCGACCACCGACATGGCGAAGAGCGCGCTCCAGTCGGACTTGCCCGTCGAGTCCACGAAGGTGCGCAAGCCGAGCTGGACCGTGTACTGGCTCGCGTCGTTCAGATAGATGAGCGGGCCGAAGAAGTCGTCCCAGGTCCAGATGAAGGTGAAGATCGCCGCCGTGGCGAGCGCCGGCACCGACAGGGGCAGCATGACGCTCCAGAAGATGCGCCAGGGGCCGGCTCCGTCGATGATCGCCGCCTCGTCGAGCTCGCGCGGAATGCCGCGGAAGAACTGGTAGAGCAGGAAGATGAAGAAGGCGTCCGCGGCCAGGAACTTGGGCACCACCAGGGGCAGGAAGGTGTTGACCCAGTCGAGGTTCAGGAACAGCACGTATTGCGGGATGAGGGTCACGTGGTACGGCAGCATCAGCGTGCCGAGCATGAGCGCGAACCAGAAGTTCTTGAGGGGGAACTTCAGGCGTGCGAACGCGTAGGCGGCCAGCGAGCAGGAAAACACGTTGCCGATCACGCTGAGGACCGAGATCACCAGCGAGTTCCAGAAGAAGGTCCCGAAGCTCACCGTCAGGCCCGACCAGCCGCGGACATACGCGTCGAGGGTGAAGGCATCGGGCCAGAGCGAGGCGTTGCCGAAGATCTCGTCGTCAGGCTTGAAGCTGCTCGCGAGCATCCACAGGAGCGGATAGAGCATGACCAGCGAAACGGCGCACAGGATCACGTGGTAGAGGAGAGAACGGGCTCCGCCCACATTCTGCGTCGTGGCGACTGTTGTGGCGTCAGTCATTGTAATGGACCCAGTAGCGAGAGGTGAGGAACGAGAAGGCGGTGAAGCAGGCGATGATGATCAGAAGGATCCATGCCAGAGCCGACGCATAGCCCATGCGGAAATAGGCGAAGCCTTCCTGGTAGAGATACAGGGTGTAGAACAGGGTCGAGTCGATCGGCCCGCCCGTGCCCTCGCTGATGATGAAGGCCGGCGTGAAGGCCTTGAACGCATCGATGGTCTGCACGATGCCGTTGAAGAACACCACGGGCGTGAGAAGCGGCAGGGTGATCTTGAGGAACTGCTGCACCTTGTTGGCGCCGTCGATGTTCGCGGCCTCGTACACGTCCGGCGGGATCTGCCGCAGGCCGGCGAGGAAGATGATCATCGGGGAGCCGAACTGCCAGACGCTGAGCAGCACCAGCGTGTAGAGCGAGTAGTTCGGATCCGAGATCCAGCTCGGTCCCTGGATGCCGAAGAGCCCCAGCGCCACGTTGGCGAGGCCGTCCTTGGCGAAGAGCTGGCGCCACAGCACCGCGATGGCGACGCTCGCGCCGAGCAGCGAGGGCAGATAGAACAGCGCGCGGTAAAGGGGCAGGCCGGCAATGCCGCGGTTGAGCACCATGGCGAGGCCGAGCGCGAAGGCGAGCTTCAGTGGAACGGCCAGGATGACGTAGGTGAACGTCACCTGCATGGAATGCCAGAACTTCACGTCATTGGTGATGATGCGCTGGTAGTTGGCCGTTCCGATGAACTGCGGATCCTGCAGCAGGTCGAAATTGGTGAAGGACAGATAAAGGGATGCGAGCGTCGGGCCGAGGGTCAGGCCGAGAAAGCCGATGAGCCAGGGCAGCAGGAAGGAATAGGAGACGAGGGTGCGGGACAATCCGCCCCGACGCTTGCTGCGCTTCTCCGGCTCGGTGATCGTCAAAGGAATTTGAGCAGTTGTTGTCATGCGGAATGGCTCACAGCAATGTCATGATAGACGGACAGGCCGACCCGGTTCGGCTGGGTCGACCTGGTGAGTCAGGGGGCGCTCGCGGTTACGCGCGGCTTAAGATGGCCTGGGCTTCGCTGACGTACTGCTTGCCGCCATCGGCCGTGGACAGGCGGCCGAAGCCGACCTGCTCGGAAATCCGGCGCAGCATGGTCTGAATCTCGCCGGCGCCCTTCGGCGGAGCCGGAGGAATCGGCCCGACCTTCGGCGTGACGTGGGAGATGAAGTCCACGACGAGCTTGCCCTGGGCGTCGAGCTCCGCCGACACGGCCTCGCGAACCTTCGGCGAGGCCGGAACGCCGCGCTCCACGCCAAGGAGCTTGGCGCCGTCCACGTCCTTCACGGTGAAATTGGCGAACTTCACCGCCGGCTCGGCCACCTTGCTGCGGGCGTAGATGCTCCACATCATCGACGGCTTGAGATAATGGCCCGGGTTGGGACCGGCGCCCTGCGGATACATGGTGATGCCGAGCGGGTTCTTGTTGAGAACTTGGTAGCCGACATACTGGTTCGAGTGGTTGAACGCGCAGGCCGCGCGGCCCTGCGTCAGCAGGTTGGTCTCGATGTTGTTCTTGTCGAGGGCCTGCAGGTCGGCCGGCGGGCAGGCCTTCGCCTCGCGAGCCTTGGCCCACATGGCGAACCAGTCCGACGCATCCTTCTCGTCGAGGCCGAGCTTGCCGTCCTCGGTATAGAGGGCCTTGCCGCGCTGGCGCAGCCAGTTCTCGAACGCGACCTCCTCGGCGCTGGCGTCGGAGGTGCCGAAATACTCACCGTTATGGGCCTTGGTGACCGCGGCGGCGAGTTCGAAGAACTTGTCCCAGGTCACGTCGATCGGCTCGGGAACGCCGGCCTTCTGGAACGCCGCCTTGTTGTAGATCAGCGCGTTCGAGTTGTTGCCGATATTGATGCCGTAGAGCTTGCCGTCGACCTTGCAGCTGTCGAGAGACGCTTTGTCGAAATCGCCGATGTCGAGGGATTTGCCCACGAATTCGTCGAGGGGCAGCAGGGCGCCGCGGCGGGCATATTCCGCGACGTAGCGGTAGTCCATCTGGATCAGGTCCGGCGCATTGCGGCCGGCCGCCTGCGTGGCGAGCCGCGGCCAGTAATCGCCCCAGGCCAGGGTCTCGCCGTCGATCTTCACGCCCGGGTTCCGCTCCTGGTAGAGCGAGACCGCCTTGAGGGTGCGGTCGGCGCGCTCCTTCGAGCCCCACCAGTAGAGGCGGACGCGCGCGTCCTGCGCGAAGGCCGGAAGGCTCCCCAATGCGCCGAGACCGGCGGATCCAAGAGCCGCCTTCAGCAAGGTCCTACGGTTAAGATCATGAGTCATGTGGCGTATCTCCCTCTCGGGCGCCGGCTCAACGGCTGCCCAGATGTATGGCCTCTTTCGGCGACGGCTCTTGTTTTTTGGCACCTGTTCCGCCGAGGTTCCGGTCCCTTCACCTCGGACGTTACGGGAGCGCTCCGCTTTTGTCGCCATCCGACATGAAGCTAAAATTTAGAATGGTTGTATGTCAACCAGTTGTATGATGTAATTTGACGATCTAAGCTCCCGGATCGAAGCTTCCTAAGGGACAGCTGGATCAAGAAAACATCCAAACCCTGGTTTACCCACCGCCGAAGCTCATATTTGTCATACAAATTCAACGCTTAAGCCTCACGCCGGGCGAAGCAGCAGGAGAACCCAAGAGAATGGATCGCGCGAACAGGAAACGCATTGCCCTCATTGGCACGGGCCACCGCGGCACGAGCATGTGGGGAATCAACGTCGTCAAAGGCTATGGCGACTTCGTCGAGATCGTGGCTCTGTGCGACCTCAACGGGCTTCGGGCCGAGCGCGCCAGGGGCTTTCTGGGCATCGACGCTCCCATCTATGCCGACGCCCAGGAGATGATCGCGGCCGTCAAGCCGGACACGGTGATCATCTGCACCCGGGATTCGAATCACGACGAAATGATCGTGCGGGCGCTCGAAGCCGGCGTGAACGTCATCACCGAAAAGCCCATGACGACCACGGCCGAAAAGGTGCGCCGCATCCTCGACGCCGAGAAGCGGACAGGCAAGCGTGTCGACGTGACCTTCAACTACCGCTACGCTCCGACCGTCCGGAAGATCAAGGAACTCCTGAACTCGGGCGTGATCGGCGACGTCACCTCCATCGACTTCCACTGGTTCCTCGACAACAAGCACGGCGCCGACTACTTCCGCCGCTGGCACGCCATCGAGGAGAACTCCGGCAGCCTCTTCGTCCACAAGAGCACGCACCATTTCGACCTGATGAACTGGTACCTGGACGACGACCCGGAGGACGTTTTCGCGTTCGCGAGCCTTCGCAAATACGGCAAGGTCAATCCGTTCCGCGGCGAGCGCTGCAAGACCTGCCCGCACGCCAGCTACTGCGACTACTACATGGACATCAGCCAGGATCCCTGGCTCGAGGCTCTCTACGAGGATCCCTCGCGCGAGGACGGCTATGTCCGCGACGCCTGCGTGTTCCGCGAGGAGATCAATATCCCCGACACCATGTCGGCCATGATTCGGTACCGGAAGGGCGTGCAGGTCACCTATTCGGTGAACACCTACATGCCGATCGAGGGCCATTTCATCGCCTTCGACGGGACGAAGGGCCGCATCCAGATGCGCCAGTTCGAGCGTCAGCCCTGGGAGACGCCGGAGCATGACGAGATCCTGCTCGTGCGGAATTTCGGCGGCGCCGAGACCATCAAGGTCCCGCATGAGCCGGGCGGGCATTTCGGCGGCGACCCGAAGCTTCAGGACATGCTCTTCAAGCCGGATACACCGGATCCACTGAACCAGCGCGCCGGCTCGCGCGCCGGCGCCATGTCGGTGCTGTGCGGCATCGCTGCGCTTCAGAGCTCCAAGACCGGACAGATGGTTAGCGTCTCGAAGCTGCTCGATCCGGCCCAGGCCATCGCGGCCTGACGATCGACGGGAGGTGGCGACAGCCACCTCCTCACCTGCTCCGCAATCCGGAGCAGCCGAACGGAACACGTGAGAGAACAGCCCATGATCGCGAGCGAGAACTTCTCGGCCGATGTGATTCGCGCCCAGATCGAGGCGATCCTGCGCGCCTGGGGCATGAGCGAGGAGAAGCTGCGCCTGACGGCCGAGGTGATGGTCGAGACCGACCTGCGCGGGATCGACTCCCACGGCATTTCGATGTTGACGCAATATGCGCAGATGCAGAAGGCCGGTCAGCTCGCGCTTCAGGCCGAACCTTGCATCGTCCGGCAGAGCGCCAGCACGGCCCTGATCGATGGCGGCGCCGGCTTGGGCCATCCCGCCGCCTTCACGGGCATGAACCTCGCGATCGAGAAGGCGCTGGCGCACGACGTCGGGGTCGTGTCGGTGTTCAACTCCCACCATTTCGGCGCCGCCGGCTACTACGCCACCATGGCGGCGGAGCGCGGGCTGATCGGCGTCGTATCGTCGACGACCCGGGTGATCTCAGTGGTGCCCACGAACGGGGTCGAGCGCGTGCTCGGCACGAACCCCATCGCGGTCGCCGTGCCGGGCGGGCGGCGTCCGAGCATCTGCGTCGACATCTCCACCAGCGTCGTCGCGGCCAACAAAGTCAAGGTTTATGCCCTGCAGGACAAGGAGCTTCCGGCCGGCTGGGTGATCGACGGCGACGGACAGCCCGTGACCGATTCCGGCCAGGCCTTCCGTCAGATTTTCGAGAGCCAGGTGGGCGGCCTCACGCCGATCGGCGGCGATGGCAGCGAGATGGGCGGTCATAAGGGTTATGGCCTCGGGCTGATCGCCCAGATCCTGTCCGGGACCCTGTCGGGCGGCTCGTTCTCGCCGGTCAGGAACCGAACCCAGAAGCCGTCCGACCCCGACAATATCGGCCATTTCTTCATGGCGTTGAATCCGGTGGCCTTCCGGCCGTTCGACGTGTTCCAGTCGGACGTGGAGACCGTCATCGACACCCTGCACGCCGTCAAGCCGATCCGCGAGGACGAGCCCGTCCTCGTACCGGGCGAGCCGGAATGGGCCGCCCGCGAGGAGCGGCTCGTCAAGGGCATCCCGATTCCCGAGACGTTGAAGCTGAAGGTGCGGGAGATCGCCGAGGCGGCCGGCGCTCCTTACCTGCTGCAATCGGCCATGGCCGCGTGAGCATGTGCGGCTCCCGCCCGTAGGCGAGAGCCATGTTTCAAGACACGATGTCAAAGATCGCGGTCGCGTTTCGTCAGACGACCGTGCGGTGCCGTTCGATGCAGGTGGCGAGCACCTCCTCCATCGGCTTGGTCCACCAGTTGTTCTCCGAGAAGATCTCGACCTCCGAGTAGCCGGCATAACCGACCGCCTCGACGGCCTCACGGATTCCGCGCAGGTCGATGACGCCGTCACCCATCATGCCGCGGTCGAGCAGCAGGTCCGTGGTGGGCACGAGCCAGTCGCAGACGTGATAGGCGAGCAGCCTGTCGTGTCCCGTGCGGCGGATCTGCTCCTTCAGCTCCGGGTCCCACCAGACGTGGTAGACGTCGACCGCAAGACCGAGCATGCCCGTGCGCTCCGGATCGACCCGGTCGCAGATGTCGAGCGCCTGGCGCATCGTGTTCACGCAGGCACGGTCGGCCGCGTACATGGGATGGAGCGGCTCGATGGCGAGAGGGAGCCCGGCCTGGCGGGAATACTCGAGCAGGGTCGCAATGCCGTCCTCGACGAGGGTGCGCGCCGCGTCGATGTCCTTCGAAGGCTGCGAGCCGGGCCGCGAGTATTGCGGCAGGCCGCCGACCACGAGAACGAGACAGGGCGCGCCGAGCGCAACCGCCTCGTCCACGGCGCGGCGGTTGTCGTCGGTCGCCTCCTGCAGCCGCGCCGCGTCGGACGGGAACATGCCGCCCCGGCAATAGCCGGAGAGCTCCAGTCCCGCATCCTTCACGGCCGCCACGGCCCGGTTGAGACCGACCGCTGCCACCTGGTCGCGCCAGGGCGAGATCGCCTTGATCTCGGCTCTGGCGCAGGCTTCCGTGATGGCCACGAGATCGCCCTGCTTCCTCACCGTGGCCGTGTTGATCGACAGGGCCCGGTGATCGCCGGAAAAGTCACGCATCCCTTACGCCTCCACCCCGTGCGTGGCCATGACGCAGCGCATGCGCTCTACGGCGAGATCCGGATCGCGCAGCAGGCCGGCCCTGTCCGCCAGGCGGAAGAGCTCGGCGAGATGCAGGGTCGAGCGTGCGCTCTCCTGTCCGCCCACCATGGTGAAGTGGTCCTGATGGCCGTTGAGATAGGCCATGAACACCACGCCGGTCTTGTAGAACCGCGTCGGAGCCCGGAAGATGTGCCGCGACAGCGGAACCGTCGGCGCGAGCGCCTCGTGGAACGCGCCGAGGTTGCCCGCCGCGAGGCTCACGAGAGCCGAGGAGGCCGCCGGCGCGATGGCGTCGAAGATGCCGAGCAGCGCGTGCGAATAGCCCTGGTCGTCGCCGGCGATCAGCTCGGCATAGTTGAAGTCGTCGCCCGTATACATGCGCACGCCCTTGTCGAGGCGGCGCCGCATGGCGATCTCCTTGTCCTTGTCGAGAAGCGAGATCTTGACGCCGTCGACCTTGGACGCATGGGCGTTGATGATCGCCACGCAGGTATCCATGGCGGCGTCGAGATCGGCCGTGCCCCAGTAGCCGGCGAGCGCCGGATCGAACATGTCGCCGAGCCAGTGGATGATCACCGGCTCCTTCGCCTGGCCGAGGATACGGTCGTAGACCTTGACGTAGTCATCGGCCGACTTGGCCACGCGGGCGAGCGCCCGCGACGCCATGAGGATGATGCGCCCGCCGACCGCCTCGATGGCGGCGAACTGCTCCTCGTAGGCGCGGATCACGTCGTCGATGCTGCGCGCCGCCTCGGGCGCGAGGTGATCCGTGCCGGCGCCGGAGAACACGAGAGCGTTCCCCCGCGCCTTGGCGGCGCCGACCGAGCGGCGGATCAGCTCGAGCGAAGTGGGCCAGTCGAGGCCCATCCCGCGCTGCGCCGTGTCCATGGCCTCGGCGACGCCGAGACCGAGATCCCAGAGACGCTCGCGGTACGCGATGGTCTTGTCCCAGTCGATGGCGGCCTGCAGCCACGGATCCGCATCGGCAAGCGGGTCGGCCACCACGTGGGCGGCCGAGAACGCGATGCGGTTCATCGGCCCGCTCACCTTGTCGGGGAAGGATTTCGGCGCGGAGAGCTTATAGGTCTCCAGGCTGCGATCCGCCTGGGGCAGGCGGATCGACAGGGCGCTGATGGTCTCAGGCCGGTTCATGCTGCTTCTCCTTCGAGGCGCCGACATTCAGCGGCGGCACGTCGACCCAGCGACGCTCGCGCCAGCTCTCGAGAGCGCATTCGACGAGCTGCACGCCCTTGGCGCCTTCCACGAGGGTGTACTTGTACGGCGCATCCTCGACCACGTGGCGGACGAACATCTCCCACTGGGTCTTGAAGCCGTTGTCATAGACCGTATTGTCGGGGACCGGCTGCCAGGTGTCGTAGAAGTCGATGGTCTGCTTCTGGTCCGGGTTCCAGACCGGCCGCGGCGTGGCCTGGCGCGGCTGGATCACGCAATCGGTCAGGCCGGCGACCGCCGAGCCGTGCGTTCCGTCCACGTGGAAGGTGACGAGGTCGTCGCGATACACGCGGGTGCACCAGGACATGTTGATATGGGCGATCACGCCGCCGTCGAGCATGAAGGTGGCGTAGGCGGAATCATCGGCCGTCGCCTGATAGGCTTTGCCCTTCTCGTCGACGCGCTCGGGGATGTGCGTCGAACCGATGCAGGACACCGAGCGCACCTCGCCGAAGAGATTGTCGAGCACGTAGCGCCAGTGGCAGACCATGTCGAGGATCATGCCGCCGCCGTCCTCGGAGCGGTAGTTCCAGGACGGGCGCTGGGCCGGCTGGCCCCAATCGCCCTCGAACACCCAGTAGCCGAACTCGCCGCGTACGGAGAGCATACGGCCGAAGAAGCCGGAATCGCGCAGCATCTTCAGCTTCTGCAGGCCGGGCAGGAACAGCTTGTCCTGCACGGTTCCGTTCTTCACGCCCTTCTCGCGGGCGAGACGGACGATCTTCAGGGCCTCCGGCAGGTTCGTGGAGATCGGCTTCTCGCAATATATGTGCTTGCCGGCATTGATGGCCTGCTCGAGCAGGGTCGGGCGCATCTGCGTCGTGGCCGCGTCGAAGAAGATCTCGTCCTTCGGATCGGCGATGGCCGCGTCGAGGTCGGTCGTCCAGCGGTCGATGCCATAGGTCTTGGCGAGTTCCTGGATCTTGTCCGCGTTGCGTCCGACCAGGATCGGGTCGAGCTGAACCCTCGATCCGTCCGACAGCGTCACGCCGCCCTGGGCCCGGATGGCCGCGACGGAGCGGATGAGATGCTGGTTCATTCCCATGCGGCCGGTGATGCCATGCATCACGATGCCCAATCTGCGCTGAGTCATAGCAAAAGTCTCCTATCGACGATGATGGTGTGCGAGCGGAACGAGACTGCTCCAGTCGGGCTCGGCGCCGCTGGCGAACCCTGGAATAGACAACAGGGACGTGGTCGGGAGCGACCCGCGTTCGACAGCAAGGCCCAGGCGGCCGCCCTGCTCCCGGTAGAGATCGGGATGCGCGGCCGCAAAGCGCGCCGCTTCCGCGTCCGACGCGAGGCCGAAGCCCTCGACGTAATGGTGGCCGTTGCGTTCGGCGTGGGGTAGGCCGAGGGTCGCGACGAGCGCGGTATCCTGCTGGATCCCAAGCCCTGCCTGGCACGTGAGATCCTCTGCGGAAACGAAGTACCCGCCCGGTCGGATCTCGTTCAGGGCCGAGACGCGAACGGCATTCAGGATGGACTTGTAGAACCCTTTGCAGGCTTTCGAGGACACGCCGCGATAGCCGAGTTCGACCGCCTGCGGGAAGGCATCGTCATCGCCATCCGCCTCGTCGATGATGAGCGGGATCCCGTCGGCGAGATCGCCCAGGGGCGCCGCGAAGGTCCCGGCCCGGTCGAACGGCTGCTCGATGTACATTAGGTGATTGCGGAAGGCCCGCAGCCTGCCGCCGTTCATCTCCCGCAGGAGAACCCCCAGACGTTGCGGATCGTACTGCTCGTTGGCGTCGAGGGTTGCGCGATAATCCGGAACATGCCGCGACAGGAGATCGTGGATCGCCTGCAGCCGGGCGATGTCCGCATCGACGTCGCCGCCGATCTTGATCTTGAAGAGCCTCAAGCGCGCGAGCCGGATTTCATCCTCGAGCCCGCCGGCGCCCTCCAGGGAATCGAGCAGCCCGACTGTGTGCCGCAGCAGGACGTCGCCGACCGGCTGCACGCCGCCTAAGAAGGACTGGATTCGCTCCGCGTCGAGATCCGGCGTCTGGCGCGCGTCGATGCCGAAGACGTTGCGCCGCACGCCCTCCGGGAAGCCGAGCTTCAGCGCCTTGAGAACGGCATCGGCAACGGCCTTGTCGAGGAGAGCGGGGCCGAACGAGGCGACGAGGCCGGGCAATTCCCGGTCGGCCGCCCAGGTCTTCTGGGCCGCGAAGCCTCGCACATGATGACCGAAGGCCGTGTCCCAGTCCTGAGCTTCCGCGTAGTTGCGCGCCGCCTCGCCGAGGCTCGCCTTCAGATCAGCGATGGTGTCTTGCGGCGACTTGGCCGGGTTCTTGTCGAACCATTTCGGCATCATCATTTCGGCAGTGACGCCGGCTGCCGTACCATTGCCCTCCACCTCGGCGACGACCCGAACGAAGGCCTGCGGCGCCTCGTCGACGGTCACGAGGCCAAACCGGAACGGCCGCGCGAAGCGCATGGGACGCTCGAAGGTCTGGATCTCGAGGATACGGAGCCGGACGCCGGACATGGTTTTCAATCCAGGTGGCCGCGGGCGTAGAAATGCGCGCGGATCTTCTGCGTGAGATCGACGAAGGTCGGATGCCCCATGACGTCCAGATCACGCGGTCGCGGCAGCGTAACGTCGTAGATCGCCGCAATCGTCCCGGGCCGTTCCGACATGACGACCACGCGGTCCGCGAGGAACACCGCTTCGGGAATCGAGTGGGTGATCAGAAGGATCGTCTTGCCCGTCTCGTGGTGGATCCGCTGCAGCTCGAGGTTCATGCGCTCGCGCGTCATGGCGTCGAGGGCGCCGAAGGGCTCGTCCATGAGGACGATCTTCGGATCGTGCACCAGCGCGCGACAGATGGCGGTGCGCTGCTGCATGCCGCCGGAGAGCTGCCAGGGATACTTGTTCTGAAAGTCCTCGAGCCCCGCCATGGACAGGAGCTTGCGCGCGCGGGCGAGATGGGTCGCCCGGTCGAGCTTGCGCACCTCGACCGGGAGCATCACGTTGCGCAGCACCGAACGCCAGGGCAGGAGCACCGGGCTCTGGAACACGATGCCCACGTCGTCCGGCGGATCCTTCACGGCGACACCGCCGATCTGGACCTGGCCCTCCGTCGGCGGGATGAGGCCGGCCACGAGCTTCAGGAGCGTGGACTTGCCGCATCCCGAAGGCCCGACCACGGCGACGAACTCGCCTTCCGTGATGTCGAGATTGATCGGCCGCAGGGACGGCACGTCGCCGCCCCGGGTGCGATAGGTCTTCGCGAGATTGCGGATCTCGATCATATTGCGAGGCGCGGACGCCTCGCTTCTGGGTTCGCTGCCCGGAACGACACGAAGATGTGCCATGGCATGCGCCTGCCTGCTCACTGGGTGGCCTTCGGCAGGAAGTCGCGGGTGTAGAAGGCTTTGGGATTCTCCTTCGCCGACGGGTCGAGACCGCCGTACTCGATGAGGAGATTCACCGTCTCGGCCATGTTGGCATCGGTGACGTTGAACGGACGCTGGTTCTTCGTGTCCTCCGTGCGGTAGAGCGGGATCGTCAGCTCGAAGCCCTCCTGCAGGGTGTCGGGCTTGCCGGCCTTCGGCAGCGCCTTCAGGACCGCCTGCGTGGCCTCGGCCGGAGCCTTTTCCGCACCCTCGATGGCCTTGGTGGTCGCGCTCATGAAGCGGCGCACGAGATCGGTCTTGTCCTTCAGGGTGTCCTTGTGCGCGATGATGCCCGAGGAGACGAGGTTGACGCCGTAATCCGCGAACATGACCGGCGTGACGTTCTTCCCCGTCGCGTCCTTGATCTTCATGCTCTGGTCCATGACGTAGCCCAGGAGCACGTCGGCCTGACCGTTGATGACCGCATTGAGCTTCGTCTGCGCGTCACCGGACACGATGCGCATCTCGCTTTCCTTGAGACCTGCTTTCTTGAGGAAGAGCGGCCAGATCTGCGACATGGAATCGCCGGGCGTCGTCGCGACCGTCTTGCCGCGCAGATCCTCGGCCTTGCGGATGTTCTTCTCGGAAAAGCCCATCGCCGACATGGGATTCTTCTGCAGCAGCACCCCCGGAGACATGACGGGAGCGCCCTTCACGGCGGCGCGGATCATGGTCGGGACGTCCGCATAGGCGAAGTCGACGGTCTTGGCCGCCACGGCCTGCACGGTCACGGCCGAGCCGCGCCCTTCCTGAATCTCGAGATCGATGCCCTCGGCGGCGTAGAGGCCCTTCTCCTTGCCGTAGAAGAACGGCGCATGCTCGCCATAGACGTACCAGTTGAGCATCAGCACGACCTTGTCGGCGGCCTGAGCCGGCAGCGACACGAAGGGCATGAGAGCCGTCGCGGCAAAGAGGGTGGCTTTCAGGAACGTACGCTTCTTCATCAGTTTCCTCCGGTTGGTGCCCCGCCCTTATGGTTCAGGCGGTTGCTGCAAAGTCGTGCCGCTGGCTGGCGTGCCACGGCACGGTGAAACGTTCGATGAGGTCGATGATCCAGAACAGGATGACGCTGATCAGCGCCAGGATCACGAGCGCCGCGAACATGGTCGGCAGCTCGAAATTGCCGATGGACCGCTGCAGGACGAACCCGATGCCCGAATTGGCGCCCACGAACTCTCCGACCACCGCGCCGACCACGGCCAGCGTCACGGAGACCTTCAGGCCCGCGAAGATGGCCGGCATGGCATGCGGCAGGCTCACCATGGTGAAGGCCTGGAGGCGGGACGCCTTCATGGAGCGGACCAGATCGCGCATCTCGGGGTCGAGCGACTTGAAGCCCTGCACGCCGGCGACCACCACGGGGAAGAAGCCGAGCAGGAAGGCCGAGATCACCTTCGGGGCCATGCCGAAGCCGAACCACACCACGAAGAGGGGCGCCACTGCGACCTTGGGGATCGACTGCGAGAAGACGAGCAGCGGGTAGACGTAGGATTCGACGGTGCGCGACCCGGCGATCAGCATGGCGATCGGGATCCCGAACGCAGCGGAGAGGAAGAACCCGCCGAGCGTCGCCATGGTGGTCGGAACGGCCTCGATGAGCAGCTTGTCGCCCTCATTCCAGAACGCCACCGCCACATCCTTCGGGGGCGGGACCAGGTAGGCCGGAATGGCGAAGATGCGAACCGTCAGGTCCCAGAGTACGACGGTCAGGATGAGAAGCCCGAACGGCTTGATCCAGGCGGAGTTCAGCAGGGTCTGACCGGCGCGCGCGAGCTTCGACGTCATGAAGCGTCTTCCTCAAGGGCGTTTCCAAAGCGTATGTCGGAGGCGGCTTCTGCCGCTCTATGTAACCAACTGGTTAATTAGACGCCCGGTTGTCAGACATGTCAAGCGCCGATTGGAAAATTCAGGCGCGCACGCCGGCCAGGACGAAATCGACCACGTGGTCGATCCGCTCCTTCATGGCAGGAGCCGACAGAAGCTCGCGCCCGAAGGCTACGGACAGGGTATAGACGTTCGACAAGTAGAAGTAGCAGAGCCCCGCAATGGACACGTAGAGCTGAACCGGATCGATCCCGGGCCGAATGTCCCTGGACGTTTCACCGCGCTTCAGGATGACGCCGATCGTCTCGATCACCGGGGAGTTCATGGTGTGCACCTGCTGCGACTTCTTGAGGTGCTTGGCCCGATGCTGGTTCTCGGTGTTGAGCAGCATCATGAATTCGGGATGCCGGACGAAGTAATTCCAGGTGAAGCGTACGAGCTCCTCGAGGGCCTGCAGCGGTGTCAGCTCCTCGAGATGAAGCTCCCGCTCGGCCGCCCGGATATGATCATAGGCCGCCTCGAGGGTCGCCAGGAATAGCGCCTCCTTGCTCCCGTAATAGTAGTAGAGCATGCGCTTGTTGGTGCGGGCGGCCTCCGCAATCTGATCGACGCGCGCGCCGCCATAGCCGTGGCCGGCGAACTCCGCCGTGGCAGCCTCCAGGATCCGCCGCTTCGTCGCTTCGGCGTCTCGGATGACCTGTTTGCTGACGGCAGGAGCGTTCATGACAATCCAGATTGCTGCAGCTTTGCCGTGGCAAGGCCGGCGTGCGGGTTCAGCCTTGTACCATCACCGGACGGCAAACCGAAGCCGCCAGGACGGCGCCCGCATCAGGCCTTGCGGGCCACAGGCAGGGCGGGCGGCAGATCTCCCGTCACGGCGACGACCTTTCCGGGGTTGAGGATGTTCTGTGGGTCGAGAGCCTGCTTCAACGTCCTCATCAGGTCCAGGGCGACCGGATCCTTGTAGCGCGCCAGCTCGTCGCGCTTGATGAGGCCGACCCCGTGCTCGGCGGAAATCGAGCCGTTCATCGCATGAACGATGTCGTGGACGATGCGGTTGAAGCGCTCCCACTGCGCCAGGAAGAGCGACCTCTCCATGTCGACAGGCTGGGTCAGGTTGAAATGGATGTTGCCGTCGCCGAAATGCCCGAAGGCGCAGACCCGCACGCCCGGCAGGGCTTCCTCGCAGGCCTTGCTCGCCGCGACGATGAAATCGGCAACGTCCGAGACGGGCACCGAGACGTCGTGCTTGATCGACCCTCCCTCGAGCCCCTGCACGTCGGAGAGGCTTTCCCGCAGGTGCCAGAGCGCCGCATTCTGGGCCTCGCTGGTCGCGATGGTCGCGTCCTCGATGGTGCCGCTCTCGAATGCGGCTCCCAAGGATCTTTCCAACTGTTCGCGCAGGTCGAGATCGGGATCGGGCGACGACACTTCGATCAGCGCGTAGGCGAGGTGATCGCCCGCGAGCGGTCGGACGGCCCCGGACGCATGTCTCAGCACGATCTCCAAGGCAAAGCGTGGCAGGTACTCGAAGGCCGTCAGCTCGTCGCCCATGGTCCGGCGCAGGCTCTCGAACAGGCCGAGCGCCGCATGAGGCGAGGCGCATCCCACGAAGGCCACGACCTGGGCCTTGGGCCGCGGGAACAGCTTCAGCACCGCGGCCGTGATGATGCCCAGCGTTCCTTCAGAGCCGACAAAGAGGTTCTTGAGGTCGTAGCCGGTGTTATCCTTGCGCAGACCTTTCAGGCCATTCCAGATCCGCCCGTCGGCGAGAACGACCTCGAGCCCGAGCACGAGATCGCGGGTATTGCCGTAGCGCAGGACGTTCACGCCGCCCGCATTGGTCGCGATATTGCCGCCGATCCGGCACGAGCCCTCGGAGGCAAGGGAAAGCGGGAAGATGCAATCCACCTCGCTTGCGGCATCCTGAACGGTCTTCAGGATGCAGCCCGCCTCGACCGTGATGGCGGCGTTGAAGGCATTCACCTCGCGGACGCGGTCGAGCCGGGCGAGCGACAGGACAATGCCGGTGTGCGGCACCCCGCCGCCGACGAGCCCGGTATTGCCGCCCTGGGGCACGATCGCGACCTGCGCCTTCGCGCATTCCCGCACCACGAAGGCGACCTCCTCCGTGGTGCCGGGACGGACCACGGCGAGAGCGGCGCCGCGATAGAGCTTTCGCTCCTCGACGAGGTAGCCTTCCATCGCGGCGGGATCGACGATGACGTGCTTGGCTCCCAGGCGTGCGGCGAGCACGCCCAGGAGATCGGAATGGGTTTCAGGCATGGATATCACGAGCGCCCTGCATGCTGCCGGCTCAAGCCGGCCGACCGACGATGCCGGTCACATTACGCGGCAGCGGCCTGCTGTCGAGCGGTCATTTCGGCCGCCAGGAGAGCCTGCGCGGCTTCCTTGATCTCTCCGTGGATCGCCGGATCGGCCTCGGTGAGGAGCGGCAGGATCGGGCCCATGTCGGCGACGCCCGACAGGGACACGGCCGTGTGGAGAACTCGGATCGCGTTGTGGCGCTCGCGGATCGCCTCGAGAGGCAGGAAGACTTCGAGGAGGCGCTTGGCCTCGGCCTCGTCGCCGCGCTTCAGCGCATGAAGGTAGGCCATCGACAGGTGCGGCGCGATGCACACGCAGCCTGCCGTGAAGCCGGCCAGCTTGAAATGCGTCAGATGCGGGAAGGCCGGAGGCTCGCCGAAGCCGCTCACGATCCGCTCCGCTCCGACCGCGTCGATCAGCTCCTGCAGGTAGGAATCCTGCGTCAGGTCGGTGCGCGGCACCGCGTATTTGATGCCGAAGACGGCGCCCTGCTCGACCAGCCGGCCCATCGCCTTGGCGGGCACATACTGATCGGTCTTGATGTAGACGATAAGCGGAACGCCGGACCGGCTCACGAAATCCTCGAGCCCGCGCACCACGCCGTCCGGCGTCTGCGGGGCGATCATCGGCAGCGCCATCGCGACCGGATAGCGGCGGCTCTTGAGGATCGCCGCCTCGTCGACGAGCTTGCCCCAATCCGGGCCGACCGAGGGGATCAGCCAGGTGCTGTCGGCGACCGAATCCTCCAGGCTGTCGAGCCAGTCGGCAAAGCGCGAGACCGGCCAGTTGTGCACGTTGGCGTTGCCGCCATAGAGCAGCGTCGACACGCCGCCGGCCTCGAGATGGCGGATCAGCTTCGCATTGGCGTCCGGGTTGACCTCGAGATCAGGCGTCAGGGCAAAGGGCGGAACCGCCAGAACGGAGCGGGCAAGTTCGGAGGTTTCGATCTTCGTCAGCATGGATGCGGTCTCGCTGTTTCAGGGGCGGTTTGGGATCGGATGGGCATCGCCCGGTTTCATTCTCAAGAATCGGCTCTCACTGGCCGAGCTGGATGCCGACGGCCTTGACCACCTCGGACCATTTCTGCCGCTCGGCCTGGATGTACTCGGCGAACTGCTGCGGGGTCATCGGTGCCGGCGTCGAGGCCAGCTCGGCGGCCTTCTTCTGGACCTCGGGCTTCTCGAGAATGGTCTTCACGTCGGCCGCGATGGTGTCGACGATGGCCGGCGGCGTGCCGACCGGCGCCCAGAGCCCGTTCCAGGAGGTGGCATCGAACCCGGTCAAGGTCTCGGCGACCGTCGGGATATCCGGCGCCTGCGGGCTGCGCTCGGGGCTCGTGACGGCGAGCGCTCGGACGGTGCCGGCCTGCGCCTGAGGCCATGCGATGGTCATGTTGTCGAAAGCCAGGTCGATATGTCCGCCGAGCAGGCCGTTGACGATGTCCTGGGAGCTGCGGAACGGCACGTGGGTCATCTTCGCGCCGGTCTTGAGCTGGAACAGCTCGGCCGCCAGATGCTGCGACGTTCCGGCTCCGGACGAGCCGTAGTTCAGCTTGCCCGGGTTCTGCTTGGCGTATTCCACGAATTCCGCAAAGGTCTTCGCCGGAACCTTGGGTGTCACCACAAGAAGGTTGGGGAGCTTGGCCAGGCCGGTGATCGGGATGAAGTCCTTCTCGGCGTCGTGAGGGAGGTTCTTGTAGAGGAACGGGTTGATGGCATGGGTGCTCACCGTGCCGACGAGGAGCGTATGACCGTCAGGCGCAGCCTTGGCGACAGCCGTCGTCCCGATATTGCCGCCCGCTCCCGGACGATTCTCGATGACGAAGGGCTTGCCGTATTTGGCCTGAAGCTGCTCGGCCACGATGCGGGCGAACAGGTCGGTCGTGCCCCCGGCGCCGAACGGCACGACGATCGTGACCTGCTTCTGCGGCCAAGCGGGGCTTTGCGCCTGCGCGGCGCCAAGACCGAGCAGCGAGAGGCCGATCGCCGCGAGCAACTTCCTCATGTGTTCTCTCCCTGATTCCCGTTTTCATTGAACTTCGGCATCGGAATTGCAGCCCATCTTGTATGGCAACATACAAATTTTGACAAGCGGACATGAATGAGATCATAATCGTTCCGCGCAGGGGCACCTTTCCACCAGGATATGTGCCTGTAATAACGATTTCTTTTGACTTGGGAGAGCCCAGCAAGTAGTGAGACATACGACAAGTTGGCCTTCCGAACCAGGCAAATCACCTGACAGGCCGGCCGCTGCACCGGAACTCGGCGCAGTCTTGGCGGATCGTTTCCGAACAACCGGCAGCGACCCTGGACCCCTTCAGCATTCAGCGCCTCGAAACAGGCACTCAACGGCCCCATGAACGAACGCTCTTTCCTATCCGGCCTGTCCCTCAACACCGTCGCCCGCAAGCGCAATCTCGTGAGCGATCTGGCGGAGGCGATCTCACGCGAGATCGCCGAGGGACGGCTGCAGGCAGGTGATCGTCTGCCCACCGAAGCCGAACTGGCATCGGCCGCCGGCGTCAGCCGGACGGTGGTGCGCGAGGCCGTGGCGGCCCTCAAGGCGGCGAAGCTTGTCCAGACCCGCCAGGGCGCCGGCGCCTTCGTGCTCCCGCCCCCGCCGAAATCGGATTTCTTCGCGTCTCTCAGCAACGGCGAGGTCGATGACATCCTGGCCATGCTGGAGCTGCGCCTGGCCGTGGAAGTGGAAGCGGCCTCGCTGGCGGCCGTGCGCCGGACCGACGAGGAGTTGGCCGCGCTCGACCGCGCCCTGGAGAACATCACCAAGGGCGAAGACTACGGCATCGCGGCGGATCTGGAATTCCACCGGATCCTTGCGGGCGCGACCAAGAACCCGTATTTCGCGCGCTTCCTGGATTTCCTCGGGGAGTTCGCCGTACCCCGCCGCCTGGGCCAGGTTACCCCGGTCGGGGAGGATCAGCGCCAGCGCGACTATCTCGGCGTGATCGAGCGGGAGCACCGGGCGATCCGGGATGCGATCGCCATGGGCGACTCGAACCTCGCGGCCGCCATGATGCGCGCGCATCTCGCCAACAGCCGCAACCGGTATTCGGCCCGGATGCTGCAGGTCTCGGCCAAGCCCGCGTCCAAACCGATCAAAGTCCGGTCGGCTGCGAAAGCCTAGACGCCGCAGGCAAAACGGCCCTCTGCCCTTGACAGCAGGGGCCAAAACGGCGACCAATTTCTAAATTTGTATGATATATGGCTTTTGCGCCGCGAGGCGCAGGGAGAGAAACGAGAATGGCCAAGCGATCGCCCGAGCAATTGAGGAGCCACCGTTGGTTCGGCGTCACTGATCTGCGGTCCTTCGGGCATCGATCCCGAACGCTTCAGATGGGCTATGCGCGTGAGGACTTCATGGGCAAGCCGGTGATCGCGATCATCAACACCTGGAGCGACATCAATCCCTGCCACGCCCATTTCCGCGTGCGCGTCGAGGACGTGAAGCGCGGCGTGTGGCAGGCGGGCGGCTTCCCCATTGAGCTCCCCGCCCTGTCGCTGTCGGAGAACTTCGTCAAGCCGACCACGATGCTCTACCGCAACCTCCTCGCCTTGGAGGTGGAGGAACTCCTGCGCTCGCATCCCATCGACGGCGCGGTGCTCATGGGCGGCTGCGACAAGACGACACCCGCGACCGTCATGGGGGCGATCAGCATGAACCTGCCGATGATCTTCATGCCGGCCGGCCCCATGATCCGTGGCCACCATGGCGGCACGATCCTTGGCTCGGGCTCCGACATCTGGAAGTACTGGGCCGAGAAGGAAGCCGGCACCATCACGAACCAGCAATGGAACGACATGGAGGCGGGCATCGCGCGCTCGCCGGGCACCTGCATGACCATGGGCACGGCCTCCACCATGACGTCCATCGTCGAGACGCTCGGGCTTAGCCTGCCCGGCGCCGCCTCCATCCCGGCCGTCGACGCCGCGCATCCGCGCATGGCGAGCCTCACCGGCCGGAAGATCGTCGAGATGGTCTGGGACGATCTCAAGCCGAGCGACATTCTCACCCGCCGCTCGTTCGAAAATGCCCTGATGGTCCACAATGCCCTTGCCGGCTCGACGAACGCGATGATCCATCTCGTGGCGATGGCAGGACGCGCGGGCGTCGAGGTGAACCTGCAGGATTTCGACGACTTCGCCCAGAAGGTTCCGGTGATCGCCAATCTCCGACCGTCGGGCGAGTGGCTGATGGAAGACTTCCACATCGCCGGCGGCATTCGCGGCCTTCTCTCGCGCCTCGCCCCGATGCTCCATCTCGACGAGCGCACCGTGGCCGGGACCCTGCGGGACGCGCTCGAAGGTGCGGCCGTCTACAACGATGACGTGATCCGTCCGCTCGACAAGCCGATCGCCGCCTCCGGGGGCACGGCCATCCTGCGCGGCAACCTGGCCCCGAAGGGCTGCGTGATCAAGCCGCCCGCCGCAGAAGCGCGGCTGCTGCAGCACACGGGTCCGGCGATCGTCTTCGACACCTATGACGAGATGACGAAGGCCGTGAACGACCTCGACCTCGACGTCACGCCCGATCACATCATGGTGCTGCGCAATGCGGGTCCCATCGGCGGTCCGGGCATGCCGGAATGGGGCATGCTGCCGATCCCGAAGAAGCTCCTCAAGCAGGGCGTGCGCGACATGCTGCGCATCTCCGATGCCCGCATGAGCGGCACGAGCTACGGCGCCTGCATCCTGCACGTCTCGCCGGAGGCCCATATCGGCGGCCCGCTCGCGGCCGTGCGCACGGGCGACCTCATTACCGTCGACGTGCCGAACCGTTCGATCCATCTTCATGTGAGCGACGAGCAGATCAAGGACCGCCTGCGCACCTGGTCGCCGCCGCCGCGCGACTACCCGCGCGGCTACAACAAGCTCTTCGCGCAGCACATCCGCCAGGCGGACGAGGGCTGCGACTTCGACTTCCTCGAAGGATCCGGCGGCGTGCCGGAGCCCGAGATCCACTGATCCTCCCCCTGCCGACGGCCCTGCCTCCCGGTGGCGCCGCCGGCTTTTTCGTGTCCGCTCATGAGCATTCAAAAAACCGCCTTCGGGGCCATCGACGGTCAGCCGGTCGAGGCCTTCGAGATCGAAACCGGCCCTGTCCGTGCGACGATCATCACCTATGCGGCCGCCTTGAGCCGCCTGTTCGTTCCGGACGGCGAGGGACAAGCCGCCGATATCGTTCTGGGCTATGACGATCCGGCTTCCTACGTGCAAAACCGCGGCTCGGCGGGCGCGATCTGCGGCCGTTTCGCCAACCGCATCGCGGATGCGCGCTTCACGCTCGATGGCGAGACCTATACCCTGTCGCCGAACGAGCCGCCGAACCACATCCATGGCGGCTTCGGCGGCTTCAGCAAGCGGATCTGGACAGGTGAGCCCGATACGGCCGACAACGCCGTCCGGCTGACGTTGCACCGGCCCGACGGCGACGAGGGCTATCCCGGCGCCGTGACCACGTCAGTGACCTATCGTCTGACCGGTGACCCGGCACTCGAGATCGTCATGGAGGCGACGACGGACCGCCCGACGGTGGTGAACCTGGCCTATCACGGCTATTGGAACCTCGCCGGCCACGGTTCCGGCCATGTCCGCGACCAGCACCTGCTGATCGACGCCGACCGCTATACACCGGTCGGGCCCGGCAAGATTCCCACCGGCGCGTTCGCGCCCGTGGCCGGAACGGCATTCGATTTCAGATCGTTACGTCCCATCGGCGCGATGATCGACGACACGACCCAGCTCCCCGAGGCCGGCTACGACCACAATTTCTGTCTCGACGACCGGGGGGAGCCCCTGCGCCGCGCGGCCCGTGCAGTGGATCCCGTCTCACGCCGGGGCTTGGAGATCTGGACCAATCAGCCCGGTGTTCAGTTCTACACGGCCAACCATTTCGGCAAGGTGCCGGCCGTCGGCAAAGGCGGCGCCGTTTACGAGAAGCATGCGGGCTTCGCGCTCGAGACGCAGAACTTCCCGAACGCTCCGAACATCCCGCATTTCCCCTCGGCGGTGCTGCGCCCCGGCGAGACCTATCGCCACGTGATGCGCATTCCGTTCTTCGTCGCGTGAGTCTGATCAGATCCCGGACGCGAGATAGCCTCCGTCGACGTTGAGCACGGTTCCGGTGACGAATCCCGCGGACGGAGAGGCCAGATAGATCGCCGCGCCCACGAGTTCGTCGAGCTGCCCGAAGCGGCCCGCGGGCGTTCTCAGGAGCGCATTGCCCTTGCGCTTTTGACTCATCTTGGCCTGGTTCAGCTCGGTCATGAAAAATCCCGGCGAGATCGCGTTGACGCGCACGCCCCGGTCGGCCCATTCGGCGGCCAGAGTCTTCGTCACCCCGACGACGCCGTGCTTGCTCGCGGCGTAGACCGAGGCGAGCGGCCAGCCGCGATGGGCGGCAAGCGACGCGATGGTGATGATCGAGCCCGACCTGCGCTCCAGCATGTGCCGGCCGAAGCGCGTACAGGTGAAGAACACGCTGCGCAGGTTCGTCTGCATGATCCCGTCATACTCGTCCGGCGTGACCTCCTCGGCAGGCTTGAGGATGGTCGTGCCCTGGCACGCGACCAGAATGTCCACAGACCCGAAATCGGTCAGGACGGACGCGACGAGGCCGTCGATCTCCTCCGGGTGCGCCGCGTCGACCACGTAGCCGCGCGCTGCCGGATCAGTTTCCTGCAGGCGCTGTGTCGCCTCCTCCAGTTTTGCCGACGTTCGCGCTGCAATCGCCACCCTGGCACCGCCGGCCTGGAAGCCATGCGCGATGGCGTTGCCGATCCCGCTCGACCCTCCGACGATGACGGCCGTCTTGCCTTGCAACGATAGCGTCGATCCTGTCGGCAGCACGGTGTTTTGATGCTCAACCAAGCTTCTTCCCCTCGAGACATTGCGGCTGCACGGAAGGCTCCACTCGTTCGGCCCCGCTCCTGCGCAGTTGCGCCATCCTGTTCTCGGCCCGCCGCCCGTGAGCGAGCAGGTACAAGACCGATCCGATCACCACGAAGGCGCCGGCGAGCACATGCGGCTTCGGCTCGTCGCCGAACACGAACAGGCCGATCGGCAGGGCCCAGACGAGCTTGGTGTACTGCATGGGAGCGACGCTGGACGCAGGCGCCCGGCGCAGGGCCTCCAGCATGAGGAACTGCGCCGACACCATCACGAATCCGGACAAAGTCACCAATCCCAGATCGCTCCATGCGGGCGCATGGCTCAGGTACATGCCGGGCAGGCTCGCAGTCAGCTGTCCGGCCATCACGGCGGCCACCATGATGGCGCGGTTTTCCTGCGAGCCGATCGTGCGCATGATCAGAATGACGCCGGCACCGACGAAGACATTGAGGAACGCCGCCAGATGCCCGAGGGACAGGGCCGTATAGCCCGGCTGCACCATGATCAGGATGCCGGAAAAGCCCACGAGGATCGCGCCCCATCGCGCCGGCCCCGTGCGCTCGCCGAGAAGCCACGCGGCCGCCACCGTGACGACGAGGGGCGAGCCGAAGGTGATGGCGTAGACGTCGGCGAGCGGCAGGAGCGAGAAGGCATAGAAGCCGGAGACCGTGCCGATTCCGGCCAGGAATCCTCGGCCGATCAGCATCTTGGGGTTCCGAACGGCCGAGAGCCGGCAGGCTTTGTCGCGCCAGATGACGATGCCCACCACGATGCAGGCGACGCCTGCCTGCATGGCGATGATCTGGAAGATGGGGTAACGCAGGGAGAGAAGCTTCACCAGGGTGTCGCTGGTCGCAAACAGACCATTTGCGGCGATCGCGAAGAGCACACCTGTCAGACGGAGCAAGGGCGTATCCCACCGGGTTCAGGCCCGCCGACAGCAGGCTCACGTTATTTGCATGTCATCATACATGTTTTCGGATGCGCTGGAATTCGCCGGACGCATGGGTGGGAAGCGCTGCCGGCGCATCGGTGGGTGTTGGATGATCCTGGCACGGAGCATCGTTCGGTGCCGGAGCATCTTGGCACGGCGAAGCGTCAGCCACATGCCAGTTCGGTGTCCGTCGGCGGCCCATGAAAAAGGCGGCCCGGGGGCCGCCTTCTGGAGGGATGGGATCGAAACCCGTCAGGCCGCGATCGAGGTCTGCGGTCCGGCGGAGCGAACGTCCGAGTCCACGTGGCTCTCGAAGCGCTTGAAGTTCTCGTTGAACATGTCGATCAGGCGCTTGGCGGTCTCGGCGAACTCCGCCTTGTTCTGCCAGGTCTTCACCGGATAGAGGATGTGCGGCTCGACGCCCGGCACCGAGGTCGGGACCGCGAAGCCGAAATAGGGATCGCGGCGGAAATCGGCCCGGGAGAGCGAGCCGTCGAGCGCCGCCGTGAGGAGGCGGCGGGTGACGCGGATCGGCATGCGCCGGCCGACGCCGTACTTGCCGCCGGTCCAGCCGGTGTTGACGAGCCAGCAATCCACGTGGTGCTTGGCGATGAGATCGCGCAGCAGGTTGCCGTATTCGGACGGGTGCCGCGGCATGAAGGGCGCGCCGAAGCAGGTCGAGAAGGTCGCCTCCGGGTCCTTCACGCCCTTCTCCGTGCCGGCCACCTTGGCCGTGTAGCCGGACAGGAAGTGGTACATCGCCTCGGCCGGGGTCAGCTTCGCGATGGGGGGCAGCACGCCGAAGGCATCGCAGGTGAGCATCACGATGTTCTTCGGGATGCCCGCGCGGCCCGTGGCGCTCGCATTGGGAATGAAGTCGAGCGGATAGGCGCAGCGCGTATTCTCCGTCTTCGACGCGTCGTCGAAATCGGGAATGCGGGTGATCGGGTCGATGGTCACGTTCTCCAGCACCGTGCCGAAGCGCTCGGTGGTCGAGAAGATCTCCGGCTCGGCCTCGCGCGACAGGCGAATGGTCTTGGCGTAGCAGCCGCCCTCGAAGTTGAACACGCCGTTCGGGGTCCAGCCATGCTCGTCGTCGCCGAGCAGGACGCGGTCGGGATCGTTGGAGAGCGTTGTCTTGCCCGTGCCGGAGAGGCCGAAGAACACGGCCACGTCGCCCCGGTCGCCCACATTGGCCGAGCAGTGCATGGGCATGATCTTCTGGGCGGGCAGCACGTAGTTGAGATAGGTGAAGACCGACTTCTTCATCTCGCCCGCATAGGACGTGCCGCCGATGAGCACGATCTTGCGCTTGAAGTCGCAGGCGATGACCGTTTCGGTGCGGCAGCCGTGACGGGCGGGGTCCGCCTTGAAGGACGGCAGGTCGATGATGGTCAGCCCGGGCACGTAGTCGGCGAGCTCGCCGCGATCCGGACGGATCAGCAGGTTGCGGATGAAGAGCGAGTGCCAGGCGAATTCCGTGAACACGCGGGCCTTGACCCGATAGGCCGGATCGGCGCCGCCGTAGAGATCCTGGGCGAACAGCTCCTTGCCTTCCGCATGGGCCAGGAAGTCGGCCAGCAGGGTGTCGAAATGGCCCGGCGTGATGGCGCCGTTGTTGTCCCACCAGACGGTGCTTTCCGTGGTCTCGTCGCGCACCACGAACTTGTCCTTGGGCGAGCGGCCCGTATGCACGCCGGTGTCCGCCAAGAGCGCCCCGCCCTGCACGAGCCGGGTCTCGCCGCGGGTCAGGGACTGCTCGTAGAGCGCGGGCGCCTCGAGGTTCCAGTAGACCCGTTTGAGGTTGCGGAGGCCGGAGACCTCAGCCCCCTGTGCGCTGTTGAACACGCCGATATTTTCCACGGAAGACTTCTCCTGGTTGGCGGTCGCCGCGCAGCCGGAACAGCCGCCGTCCGATGACCGTCACATGGGGTGGGCCAAACAATCCAGGCAAAACTTTGCCGTCTCGCTTGAACATGGAACCTTCTTTAGGTCAGCTGACGGTGCCGTCAACTCAGGTTGTTTCATCGCATTCTATTTTCCCAGGAACCAGACCTCCATCCGTCGTAATCCCTCGAATTTCAAAGCACTTTTGGAATTCTTTCGTATGATGAGGGAGATTTCCCGCCGGGCTCCAGGCCCTTGCCGCTACGGCACGGTGGCCGCTTGGCCAACCTGTCCAAATCGTAACCGCCCATTCATCGACGGTTGAACCCACCGCCCTTAAGCACCACTATCTGGACCGCCCCTGGTCACAGACGGGGCGAAACCATATTTATGCCACGAGAAAGGCGCAGTTGGGACGTTTTAGGACCCTCTGCGTTGTCAGACGAGTCAGAACGCTGACAATCGTCCGTGCCAAGCTAAGGAAGAGTTCATGCCAACGATCGCCCTTGTCGATGACGATCGCAACATCCTGACCTCTGTTTCCATCGCCCTCGAAGCGGAGGGCTATCGCATTCAGACCTATACGGATGGGGCCTCGGCCCTCGACGGGCTCAAGCATGCGCCGCCGGACCTGGCGATCTTCGACATCAAGATGCCGCGCATGGACGGAATGGAGCTCCTGCGCCGCCTGCGGCAGAAATCGGACCTGCCGGTGATCTTCCTGACCTCCAAGGACGAGGAAATCGACGAGCTGTTCGGCCTCAAGATGGGCGCCGACGACTTCATCCGGAAGCCTTTCTCCCAGCGCCTTCTCGTCGAGCGCGTGAAGGCCGTTCTGCGGCGTTTCGCGCCCAAGGACCAGACTGCCCCCAAGGAGGCCGATCCGAAGGCTCTCGAGCGGGGCCAGCTCAAGATGGATCCCGAGCGCCACGCCTGCACCTGGAAGGGCGAGCCGGTCACCCTCACGGTGACGGAATTCCTGATCCTGCAGGCGCTCGCCACGCGCCCCGGAGTGGTGAAAAGCCGCAACGCCCTGATGGATGCGGCCTATGACGATCAGGTCTATGTGGACGACCGCACCATCGACAGCCACATCAAGCGCCTGCGCAAGAAGTTCAAGTCGGTTGACCAGAGTTTCGAAATGATCGAGACCCTCTACGGCGTGGGCTACCGCTTCAAGGAAGCCTGACGCCTTGACGCGCAAGCAACCTGGAAAGACGGCCATGGTCCGGTGGACGCAAACCCGGACCGTGCCTTGAACGAGTGGCATGAAGGCTGACCCCATCCACGCCGAGGCGGCGTTCGACGATCCGCCCGCTCCCCAGGGGGCCCTGGCCCGGCTGAAGCATTTCGGCCGCATGATCGTGCAGCGCGGCTCGTCGAGCCTGACGCGCCGGATCGTCGTGCTCAATCTGGCCGGGCTCGTGGCCCTGCTGATCGGCTTCCTGTATCTCAACCAGTTCCGCGAGGGCCTGATCGAAGCCCGGGTCCAGAGCCTTCTCACCCAGGGCGAGATCATCGCCGGGGCGATCGCAAGCTCCGCGACGGTGGAGACCAACACCATCACCATCGATCCGGATCAACTCCTGCAGATGCAGGCCGGCGAGACCGAACGCTTCACCGACGAATCCTTCTCGGCCCTGGAATTCTCCATCAATCCGGAGCGCGTCGCCCCCCTGCTGCGCCGGCTGGTGACGCCGACCAAGACCCGCGCCCGCATCTTCGACCGCGAAGGCGCGCTCCTGCTCGATTCCAGGTCGTTCTATTCCCGCGGCGACATCCTGCGCATGGATCTGCCGCCGGTCGCCAATGTGGAGAACACGACAAGCTTCATCGAGCGGACGTGGAACAGCCTCCGCAAGATGTTCCGGCGCACCGTGCGGCCCGTTCTGGAGGAAGTCGGCCCCGCCAACGGCAAGTCCCTTCCGGAAGTCCAGCAGGCCTTCGCCGGCCAGCAATCGAGCGTGGTGCGCGTCAACAACCGCGGCGAGACCATCGTGTCGGTGGCCGTGCCGATCCAGCGCTTCCGCACGATCCAGGGCGCGCTCCTACTGTCGACCCAGGAAGGCGACATCGACGCCATCATCGCGTCCGAGCGCTTCGCGCTGCTCCAGGTGTTCCTGGTGGCGGCCGTGGTGATGATCGTCCTGTCGCTCTTCCTCGCCGGCGCGATCGCCGGTCCGGTCCGGCGGCTGGCGGAAGCCGCCGAGCGGGTGCGCTGGGGCACGAAGTCCCGCCAGGAGATCCCCGACTTCACCGGCCGCGCGGACGAAATCGGCCACCTCTCGGGCGCCCTGCGGGACATGACCAAGGCGCTCTACAACCGCATCGACGCCATCGAGAGCTTCGCGGCGGACGTGGCCCACGAGCTGAAGAACCCGCTGACCTCCCTGCGCAGCGCCGTCGAGACCCTGCCGCTCGCCCGCAACGACGAGTCGCGTCAGCGTCTCCTGTCGATCATCCAGCACGACGTGAAGCGCCTCGACCGGCTGATCAGCGACATCTCGGATGCCTCGCGCCTTGATGCGGAGCTCGCCCGCGCCGACGCGGAGCCCGTGGATATGGTCCGCCTTCTGGACGCGGTGGTGTCGGTCGCCAACGAGCGGCGCCAGGGGCACGACCCGCTCATCACCCTGAGCATCGACCGGCAGGCACAGGGCCGCGACGCGTTCCTCGTCCTCGGCCACGACAGCCGCCTGGGTCAGGTCTTCAACAACCTGATCGACAACGCCCGCTCCTTCTCGCCGCCCGACGAGCCCGTGAAGGTCTCCATGCGCCGCCGCAGAAACCAGGTGGAAATCCTGGTGGAGGACAGCGGCCCCGGCATCGAGCCCGATGCTCTCGACCGGATCTTCGAGCGCTTCTACACGGACCGCCCCGAGCAGGGCTTCGGCCAGAATTCCGGCCTCGGCCTGTCCATCTCGCGCCAGATCATCGAGGCCCATCGCGGAACGATCCGGGCCGAGAACCGGCTCGGTCCTCCCGACGAGGACGGCGAGCCCGAGCGCCTGGGCGCCCGCTTCGTGATCCGTCTTCCGGTCGAAGGCGTGAAGGCCAAGAAGGAGCAGGAGAGGAAGGACAGGGCCAGGCGCGATCCCGGGAAGAAAGCCCCGTGAGCGAGGCGCAGACGATCCACGCCGGCTGCGTGCTGGTCGGCGAGGCCGGGCTCCTGATCCGGGGCCCGTCGGGATCGGGCAAGTCGACGCTCGCCCGCGAGGTGGTGTCGCTCGCCCTCAGGGCCGGCCGGTTCGGCCGGCTGGTCAGCGACGACCGTACGCGCCTTGAGGCACTCCATGGCCGCCTGCTGGCGCGGCCCGTGGATCCACTCGGCGGCAGCATCGAGGTCTTCGGTCTGGGCATCGTCCGGCAGGCCTTCGAGCCCGCGGCCGTCATTCGCCTGGTGGTCGATCTCTCAGAGGATCCGGCCCGCTATCCCGACGTGGAGGACGGGCATGTCGTCCTGTGCGGCGTCATGGTCCCTCGCATCCGGATGCAGGCCGGGGCAATCTCCGCAGACGTCGCCATGGGCTGCCTGAGTGGTCTGCGCGACACGGTCGTGACACTGTGATGAACTTTTCCTCTCAATGCTCTTGCGCTTGGCTTCGCGGTGCACAAAATAGCGGCTCCGCTCTCGGAGCGTTCGGACTTGTAACATTATGATTGGAATGGTGCTCGTCACCCACGGGCAGCTCGCGACGGAATTCAAAGCGGCGCTTGAGCATGTCGTGGGGCCCCAAGAGCAGCTCGAAACGATCACGATCGGCCCCGACGACGACATGGAGACACGGCGCAAGGACATCATGGCCGCCGTGTGCCGGGTCAACTCGGGACAGGGAGTCGTGGTTCTGACGGACATGTTCGGCGGCACGCCGTCGAACCTGGCCCTCTCCTGCATGAACGGGGGCTCCGTCGAGGTGGTCGCGGGCATCAATCTGCCCATGCTGATCAAGCTGGCTTCCGTCCGGGATGAGGAGCCCCTGTCCGACGCGGTCTCCCATGCCCAGGAGGCGGGGCGCAAGTACATCAACATCGCCTCGCGCGTCCTCTCCGGAAAGTAAGCTTCATGGACCGGCCCTTCGATCAGGACTGCCCGCCTGCCGCCGTGCCGGATGGAGCCGAGGTCCGGGAGCTTCCCATCATCAACCGCCGGGGCCTGCACGCCCGCGCCTCTGCCAAGTTCGTTCAGACCGTCGAGCGCTTCAATTCCGACGTCACCGTGACCCGCTGCGGCGAGACCGTGGGCGGGCGCTCGATCATGGGACTGCTGACCCTGGCGGCCGCCCAGGGCACCTCGATCACCGTCACGGCCAAGGGCGAGGACGCCGCCCTCTGCCTCCAGGCCATCGACGACCTGCTCGCCAACCGGTTCGGCGAAGACGAGTGATCGAAGCAGACATATAAAGACATCTTTATATCTTGATTGCCTCTCCCCGCGAGCTCTGCTAGAGACTGCGCCAATTCAACCGAACAGGCGCAAGAGAAAGGCCATCATGGCACAGGATTACATCGTCAAAGACATCAGCCTTGCCGATTTCGGCCGCAAGGAGATCTCGATCGCCGAGACCGAGATGCCGGGCCTGATGGCCATTCGCGAGGAATACGGCCCGAAGCAGCCCCTGAAGGGCGCGCGCATCGCCGGTTCGCTCCACATGACCATTCAGACCGCCGTGCTGATCGAGACCCTGAAGGCTCTCGGCGCGGATATCCGCTGGGTGTCCTGCAACATCTATTCGACCCAGGACCACGCCGCCGCCGCCATCGCGGCCGCCGGCATCCCGGTCTTCGCCTACAAGGGCGAGAGCCTGAAGGAGTACTGGGACTACACCGCCAAGCTGTTCGACTGGCACGGCGGCGGCGTCCCGAACATGATCCTCGACGACGGCGGCGATGCCACCATGCTGGTCCATCTCGGCCTGCGCGCCGAGCAGGGCGACACCACCTTCCTGGACAAGCCGGGCTCGGAAGAGGAAGAGGTGTTCTTCGCGCTCATCCGGCGTCTCCTCGCCGAGAAGCCGAAGGGCTGGTTCGCCGAGATCGCCAATGCGATCAAGGGCGTGTCGGAGGAGACCACCACGGGCGTTCACCGCCTCTACATCATGGAGAAGGAGGGCAAGCTCCTCTTCCCGGCGATCAACGTCAACGACTCGGTGACCAAGTCCAAGTTCGACAACCTTTACGGCTGCCGCGAGTCGCTGGTCGACGGCATCCGCCGCGGCACGGACGTGATGATGGCCGGCAAGGTCGCCATGGTGGCGGGCTTCGGCGACGTGGGCAAGGGCTCCGCCGCCTCCCTGCGCCAGGCCGGCTGCCGCGTGCTCGTGTCGGAAGTCGACCCGATCTGCGCTCTCCAGGCCGCCATGGAGGGCTACGAGGTCACGACCATGGAGGACGCGGCTCCGCGCGCCGACATCTTCGTCACCGCCACCGGCAACAAGGACGTCATCACCCTTGATCACATGAGGGCGATGAAGGACCGGGCGATCGTCTGCAACATCGGCCACTTCGACAACGAGATCCAGGTCGCCGGCCTGAAGAACCTCACCTGGACCAACATCAAGCCGCAGGTCGACGAGATCACGTTCCCCGACGGACACCGCATCATCCTGCTCTCGGAAGGCCGCCTCGTGAACCTCGGCAACGCTATGGGACATCCGTCCTTCGTGATGTCGGCCTCCTTCACCAACCAGACGCTGGCCCAGATCGAGCTCTTCGGCCAGCAGGGCAAGTACGAGAAGAAGGTCTACACCCTGCCGAAGCACCTGGACGAGAAGGTCGCGTCGCTGCACCTGGAGAAGATCGGCGTGAAGCTCACCAAGCTTCGCCCCGACCAGGCGTCCTATATCGGCGTCTCCGAGAAGGGCCCGTTCAAGCCGGATCACTACCGCTACTGATCGGCCGTCTTCCGGCCCACAATCGAAAGCCCGGCTTCGGCCGGGCTTTTTCTTTTGTCGACGGCTGACGAATCGACAGAGTGTCGCACCGGCATGTGTGTGTCTCAAATGCAATATGGTTCGACGAATTGCGCACAGGTTCTCCAAAGGAAGTTTAAGCCGGTGTTAACCCCCTTCCTGGCGGAGTCAGGGGTAGTCTAGAGTGAACGCGAATCGACCGGCTGTGCTGTGGCTTCGAACCTGCGCCGGCAGTTCCGTTCATGCGTAGACGGTTGACCTCTGCGGCGCAGAAAAGCGCAGCCGGGGCTCGATCCAACTTGGCCTGAATGTCGGGCCGCCAATGAAGAAAGGGCAGCGCGGCATGGCCGGCCAAAGGGAGCGTCACGACGGTGTGAAGGACGGGAGGGGCTCTCTCGTCGGCGCCGCCCGCGTTCCCCTGTCCCTGATACTCTTCGCAGGCACCGCCCCGGCGGCCCTCGCCAACGGCCTGCTGCTCCCCATCGCGGAAGGCGCCTCGGACCTTCTGGGCTTCCTGCACAGCTTCGACCTTCACAACGCGGCCTATTTCGGCCTCTTCATGGGCCTTGTCGCCTTCTCGACCACCACCGCCCTCCTGCTCATGCGCGAGCAGAAGCGCTCCGCCCGGATGGAGCGCCGTCTGCGCAACGAGCTCGACGCCCTCCGGGGTGCGGACGATCTCGCGGCCCTTCTCATGGGGTCGGAACGTCAGCTCCTGGTGAGCTGGCACGGCCGCGACGGCGAACCGCGCTTCCAGGGCGATCCCTCCATCGTGGGCGACAATGCCCCGGCCCAGCGCGCCCTGGCGTTCGGCACCTGGCTCGCGCCTGCCGATGCGGCCGCCGTGGACATCGCCCTCGAGCAGCTCAAGCAGCGCGGCCAGGGCTTCCGCCTCACCGGCCGGTGCACGGCGGGCCGCCGCTTCGTCGACGTGGAAGGCCGCACCATCGGCGGACGGGCGATCCTGCGCCTGCGGGACGTGACGGGCGACCGGGCCGAACTCATGACGGCCCAGAACCAACTGGCGACCGCACGCAGCGACCTGCGCGCCATGACGATGCTTCTCGACGACGTCGCCTACCCGCTCTGGATCCGCGATCAGCACGACAAGCTCCTCTGGGCCAACCAGGCCTATCTGCGGTCGGTGGAGGCCAAGGACCTCGACGACGCCATCGCGCGCTCCCTCGAGCTTCTTGGAGCGATCACCCGGGATGAGGCGCGGCGCCAGCGCCAGTCGGGCACCACCTTCTCGGGCCGCGTGACCGCCGTGGTGGCAGGCCACCGGGCCGTTCTCGACGTGATCGAGCGCCCCACGTCCGGCGGCAGCGCGGGCATCGCCGTGGACGTGTCGGAACTCGAAGCGGTCCGCACGGATCTGCAGCGCCAGATGGATGCCCATGTGCGAACCCTGGATCAGCTGCCGACGGCCGTCGCGATCTTCGACGGAACGCAGACCCTGATCTTCAGCAACGCGGCCTATCAGCAGCTCTGGGGCCTCGATCAGGCCTTTCTCGCGTCGCGGCCGACGGACGGCGAGGTTCTCGACCGCCTGCGCGCCGGCCGCAAGCTGCCCGAGCAGGCGGATTTCCGCGCCTGGAAGGCCGATTTTCTGCAGGGCTACCGCTCGGTCGAGCAGCAGGAGACCTGGTGGCACCTGCCCGACAGGCGCACCCTGCGCGTGGTCATCAACCCCAATCCGCAGGGCGGCGTGACCTATCTCTTCGACGACGTCAGCGAGCGCTTCGAGCTGGCCTCTCAGGTGCATTCGCTGACCCGCGTCCAGTCCGAAACCCTCGACACGCTCAAGGAAGGCGTCGCCGTGTTCGGTTCCGACGGGCGCCTCAAGCTGCACAACCGCGCCTTCGCCGAGATGTGGAACCTGCCGCCCGAGATGACGGGCGAGAATCCGCATATCGATACGATCATCAAGACCTGCCGCATGCTGACCTCGCAGGACGAGCCGTGGATCGACATCCGTGGCGCCGTGGCGGGCCTCGCGGACATGCGCATGGGCCTCACCTGCCGCATCGAGCGCCATGACGGCTCGGCTCTCGACTGCACCGCGCAGCCCCTGCCCGACGGCGCGACGTTGCTCAGCTTCACCGACGTGACGGCGAGCGTGAACGTGGAGCGTGCGCTGACCGAGCGCAACGACGCGCTCGAACGCGCCTCGCGCCTGCGCGACGAGTTCGTGCATCACGTGTCCTACGAGCTGCGTTCGCCGCTCACCAACATCATCGGCTTCACGCAGCTTCTCGGCGACGAGACGGTGGGCGCGCTCAATCCGCGTCAGCGCGATTATGCCGACCACATCATGCGCTCGTCGGCGGCGCTGCTCGCAATCCTCAACGACATTCTCGATCTCGCGTCCATCGACACGGGCTCCCTGGAGCTCAGCCCTGAGATCGTCGACATCCGCTCCACCATCGAGGCCGCCATGCGCGGACTGGAGGACCGGCTCGCGGAATCCTCTCTCACGGTGATGGTCGATACGCCCGATGACATCGGCACCTTCGTGGCCGACGGCAAGCGCGTGCGGCAGATCCTGTTCAACCTTCTGTCCAACGCAGTCGGCTTCTCGTCGCCCGGTCAGACCATCCGGGTCTCGGCGCGCAAGCGTGGCGGCGAGGTGATCTTCGACGTGAAGGATCAGGGCCGCGGCATCCCGCCCGAGATCAAGGCGCGCATCTTTGAGCGGTTCGAGAGCCACACGCTGGGAACGCGCCACCGCGGCGTGGGCCTGGGCCTGTCGATCGTGCGCTCCTTCGTGGAGCTGCATGGCGGGCGCATCGAGGTATCGTCCGCCCCGGGCGTCGGCACCACCATCACGTGCATCTTCCCGAACGACCGGCACGAGACGCCGTCCGATGGCCGTTCCGCGCAATCTGCGCTAACACCGATCGCAGCCGAGTAGGAACAGCGATGGCGAATGGACTGGCCCTGATGCCCGAACAGGATGTTTTGCAGGCCGCCTGGATGGTGACGCTCCCCGACCACGAGTCGACGGAGCGCTTCGCGCGGATCCTGGCCGAAGAGCTCAAGCCCGGCGATCTGGTGACCCTCTCGGGAGGGCTCGGCGCCGGCAAGACCACGTTGGCGCGCGCCCTGGTGCGGACCCTCGCGGACGAGCCGGAACTCGAGGTCCCGAGCCCCACCTTCACCCTGATGCAGGTCTATGACGGCCCGCGCTGCCCCATCGTCCATGCGGATTTCTACCGTCTCTCCGGCGGCTACGAATTGACGGAGCTGGGCTGGGACGAGATGACGGAGAACGCCATCGCGCTCGTGGAATGGCCGGAGCGCGCCGACGATGCGCTCAAGCCCGAGCATCTCGACATCCGTCTCGATTTCGCCCCGGGAGGCCAGGGCCGGGGCAGGCTCGCCATGCTGACCGGAACGGGCGCCTTCGCGTCCCGGCTTCAGCGCATGAAGGCCTATCGCAACCTGGTGGAGCGTTGCGGCTGGAGCGATGCCGCACGCCATCCCATGACGGGCGACGCCTCGGTGATCCGATCCTACGAGCGCCTGGTGAAGCCCTCCGGCGAGACGGCGCTGCTGATGATCTCTCCCCCGCGCCCGGTCGGACCGGCCGTGCGGCGCGGCAAGCCCTACACGACCATCGCGAAGCTTGCCGAGAGCGTGAACGCCTTCGTGGCCGTCGACAAGGGCCTGCGAGCCCTGGGCTTCAGCGCGCCTTACATCTACGGCGAGGATCTGGAGGCGGGCCTGCTCCTCATCGAGGATCTCGGCTCCGAGCCCGTCACGAACGAGAGCGGGCCGATTCCGGAGCGCTACGCGGAGGCGACGCGGATTCTGGCGCAGCTCCATGGCCAGACCCTGCCACAGGTGCTGCCTGTGGCGGGCGGCATCGATCACCCGATCCCGCCCTACGATCTCGAAGCGCTCCTGATCGAAGTGGAGCTGCTGCTCGACTGGTACGTGCCGCACATCATCGGCACGCAGCTCTCGGGTTCGGCGCGGGCCGAGTTCGTCAATCTCTGGACCGAGACCCTGGGCGAGGTTCTCTCCGCCCCGGTCACCTGGACCCTGCGCGACTACCATTCGCCCAACCTGATCTGGCTTCCCGACCGCGCAGGCCTCCAGCGCGTCGGGCTGATCGACTTCCAGGACGCGGTCCTGGGCTCGCCCGCCTACGATGTGGCGTCGCTCCTGCAGGATGCGCGCGTGACGGTGCCGCCGGAACTGGAGCTGAAGCTCATCGGCCTCTATGCCCGCGACCGGAAGGCCGCCGACCCGGCCTTCGACGTGTCCGCCTTCGCCCGGGCCTATGCCATCATGGCGGGCCAGCGCGCGACCAAGATCCTCGGCATCTTCGCCCGCCTCGACCGGCGCGACGGCAAGCCGCATTACCTCAAGCACCTGCCGCGGATCGAGGCCTACCTCATCCGCAACCTCGCCCATCCGGCCCTGGGGAAGCTCAAGGGCTGGTATGAAAACTATCTGCCGCGGCTCGTCCCCTATGGGGATGACGTCCCTCCCGAAGCCTGAGTCATTTCCTTGCCCCAGACCGTCCGCGCGCCGCACACAGCCATCGTCCTCGCCGCAGGCCTGGGCAAGCGCATGCTGCCGATCACCGCCACCCTGCCCAAGCCCCTCGTGAAGGTGGCGGGACAGAGCCTGATCGACTTCGCCCTCGACCGGCTGCACGAGGCGGGAATGGACACGGTGGTGGTGAACGTGCACCATTTCGCCGACATGCTCGAGGCGCATGTCGGCACCCGCACGGTGCCGCGCATCCTCATCTCGGACGAGCGCGCGGCCCTGCTGGAAACCGGCGGCGGCGTGAAGAAGGCCCTGCCGCTTCTGGGCGACGGGCCGTTCATCACGTTCAATTCCGATTCGCTCTGGATCGAGGGGGACGAGCCGAATCTGAAGCGCCTCGTGAAGGCCTGGGATCCGGACAGGATGGACATCCTCATGCTCGTGGCGCCGTTATCCACAAGCATTGGATTCGACGGCCCGGGCGATTTCCACATGGATGAGGACGGTCGTCTGCGCCGCCGCGGGACGGATCCGGGCGCGCCTTTCGCCTATGCGGGCGTGGCCATCGTGAAGCCCGAACTCGTCCACGGAACGCCCGAAGGGGCGTTCTCGGCCAATGCCTTCTACGACCGCGCCATCGCCAAGGACCGCCTCTACGGCTTGTGCATGGAGGGGCAATGGCTGCATGTTGGGGAGCCTCAGGCGATTATCGAGGCCGAAAGGTGCCTTGCCGCCAGCAAGCGATGAGGTTCTGAAGTGTCGCGTATGACCCGGAAAAGTGGGATCCGGTTTTCCGACCCGGGTATGCATGATTCGAGGACTTCGCCGCGCGTCTTTTCCATCCCTCCGGGTTGCGCCTTCCTGCCGACCCTGGTGGATGCACTGGTCGACGGGCGCCTCGTCGGGCCTCTCGCCGACGATCCTGCCGCCCTTGCGGACATCACGATCTACGTTCCCAACCGCCGCGCCACCCGGGCGCTGATCGCGCTGCTCGCCGAGCGCGGCGACGGCACGGCGCAGCTTCTGCCGCACATCGTCCCCTTGGGCGAAACGGATGAGGCCGAGTTCGAGCTGACGGGCCTCGAGGGCACGCCCCTGCAGGAGGCCGCGAGCCTCAAGCCGCCGATCCCGCCCCTGGAGCGCCGGCTCATCCTCACGCGCCTCGTGCAGCGCTGGTCGGCGGAGGTGGACCGCGCGCTGCTGCAGCTCGGCCCCGAGGTGCCCTTCATGGTGCCGGCCTCGCCGGCCGATGCGGTGAACCTCGCGGGCGACCTCGAGACCCTCATGGATGCCTTCACCACCGAGGGCATTGACTGGCATGCTCTCGAACTGGCGGTGGATTCCGACTATTCGAAGTATTTCGAGATCACCCGCCATTTCGTGCAGATCGCCAGCGAGAACTGGCCCAGGATCCTCGCCGAGCGCCAGGCAAGCGATCCGGCGCAGCGGCGCAACGCGCTGCTCGACGCCGAGGCGCGGCGCCTCACCCGCGAGCGGCCGGCGCATCCCATCATCGTGGCCGGATCGACGGGATCGGTGCCGGCGACCGCGCATCTGATGGGCGTGATCGCGCGCCTGCCCCGGGGAGCCATCGTGCTGCCCGGCCTCGACACCGATCTCGACGGGGAGAGCTGGTCCACCATCGGAGGCACCGGCGACGACGAGACCGATCCGGTCCATGGACACCCGCAGGCGTCGCTCCGCCGCCTCCTCGACCGGCATCTGCGCGTTCCGCGCGCCGACGTCACGGTCCTCGGCGATGTGCCGGAGGCTGCGAGAGCCCGCAACCATCTGCTCTCGGAGGCCCTGCGCCCGGCCGACACCACCGACCGCTGGTCGCTGATCGCCCCCGAGGCCCGTGTCGCCCTGAGCGCGGGCGGCTGCGAGGGCCTCGCCATCATCGAGGCCATGGACGAGCGCGAGGAAGCGCTCGCCATCGCCATCGCGCTGCGCGAGACCATGGCCCATCCGCACAGGACCGCCGCCCTCGTGACGCCCGATCGCGCGCTCGCGGCGCGCGTCACCGCCGAGCTCGCCCGCTGGGGCCTGAGCGTGGAGGATTCCGCCGGCATTCCGCTGTCCGACACGCCGGCAGGACGGCTCGCCCGTCTGGCCGCGGAAGCGGCCTCCGACGACCTGCGGCCCGTGCGCCTCCTGGCGCTGCTCGCCCATCCGATGGTGCGTCTCGGTCTGGCGCGCGAGACGGTCGAGCGGGCCGCGAGCGTGCTCGAGATTGGCGTGCTGCGCGGGCCCGCCCCGGCGCTCGGCATCGAGGGCATGCGCGCAGCCCTCGCCACCCGCCGCGCCGAGAGCGGTCATCGCACACCACGTCCGCGCCAGCGCCTCACGGATGCCGATTGGGAGCTCGCCGACGACCTGCTACAGCGCCTCGGCGTCGCCTTCGCCACCTTCACGCCCGCCGCGCACGGCGAGGGTCGGCTCGACCTCATGTCCCTGGTGGAGCATCACCGGCGGGCCGTCGATCTGCTCTGGACCGGCCCCGACGATGCGCCCGACGAGCAGGACGACGAAACCTCGAACGAGGCGCTCGCGGCGCTCTTCGACGATCTGGAGCATTCCGACATCCGCGCCGAGGAGGGCCATCCGCTGAGCGGGCGCTTCGTGGATTATCCGACCTTCTTCACGGCGCTCGCCAAGCAGCGCTCCTTGAGCCCCTCGCCCCGCGCCACCCATCGCCGCCTGAAGATTTTAGGCCTTCTCGAAGCGCGCCTTCTCTCCGTCGACCGCGTGGTGCTCGGCGGATTGGACGAGGGCTCCTGGCCGCCGCGCACGGTGACCGATGCGTTTCTCAACCGTCCCATGCGCTCGCGCGTCGGCCTGATGCCGCCGGAGCGGCGCATCGGCCAGACCGCGCACGATTTCGTGCAGGCGCTCGGCACGCGCGACGTTGTGATCACGCGCGCACACAAGCGCGACGGCTCGCCCATGGTGCCCTCGCGCTTCCTGCAACGGCTCAAGGCGTTCAGCGGCAAGGACGTGTGGGAGCGCATGATCAAGGCAGGCGAGTCCTACCGCCGCCTCGCGCGGACCCTCGATACGCCGGAGCCCGCCCCGCCCCTGCCGCGCCCGCGGCCCAGGCCCGACCCGGCCCTGTTCCCGCGCGCCTTGAGCGTCACCGAGATCGAGACCCTGGTGCGCGACCCCTATTCGATCTTCGCGCGCCACATCCTCAAGCTCGACGCCCTCGAGGCGATCGCCGTCACGCCGAGCGCGGCGGAGCGCGGCACGATCATTCACGACGTGCTCGGTCAATTCGCCGAGAGATATCCGAAGGCCGTTCCCGCGCACGCGCTGGAGGATCTGCTCGCCCTCGGGTCGGATGCGTTCGCCGGCATCGCCGAGGCCTACCCGGAGCTCTATGCGGAATGGTGGCCGCGCTTCACGCGGCTCGCCACGGAGTTCGTGGTGTGGGAGCAGGCGCGCCGCCCGGGCCTCGTCGACGTCTATGCGGAGCGCTCGGGCCGGTTGTCGATCGGGCTGCCGGACGGCACGATCTTCAGCCTGCGCGCCCGCGCCGACCGCATCGAGCATCGCCGTGACGGCGGCTTCACCATCGTCGACTTCAAGACCGGCCAGCCGCCCGGCGTGAAGGAGGTCTATGCCGGCTTCTCGCCGCAGCTGACGCTCGAGGCCATGATGCTGATGAAGGGGGCGTTCAAGGGCCTGCCCATGGCCAAGGAAACGCCCGATCTCGTCTACATCCACACCACCGGCGGACGCGAGCCGATCAAGCCGCGTGAGATCGGCCCCTCGGGCAAGGAAACGCGACCGGTTGCGGAGATCGTCGAGGAGCATCGCCGCCGGTTCGAGGGCATGATCGTGCGCTACGCCAAGGGCGAGGCGGCTTACGTCTCGCGGCCGTTCCCGAAATATGCGCGCCGCTTCTCGGACTACGACCATCTGGCACGCGTGAAGGAATGGTCGCTGGCGAGCGCGGGCGGCGGAGAGGGATCCGAATGAGCACCGATCTCGTCATTCCGGACTACACCAAGGACGCGCAGCGCCGCGCCGCCAACCCGCGCGCCTCGGCCTGGGTGTCGGCCAATGCGGGCGCGGGCAAGACCAAGGTGCTCACCGATCGCGTCGTGCGCCTGCTGCTCGCCGGCTCCCTGCCGGGCCGTATCCTGTGCCTCACCTTCACCAAGGCGGCGGCCGCCAACATGGCGATCCGCGTGTTCGAACGCCTCGGGCGCTGGGTGACGCTCGACGAGGAGAGCCTCGTCCGGGAGCTGACGGAACTGGAGGGCGAGAAGCCGACGCGTCAGCAGATCAGGCTCGCGCGCACGCTCTTCGCCCGCGCGGTCGAAACGCCGGGCGGCCTCAAGATCGACACCATCCACGCCTTCTGCGAGCGGCTCCTGCATCTCGTGCCCTTCGAGGCCAACGTGCCGGCGCGCTTCGCCGTGCTCGACGAGAGCCAGACCGACGAGATGCTGGCGCAGGCCACCGCCAACGTGATGGCCGACGCGGCGAGCGGCAATTTCCCGGAACTCGCCGAAGCGCTCGACATCATCAGTGTCGATGCGGTCGGCGACGCGCTCGCCTCGGCGATCAACGCGGCCCTGAAGTGCAAGACCTTCCTGCACGATCAGACAGGACCGATGCGGCTGCGCCACGCGCTCGATGTGAGTCCGGACGAGACGCTCGCATCCATCGAGCGCACGATGCTCGAAGGCGGCCTGAAGCCCGAGGACTGGCCGGCCATCGCACAGGAACTGCGCGCCGGCAAGGCGACCGACCAGAAGCGGGCCGACGCCCTCATTGCGGCCGCCGAGGCGAAGGATGTCTCGGAAAAGCTCGAGAAGTATCTGTCGGTCTTCCTCACCAACGAGGGAACGCCGCGCAAGGGCTCGGCCTTCCTCACCAAGGACGTCGGCGAGAGCTTGAAGGACGCGCTGCTGCGCGAGCAGGAGCGGGTGTGCTCGCTGATCGACAAGCGCAAGGCCGCACGCGCGGTCGAGCGGACCGCCGCCCTGTTCACGCTCGCGGCCGAGATCCACGCGCGCGTCGAGCAGGCGAAGATGCGGCTCGGCGCCCTCGACTTCCAGGATCTCATCGACAAGACGCTGGCACTGCTTTCCCGCGGCGACACCGCCTGGGTGCTCTACAAGCTCGATCGCGGCATCGACCACGTGCTGATCGACGAGGCGCAGGACACGAACCCGGAGCAATGGGAGATCCTGCGCCGGATCACCGAGGATTTCACCGCAGGCGCGGGCGCCGCGGGCCACCGCGTGCGCACGCTCTTCGCCGTGGGTGATCCGAAGCAGTCGATCTACGGTTTTCAGGGCGCCGCCCCGCAGGAATTCGAAACCACTCGCCGGAGCTGGTCGCAGAAGGTGAAGCAGGCCGAGCTCCACTTCGAGGACGTGTCGCTCACCATGTCGTTCCGCTCGGCCAGGGCCGTGCTCTCGGCGGTCGACGCCACCTTCGCGGTCGAGAGGCATTTCAAGGGCCTGTCCTTCGAGGACCGGGCCGTCGGCACCGTGCACGAGAGCGCGCGGCCGCATGCGCCGGGTCTCGTGGAGCTGTGGCCGGTCGAAACGCCGGCCGAAGAGGAGGAACCCGAGGCCTGGGTGCTGCCCATCGACGAACCCGAGCAGCAATCCCCGCCCGTGGTGGTGGCGCGCCGCATCGCACAGGCGGTGAAGTGCTGGACCACCAAGGGTGACGAGATGGGCCGCGTCTGGACGGCCGGCGACGTTCTCGTGCTGGTGAGGAAGCGCGGCGCCGCCTTCGAGGCCGTGATCCGCGCCCTGAAAGAAGCGGGCGTGCCAGTGGCGGGCGCGGACCGGCTCAACATCGGCGAGCACATCGCCGTGCTCGATCTCGTGGCCGCGGGGCGCGCCGCGCTCCTGCCCGACGACGACCTCACGCTCGCCACCGCGCTGAAATCACCGCTCGTCGGTCTGACCGACGACGACCTCATTCGCATCGCGGCCGATCGCGCCGACGAGGAGTCGCTTCACGCCGCCCTGGAACGCCACGCGGAGGCCGGCGACGGGAGGGCAAGGCGAGGCTGTGAGGCGCTCACCGCATGGCGTGAACTCGCGCGCATCCACGGCCCGTTCGGCTTCTTCGCCACCCTGCTCGGTCCGCGTGGCGGCCGCTCGCTCCTCGTGGCGCGCCTGGGCAGCGAGGCGGGCGACGCCATCGATGCCTTCCTGTGCTTCGCGCATCAGTCCGAGATGACGGAAACGCCCTCGCTCACCGTGTTCCTCAACCGGTTCGAATCCGCCTCCCACACCATCAAGCGCGATCTGGATTCCGTGAACAACGAAGTGCGCGTCATGACCGTGCACGGTGCGAAGGGGCTGGAAGCCCCCATCGTGGTGCTCATCGACGGCTGCGAGGTCCTGGGTCGGGATCCGGCGCTGCTGCAGCTGCAGACCCCGTCGGGCGACAGGATTCCGGTCTGGTCGCCGGGCAAGAACTCCGATTCGACCACGATGGCGCAGGCGCGCGAATTGCTGCACGCCAAAGGTCGCGAGGAGCATAACCGCCTGCTCTACGTGGCCATGACCCGCGCCAAGGACCGGCTGGTGATCGCCCCGTATCTGACGGGCAAGAAAGAATCGCCCCAGGAAGCCTGGTGCGAGATGATCCGCCACGGGCTCGTCGAAAAGGCCGGCGGCCTGGAGCTGGACGAGGCGCCCTACGGGCCGATCTCCGTGTGGCGGGAGGGCTCGCCGCTGGCCCGCACCCTGGCGGCCGAGACGGACGTCGCGCCGCTCGACCCCATCGCCGTGCCCGACTGGCTGACCACCAGGGCCGTGCCGGAGCCGGAGGCGCTGCCGCCGATCCGCCCCTCCAGCGCGCTCGGCGCCGCCGACCGCATGACGCGGCCGGGCGACGGCCCCTATGCGCCCGAAGCACGCCTGCGCGGCACCCTGGTGCATGCCCTGCTGGAACGCCTGCCGGGCCTCGCGCTGGAGCACCGGGAGAGCATGGCGCGGGCTTACGTGAAGGCGCGCGCCCCGCGCCTTTCGTCCGACCTGCGGGACTCGATCCTGGCCAATGCCCTGGCGGTGCTTGACCATCCGGATCTCAAGCCCCTGTTCGGCAAGGGCTCCCGCGCCGAGGCGCCGATTGCCGGGCGGGTGGCGACGCCCGGGGGCGACATCCTGGTGTCGGGCCAGATCGACCGTCTGGCCGTCCTCGACACGGAGGTGCTGGTGGCCGATTTCAAGACCACGGCGCGGCCGCCCAAGGCCGGCCAGCCGCCGCCGCGATCCTACGTGGCGCAGCTTGCCCTCTATCGGACGCTGCTCGCCGCCATCTATCCGGGCCGGCGCATCCGCACGTTCCTGGTCTGGACCGCAGGTCCGGTCGTCCATGAGCTCATGGAACCCGACCTGGAATCGGCACTTACCCTCATCAAAGCGGCGTGAGGGCCGTGGCCCTTGCTTGATTCCCTCAGGCCGGGTTCCTACCTTGGCCCTATAGTCGAGCGGCTCGGATCCCGAGTCGCGTTCAACGTCAAAGGTGATGGTATGGCGACCGTAAAGGTGACCGACTCAAGCTTCGCGCAGGATGTCCTGCAATCCTCCGAGCCCGTGGTGGTCGATTTCTGGGCGGAATGGTGCGGTCCCTGCCGCATGATCGGTCCGGCCCTGGAGGAGATTTCCGACGAGATGGCCGGCAAGGTGAAGATCGCCAAGCTCAACGTGGACGAGAACCCGCAGATCTCCTCCCAGCTCGGCATCCGGTCGATCCCGGCCCTGATGGTGTTCAAGGACGGCAAGGTCGTCGCCCAGAAGGTCGGCGCCGCCCCCAAGGGCGAGCTCTCCCGCTGGATCCAGGCTTCGGCCTAAGACCATTGAGGTTTTGAGGAATGGAAGGGGCCGAGAGGCCCCTTTTTCTTTGTTGCACCTGTCCTCCCCGGAGGACGCACGGCGGCCGATGTCGACGTGAGATCTATTCCGGCAGCGTCCCGTTCGCCGCCAGCACCTCGCCGGCCAGATACAGCGAGCCGCAGATCAGCACCCGGGGCGGGTGATCCCAGACGTAGTTGTGCAGCGAGGCGAGCGCCGATTCGACGCTCGGTGCCGTCGAGGTGGTGAGCCCGACGCTTCCCGCGATGGCCGCGACCTCGTCGGCCGGGCGCGCGGCGATCTGGCCGGCGATCGGCACGGCGATCACCTCGCGGGCGAGCCCGGAGAAATTCTTGAAGAAGGCCTGGGAATCCTTCGTGCCGAGCATGCCGGTGATCAGCACGAGCGGCGCGTCCGAGCGCTCGCTCCGGTCCGCCATGGCGGCGGCGAGCACCCGGCCGCCGTCGGGGTTGTGCCCGCCGTCGAGCCAGAGCTCGCAGCCTTCCGGGGCGATCGCCGGCAGGCGGCCCCGGTTGAGGCGCTGCAGGCGGCCCGGCCATTCCGCCCGGGTGAGCCCCGCCTCGAAGGCCTGCGTTTCGAACTGCTCGAAGCCGGCCGCCCGCAGAGCCGCAACGGCCGTGCCGGCATTGGTGAACTGGTGGCGTCCGATGAGTTTCGGACGCGGCAGGTCCAGAAGGCCCTTCTCGTCCTGGTAGACGAGCCGGCCACCCTCCTCGTGCACGGAAAAATCCTGCTGGCCGACGAGAAGCGGGGAAGCTCCGATGCGCTCGGCCGCGTCGCGCAGGGTCTGGTCGGCTTCCAGATAATCCTGAGGGGCGATGACGGCCGGGCAGCCGCGCTTGAAGATGCCGGCCTTCTCACCGGCGATGGCCTGGAGTGTCGTGCCGAGATATTCCGCATGGTCGTGCCCGATGGGCGTGACCACGGCGGCCGCCGGCCGGTCGACGACATTGGTGGCATCGAACCGGCCACCCAGGCCGACCTCCAGCAGGAGCACGTCGGCCGGCTCCTCGGAGAAGATCAGCAGGGCCGCCGCGGTCGTGATCTCGAACACCGTGATCGGCTCGCCCGCATTCACCGCCTCGCAGCGCCGGAAGGCTTCGACGAGCCGCTCCTCGCTCACATAGCGCCCGCCCCCAAAGCGTCCGAGCCGGATGCGCTCGTGGAAGCGCACGAGATGGGGCGAGGTGTAGACATGGACGGCGAGCCCGGCGCTCTCCAGGATCGCCCGCATGAACGCGATGGTCGAGCCCTTGCCGTTGGTGCCCGCCACATGGATCACCGGCGGCAGGCGGCGCTCCGGATGGCCGAGCTGGGCCAGGAGCCGCTGGATGCGCCCGAGCGAGAGATCGATGGTCTTCGGGTGCAGGGCGAGAAAGCGCGCGATCAGCGCATCGGAGGATTCCATCGCCCTGGTCTCACTTATTCGGCGGCAGCCGCAACGGTCACGGTCTCGGGCGCGGAAGCCGGCGCCTTGGTGAAGAGGCGCGACAGGCGTGCGACCGTCGCCTTCAGGTCGTGCCGGTGCACGACCGCATCCACCATGCCGTGCTCCTTCAGGTATTCGGAGCGCTGGAAGCCGTCGGGCAGCTTCTCGCGGATGGTCTGCTCGATCACGCGCGGGCCGGCGAAGCCGATAAGGGCGCCCGGCTCGGCCAGGTGCACGTCGCCGAGCATCGCGTAGGAGGCCGTCACGCCGCCCGTGGTCGGGTTGGTGAGAACGACGATGTAGGGCAGCTTCGCGTCGCGCAGGCGGCGGATCGCCACCGTGGTGCGGGGCATCTGCATGAGGGACAGGATGCCCTCCTGCATGCGCGCGCCGCCGGAGCCGGCGAAGAGCACGAAAGGGGTCTTCTTGTCGAGGGCCGTCTCGGCACCTTTGATGAAGGCCTCGCCGGCCGCCATGCCGAGCGAACCACCCATGAAGCCGAAATCCTGCACCGCGATGGTCATCGGCAGTTCCTCGACCCGGCCGAAGCCGACCTTGAACGCGTCCTGCTGGCCGGTCTTGGTGCGGGCGTCCTTCAGGCGGTCGATGTAGCGCTTCTCGTCACGGAACTTGAGCGGATCGACCGGCACTTCCGGAACGGCCACGTCGAGCCAGGTGGCCCCGTCGAACATGAGCTGCAGGCGCTGGGTGGCCGAGATGCGCATGTGGTGGTTGGAGCCCGGGATCACCCACTGGTTCGCCTCCACGTCCTTGTGGAACACCACCTGCCCGGTCTCCGGGCACTTGATCCAGAGATTGTCCGGCGTCTCGCGCTTGAAGAGCGTCTTGATCTTCGGACGGACGACTTCGGAAATCCAGTTCATTGCTGATCCTTCTCTGTCAGGAGCTTCCTGAACGCCCTCACCCCGATGAGGCCACGACGGTGACCGTCTCGCAGGATCGGAGCATCTCCGGAGCTCTCCGGCCCCTGCTTCGGGAGGCAGCTGCGCTGCTCCTCGGGGCGGGGCCGTCTCTCTATGTATTAGGCCGCCGCGCGCTTTGCCACCGAGCGCACACCGTCGCTCAGTTCCTTCACCAGCTTCGTGACCGCGTCGATGCTGCCTGCCGTAGCGCGACCCTCGGAATCCAGGGTGCCCTTCAGCGCGTCGATGAGGGCCGAGCCCACCACGACGCCGTCCGCCCCCTGGGCGACCGCCGCCGCATGCGCGCCGCTCTTGACCCCGAAGCCCACCACCACCGGCAGGGGCGTATGGCGCTTGATCCGCTCCACGGCCGTGGCGACCTTGCCGAAATCCGGGGTCGCCGCGCCGGTGATGCCGGTAATCGACACGTAATAGACGAAGCCCGCCGTGTTCTGGAGAACCGCCGGCAGGCGCCTGTCGTCGGTCGTCGGGGTGGCCAGACGGATGAAGGCGAGCCCGGCCTCGAGCGCCGGCAGGCACAGCTCGTCGTCCTCCTCCGGCGGCAGGTCGACGACGATCAAGCCGTCGACGCCCGCTGCCCTGGCGTCGGCCAGGAAGCGGTCGACACCGTAGACGAAGATCGGGTTGAAATAGCCCATGAGGATCACCGGCGTGTCCTGATCTTCGGCCCGGAAGCGCCGGATCAGGTCGAGGGTCTTGACCGTGTCCTGGCCCACCTTCAGGGCCCGCAGGCCCGCCGCCTGGATGGCCGGGCCGTCGGCCATCGGATCGGTGAAGGGCAGCCCGAACTCGACGATGTCGGCCCCGGCCTTGGGCAGGCTCTTCAGGATCTGAAGCGAGGTTTCCGGATCCGGATCGCCGGCCATCACATAGGTGACGAGGGCGGCGCGGCCCTCCTGGCGGCATTGTTCGAAACGGGCTTCGATGCGTTGGGTCATGGGTGGGGTCTTTAGCATGGTGCGATGAGAATGAACACGCGTGTCATTCCCGGCCGAAGCGTCATGGAGGAAAGGAAATCCACCCAACGCTCCGTCATGGATCACCTTCCGGGCCCTGGGGCCGACAAGGGCGACACTGAGGTTCCGCTCAGACGATCTGGTTGCCCAGATGCTCGGCGATCTGGAACAGGTCCTTGTCGCCGCGGCCGCTGATGTTGACCACCATCAGGTGATCCTTGGGCTTCTGCGGCGCCAGCTCCGCGACCTTGGCAAGCGCATGGCTGGGCTCGAGCGCGGGCAGGATGCCCTCGAGCCGCGAGCAGAGCTGGAAGGCCTCCAGGGCCTCCTCGTCCGTGGCGGAAATGTATTTCACCCGGCCCATTTCGTGGAGCCAGGCGTGCTCCGGGCCGATGCCGGGATAGTCGAGGCCGGCCGAGATGGAATGGGCGTCCTGGATCTGTCCGTCGTGATCCATGAGCAGGTAGGTGCGGTTGCCGTGGAGAACGCCCGGGCGGCCGCCGGAGAGCGAGGCCGCGTGCAGCTTGTCGAGGCCGTGGCCCGCCGCCTCGACGCCGTAGATCTCGATGTCCTTGTCGTCGAGGAACGGGTGGAACAGCCCGATGGCGTTGGAGCCGCCGCCGATGCAGGCCACGAGCGAATCCGGCAGGCGCCCCTCCGCCTCCATCATCTGCTCGCGGGTCTCGTTGCCGATGACGCACTGGAAGTCCCGTACCATGGCCGGATAGGGATGCGGACCCGCCACCGTGCCGATGCAGTAGAAGGTGTCGGACACATTGGTGACCCAGTCGCGCAGCGCCTCGTTCATGGCGTCCTTGAGGGTACGGGTGCCGGACTGCACGGGCACCACCTTGGCGCCGAGCATGTTCATGCGGAACACGTTGGGCTTCTGCCGCTCCACGTCGACGGCGCCCATATAGACCACGCAGTCGAGGCCGAAGCGCGCGCACAGCGTCGCGGTGGCGACCCCGTGCTGGCCGGCGCCGGTCTCGGCGATGATGCGCTTCTTGCCCATGCGGCGGGCGAGAAGGATCTGGCCCAGCACGTTGTTCACCTTGTGGGCGCCGGTGTGGTTGAGCTCCTCGCGCTTGAAGTAGATCTTCGCCCCGCCCGAGCGGCCGGAGGCCGCAGAAACCTCGCGAAGATGCTCGGTCATGCGCTCGGCGAAATAGAGCGGGCTCGGGCGGCCGATATAATGGGTCGAGTAGCTCGCCATGTCGGCGTGGAAGGCCGGGTCGTTCCGGGCCTCCTCGTAGGCCTTCTCCAGTTCGAGAATGTTCGGCATCAGGGTCTCGGCCACGAAGCGGCCGCCGAACTGGCCGAAATGCCCGCGCTCGTCGGGACCGGTGCGGAAGGAGTTGGGTTGGGCTTGAGCTGACACGGCCTGTCCTGCCTTGAAGGTCTTGAAGGCACGCCGGAAGGACGTGCCGCCTGAATTAGGGGTGGGCAGCGGCGAAGGCTGTCCGGGCGGCCCTGATGAAGGCCTCGATCCTGGCCGGATCCTTGAGGCCCGGACCGCTTTCCACCCCAGACGACACGTCGACGGCCTGCGGCTTCGTGAGCCGGATCGCCTCCGCCACGTTGTCGGGGTTGAGCCCTCCTGACAGCATGAAGGAAAGTCTCGGGTCAAGCCCGTTCAGGAGCCGCCAGTCGAAGGAGATCCCGTTGCCGCCGGGCAAGGCCTCGGCCGTGCGGGGCGGCTTGGCGTCGAGAAGGATGTGGTCGACGCCCCCGGCATAGGGATGAAGCGCCCGCAGATCCGACGCCTCCGCGATCCCGACCGCCTTCATGACCGGCCGCTTGACCATCGAGCGGATCTCGGCCACGCGCTCCGGACTCTCGCCGCCATGCAGCTGGATCAGGTCGGGATTGATCGCCTCGATGGCCTGCGCGATGGCCTCGTCGGTCGGATCGACCAGCAGCACCACGCGCTGGGCGCGGCCCCGGGCCTGAAGGGAGAGACGGTGACCGAGGTCCAGGCTGACATGGCGGGGGCTCTTCGGGAAGCGCACGAAGCCGACCATGTCGGCGCCTGCTCCGAGGGCGACATCGAGGGTTTCGGGCGTCGAGAGCCCGCAGATTTTGATCAGGTTATCCATAAGGGCTATTTTACAACGCTTTTCAGCGAGCGCCACACCAGCATCGCCGCAGCCAGATCCTCCAGCGCCGCACCCACCGACTTGAAGGCCGTGACGGCCTCGCGGTCGCGAGGAGGCGCGCTCCGGCACAGATCCGTCAGGGTGCCGCGGATATGGCTGTCAGGGATGGTGCCGCCCTGAAGCGACACGGCCACGTCGCCGCCCTCGACCTTGGCGGCCGGCGTGTCGATATAGACCTGCGCGCGACGCAGGGCCTCGTCGTCCGCCTCCCGCATCTTCAGATTGAACGCGCCCACGAGATCGAGATGCGCGCCCTCCTTCAGCCAGGCTCCCTTGACGATAGGGGCGGTCGAGAGCGTCGCGCAGGAGACGAGGTCGGCCTGCCGCACGGCGGCTTCCAGATCCGTCACGGCGGTGACGGGCAGTCCCTCGCGGGCGAGCTCGTCGGCAAGGCTCCTGGCCTTGGCGCCGTTGTGGTTCCAGAGCGCCACCTCGCGGATGGGGCGCTGGCTCATATGGGCGCGGATCAGGAACGGCGCCAGGGCGCCTGCCCCGACCATCACCATGCGGCTGGCATCCTCGCGCGCCAGGTGGCGGGCCGCCAGCGCCGAGGCGGCGGCGGTGCGCCAGACCGTCAGGCGGGCTCCGTCGAGCACGGAGACAGGCTCGCCGGTGGCGCCGTCCATCAGGAGATAGGAGCCCATCACGCTGGGCAGGCCCCGGGCGCCGTTCTCGGGAAAGACCGATACGATCTTCACGCCAACGAACCCGTCCTGCATGGCAGGTCCGGTCCAGGACGGCATGAGCAGGAGCGTACCGTGGGCGCCGGGACGCTCGATCTCGTGGTGATGGCGCACGGGCGTGACCATGTCGCCGCGAAAGGCCTCGGCGAGGGCCTCGATCAGGGCAGGAAAGGACAGGACCCGATCGATCTCGGCGGAGGATACGACGCGCATGGAATTGTCTTAGAACCTGGGGCTGGGGGACGAGGACACCGTGGCCGGCAGCGTGTTGCCCGAAGCGCCCTGCGACTTGAGCCGCTCGGTCTCATAGCGCAGCTGGCGCGCTTCGCGGCGCGACTGACGTCCCTTGCGACGGTTCTTGCCCTGGGCAAGCCAGCTCGCGGTGCCGCCGATGACCACGCCCAGCATGACGGCCGCGAAGATCACGGCGAACAGGGGCAGCTGCGTGGCGAATTCAGGCGCCTCCTGCGAGAATGGATCGAGCGACAGCGTGACCGGCGCGCGGTTTGCGACCGCGAGCAGAACGACCAGGATGGCCACCGGCAGGAGAATGAGCGCCTTCAGGAAGCGAATCACGAACACCTCTCAGGAATGACTTCAAGAATCATGGGCAAGGACCGTGGGCAGAACTCACTGCGCGGCCGCGGCCTTGAGCACCTTCGGGGCCGGAGCATTGAGCCGCTGCCGCATTTCCTTGCCCGTCTTGAAGACGGGAACGACCTTTTCGGAGATGGAAACGGCTGCACCCGTGCGCGGGTTGCGGCCCGTGCGGGCATCGCGCTTCTTCACCGAGAACGCGCCGAAGCCGCGCAGCTCGACCCGGTCGCCCCTGGCGAGGGCGTCGCCGATCGTATCGAGGATGGCGTTCACGATCTTCTCGACGTCGCGCTGATAGAGATGCGGGTTCTGCTCGGCGATCTTGAGCACCAGTTCGGATTTGATCATGGAGTGGCTATATCTTTGACGTTGCTTTATTTTTCCGAAGGTTGCCAGACAGCCAGAAGGCCGTCAAGTTGCGCAATCTCGGCATGGGACGATGTCCGGCGGAGCGCATCGGCCACGCGCTCGAATCCGAAGAGGTCGGCTACCGTTGCGCTCATGGCGAAGAAGGACAGATCCCGGTCGCTGCTCGGCTTCCAGTCGCGAATCGGCAGATCCTTGGCCACGCCCTTGTTCTGCTCCATCCAGACGACAGCATCGCGCTCGCCGCCGATCCTGTCGACGAGCTTCATGGGCACGCCCTGACGGCCGCTGAAGACCTGGCCGGTGGAGGCTGCAGCGAGCTCGCCCTCGTTGAGCCGGCGGCGCTCGCGCACCAAGGCCTTGAACCAGTCGTAGGTGTCGTTGACCACCGCCTGCATGGCCGCGCGGGCCTCGGGCGAGGTCGGCTTGAACGGGCTCGGCTCCGCCTTGAGCGGCGAGGATTTCACCTCCTCGAGCTTCACGCCGACTTGGCCCATGAGGCCTGACAGGTCGGGATACTGGAACAGCACCCCGATGGAGCCGACGAGCGATGTCTCGCGGGCGACGATGTAGTCGGTGGCGATCGCCGTGATGTAGCCGCCCGACGCGGCCGTGCCGTCCACGAAGGTGACGACGGGCTTCTTCTCGCTGAGCCGGCGGATGTTGCGGTAGAGCTCCTCGGAGCCCGTCGTGGTGCCGCCGGGGCTGTTGATGGAGATCACGACGCCGGAGACCGCGCTCGAATCGCCCACGCGCTGCATGAGGTCGGCCAGGCGCTGGTTGCCGGTGATCACGCCGTCGACGGAGATCCGCGCGATCTGGTTCTGGATCGCCCCGTATCCCGCCCGGTCGGCGGCAGCGTAGCCGAGGGCGGCCACGGCGGCGATCAGGCCGGAAAAGCCGGCGACGCGCCAGAAGGACAGCTTGCGGCGCAGACGGCGGCGGTCGGCGATGGCTTCGGCATCGATGGACATCGATTGGTCTCTTGCTGGTTCCAAGTCGGATGAGAAGGGCAGCACCCTAGAGCGGTTTGGACGCAATTTCCAGGTGGCTAGCCCGAATCCGCTGCAGCCGAAAATGCGCCCGCGCGCAAGCAGATAGGGCGGAAAGGGAGATGGCCAACAAAAAACCCGCGCGATGACTCGCGCGGGCTTGCGGAAATGAAAATCCCCGGGCCGGAGCCCGGGGATCCATCAGTCTCCGACGTGCGGAGCCCGATTACTTCTTGTCGGTGCGGGCCTTGAGGGCGGCACCCAGGATGTCGCCGAGCGACGCGCCCGAATCGGTCGAGCCGTACTGGGCCATGGCCTCCTTCTCCTCGGCGACCTCGAGGGCCTTGATGGAGACGGTGACGCGGCGGGCCTTGCGGTCGAACTGCGTGACACGGGCATCGAGCTTCTCGCCGGCGGCGAAGCGCTCGGGGCGCTGGTCGGCGCGGTCACGAGCGAGCTCGTTGCGCTTGATGAAGGTGGTGAGGTCGGTGTCGACGATCTTCACCTCCAGGCCACCGTCCTTCACCTCGAGAACCTCGCAGGTGACGATCTGGCCCTTCTTGATCTCGCCGGCTTCGGCGAAGGGATCGCCCGCAAGCTGCTTGATGCCGAGCGAGATGCGCTCCTTCTCGACGTCCACGTCGAGAACCTGAGCGCGCACGACGTCGCCCTTCTTGAAGTCGTCGATGACCTGCTCGCCCGGACGGTTCCAGTCGAGATCCGAAAGGTGGACCATGCCGTCGACGTCGTTCTCGAGACCGATGAACAGACCGAACTCGGTCTTGTTCTTGACCTCGCCTTCGACTTCGGTGCCGACCGGGTGCTTCTCGGCGAAGGCCTCCCACGGGTTCTGGAGCGTCTGCTTCAGGCCCAGCGAGATGCGGCGCTTCACCTGGTCGACCTCGAGGATCACGACCTCGACCTCCTGGGAGGTGGAGATGATCTTGCCCGGGTGGACGTTCTTCTTCGTCCAGGACATCTCCGACACGTGGATCAGGCCTTCGATGCCAGGCTCGAGCTCGACGAACGCACCGTAGTCGGTGATGTTCGTGACGCGGCCCTTCAGCTTGGCGCCGACCGGATAGCGGGCGGCGATGCCCTCCCACGGATCGGCCAGCAGCTGCTTGATGCCCAGCGAGATGCGGTGCGTCTCGTGGTTGATCTTGATGATCTTCACCTTCACCGTCTGGCCGATGGTTACGACCTCGGACGGATGATTGACGCGGCGCCATGCCATGTCGGTGACGTGCAGCAGGCCGTCGATGCCGCCGAGGTCAACGAACGCACCGTACTCGGTGATGTTCTTGACCACGCCGTCGATGACCTGACCCTCTTCGAGGTTAGCCACGAGCTCGGAACGCTGCTCGGCGCGGCTCTCCTCGAGAACCGTACGGCGCGACACGACGATGTTGCCGCGGCGGCGATCCATCTTGAGGATCTGGAACGGCTGGGCCACGCCCATGAGCGGGGTGACGTCGCGCACCGGGCGGATGTCGACCTGCGAGCGGGGCAGGAACGCCACGGCGCCGTCGAGGTCGACCGTGTAGCCGCCCTTCACCTGGTTGAAGATCGTGCCGTTGACGCGCTCGCCGGCCTCGAAGGCCTTCTCGAGCTTCACCCACGACTCTTCGCGGCGGGCCTTGTCACGGGAGATGACGGCCTCGCCCAGCGCATTCTCGATGCGCTCGACATAGACCTCGACCTCGTCACCGACGACGACCGTCTGGTCGCGGTTCGGGCCGGCAAATTCTTTCAGGGCGACGCGACCTTCGGTCTTGGCCCCGATATCGATGACCGCGACGTCCTTTTCGATCGCGACCACCTTGCCCTTCACGACCGAGCCTTCGCTGATCTCGGAGGTGCGGAAGGATTCTTCGAGCAGGGCCGCGAAATCTTCACGGCTCGGCTGTTGCAAAGCTGCAGACATAGGTTCTCCTGAATGGCCCTCGTTCAAAGGGGCAACGCCGGCGGCTCGTGTTAACGGGCCGTTTCCAGCCGCCGCTGCCCGAGGACGCCCCTTTTAGGGCCATGTCCAGGGCATGCCGCTCTCCTGAGCGGGCCGGCGTATCATCGACGGATGGAAACGCTTGGTCCGGCAAGACTTTTCGGGACGCCACAAGGGCGCGGAACACGCGCCCTACGCTTGATAAACCGTCAATGTCCTGTCGGATGGGGGTTCTTTTATCCCATGTGGCCCCGGATCACAAGGCTTTCAAGGATTTGCGAGAATCCCCGCGGCAGCGGCCCGGCCCTCAGCCCGGCCCGGCCCCCTGCGTGTTCACGTAGACCGCGTAGAGCGACTGGCTCGCCGCCATGAACAGCCGGTTGCGCTTGGGCCCGCCGAAGCAGATGTTGCCGCAGACCTCGGGCAGGCGGATGCGACCGATGAGCTTGCCCTCCGGCGTCCAGACGGTGACTCCGTTGTAGCCGACCGCCCGGCCGGCATTGCTCGAGGCCCAGAGATTCCCGTCCACGTCGCAGCGCAGGCCGTCCGGCCCGCATTTCACCCCGTCGATCATGCAGTCGGAGAACAGCCGGCGGTTGGAGAGCCGGTTGTCGGTGCCCACGTCGAAGACATGGATGTCGCCCTTGCCGCCCGGCCCCGTGTCGCCCGGGCCCTTGCCGGTGCTCGCCACGTAGAGCCTCTTGTAGTCGGGCGAGAAGCACAGCCCGTTCGGGTCGGGCACCTGGTCCTCCGTGACCACGAGGTCGACGCGGCCGCTCGGGTCGACCCGGTAGCAGTTCGTCGGCAGCTCGCGCCGCACCGTGCCGATGCCGACAGGCTGGCCGAGCTTGGGATTGAGCCGCCCGCCCGCATTGCTCGGCCCGCCCTGCACGTCGGGTGCGCCCTCGTAGAGCTGTCCGCCATAGGGCGGGTCCGTGAACCAGTAGCTGCCGTCGGGATGGGCCACCACGTCGTTGGGCGAGTTGAGGCGCTTGCCCTCGAAGGAATCGGCCAGCACCGTGATGGAGCCGTCGAGCTCGTAGCGGACGACCCGCCGGGTGAGATGCTCGCAGGAGAGCTGGCGGCCCTGGAAGTCGAAGCTGTTGCCGTTGGAGTTGTTCGACGGCATGCGGAACACGCTCACGCGGCCGTCGTCCTCCAGCCAGCGCATCTGGCGGTTGTTGGGAATGTCGCTCCAGACGAGATAGCGCCCCTGGGCGTTCCAGGCCGGCCCTTCGGCCCAGAGCGTTCCCGTCCACAGGCGGGTGATGGCGCTGTTGGGCTGGGCATATTGGTTGAAGAGCGGATCGACCGTGATCACGTCCGGGTCGGTGAAATAGGTCGTCGGCGCGCCCCTGGGGCTGAAATCGCGCGGGGGATTGGTCACGGTGCTGGGCGGCTGGGCGGGAGCCTGGGCCAGGGCGCGGCCTGAGCTCGCTGCCAGGGCCCCTGCCCCCATGGCCGTGATGAGACTGCGTCTGGACAGGACAGCACGGTCCCCGCCCGGTGCATGGCGTTGCGAAGTCATGGATACCTCCCTCTGTCGGCGTTCTTGTCGCCCACGGGTCAGCCCGACCGCGAGTCTCGCTTGGGGATTAGAATCTCATATTTCCGCCAAGCTGGAACTGCTCTTTGGAGGGATCGACAAGCCCGCCGCGACAGGCGGGGCCTGAAACGAATCACCCCCGCTTCAGGGAAGCGGGGGCGTGAACGGGAACGGCCGACGCCGGAGAGCCGGCCCTCAATCCTCGTGGATCAGGCTGTGCTGGCGGGTGTCCCGCATGCGCAGATACACGACGAGCGAGATGGCGATCATGGCGGTCACGTACCAGAAGAAGCCGTATTCGATCCCGGCCTGCTTGAACCAGAGCGCCACGTATTCGGCCGTGCCGCCGAAGACCGTGTTGGCGATGGCATAGGGCAGCGCGACGCCCAGCGCCCGGATATGGGCCGGGAACATCTCGGCCTTCACCACCGCGTTGATCGACGTGTAGCCGGTGACGATCACGAGGGCCGCCAGGCTGAGGGCGAAGGCCACATAGGGGTCCTTCGTGCCGGCGAGCGTCGAGAAGATCAGGTAGGTGAACAGCACGCCGAGGATGCCGAAGCCTACCATCAGGGGCTTGCGGCCGATCCGGTCCGACAAGGCGCCGGCCGCCGGCTGCAGCACCATGAAGACGAACAAGGCCGCGGCCGTGATCTGGCTCGCCGCCTCGCGGGAGAAGCCCGAGGTGTTGACCAGGAACTTCTGCAGGTAAGTGGTGTAGGCATAGAAGGCGAGAGTGCCGCCGGCGGTGAGCGCGATCACCGTGAAGGCCTCGCGCGGATATTTGGTGAAGAGCGCGAGGCCGCTGGAGCGGGGCGCCTTCGCGTCGTTCGCCTGCGCGCCCTGCGCGTTCTTGTAGGATTCCGTTTCCGCCAGGCCGCGGCGGAGATAGAACACGATCACCGCGAGCACGCCCCCGATGGCAAACGGGATGCGCCAGCCCCAGGCTTCGAGCGACGGCTCGGTCATCACCTGCTGCAGGATCAGCAGCACGGCGAGCGCGATCAGCTGGCCCGAGATCAGCGTGACGTACTGGAAGCTGGAGAAGAAGCCGCGCCGGCTCTTGCCCGCCATCTCGCTGAGATAGGTGGCGCTGGCGCCGTATTCGCCGCCGACGCTGATGCCCTGGAGCAGGCGCGCCAGGACCAGGACGATCGGGGCGAACACGCCGATCCGCTCGTAGCCGGGCGTGACGGCGATCATCAGCGAGCCCGTGCACATGAGCGTCACCGACAGGGTGAGGCCGGCCTTGCGGCCCCTCCGGTCCGCATAGATGCCCATGATCCAGGCCCCGATGGGGCGCATGAGGAACCCGACCGCGAAGACCGCGGCGGCGTTCAGGAGCTGGGCGGTCTGGTCGCCCTTGGGAAAGAAGATCGGGGCGAAATAGAGCGTGAAGGCGGAATAGACATACCAGTCGTACCACTCGACCATGTTGCCGGCCGATCCGCCGAGGATCGATTTGAGGCGGCCTTTCTGGTCGGCGACACTGTTTTTCATCAACATCATGCGTCTCGTTTTCCAACGGGGGCATGCACTCCTGGCGAAGGAGCGCACGGCTTTTGCGGTGAGGATGGAAGGATTGTCGGACGGTGCCGGCGATTGGCGTCTCGCTGCGGCCTTATCTCGTCGGGGTCGACATAGAGCCAGCTTGACCGTGGGTCAAACCGGCCAGTCCGAGCGCCGGGCCTGGGCGACCGCCCAGTCGAGGGCCTGTTCGAGCCGGTCATTGCCCCAGAACATCTCCCCATCCTCGGTGAAGAAGGTCGGAGCCCCGAAGAGGCCGCGGGACTGCACCTCGTCGCCCATCCGGCGCAGGCGCATCTTGTTGGTCTCCCCCTGCGCGTCCGCCAGGATGGCCTCGGACTCGAGCCCCAATTCGGACAGGATCCCGGCCAGCACCGCCGGATCGGCGATGTCGCGGCACTCGCCGAACTCGGCCGTATAGACGGCCTTCGTGAAGGCCGGCGTCCAGCCGGGCTCGACGCCGACCAGCGCGACGCGCGCCGCCAGGAGCCCGTTCTGGGGAAAGGTCTTGGGACGGTAGAAGGGCAGCCCGCACCGGGCCGCCTCCCGCTCCATGTCCCGCCACATGTAGCGCCCCTTGACCGGATAGGCCGCGAAGGGCGAGGTCTCGAGGCCCTGAGCCTTGAAGACGGGGCCCAGCAGGAACGGGCGCCACAGGAGCCCGACGCCGGCCTCCGCGGCGGCCTTTTCGATGCGCATGGCCGCGAGATAGGAATAGGTGGAGGCGAATTCGTACCAGAATTCGAGCTGCGGCTGACGGATCATGGACGCCTTTCACTGCCGGATGCCTGGAGGAAGAACGGGCCGCCTCCCGGAGCCGGCTTTTCGCTCCCGGATCCGACCTATCGCATTCCCTGAAGTTATGGCAGCCCCTGGCTTTCCGGTCAGGAATGCAACGGACACATACCGCCTTCCCCGACCAACAAGGAGCTTTCCCTTTGAGGCCCGATGTTCTAAGTCGCGAGCACCCTTATCATCGGAACCTTTGCTATGGCTGAGAAGCGCGTGAACAAGGTCGTGCTCGCCTATTCCGGCGGCCTCGACACCTCCATCATCCTCAAGTGGCTGCAGACCACCTATGGCTGCGAGGTGGTGACCTTCACCGCCGATCTCGGCCAGGGCGAGGAGCTGGAGCCCGCCCGCAAGAAAGCCGAGCTCTTAGGCATCAAGCCGGAAAACATCTTCATCGAGGACCTGCGCGACGAGTTCGTGCGCGACTACGTGTTCCCGATGTTCCGCGCCAATGCCCAGTACGAGGGCCTGTACCTGCTCGGCACCTCCATCGCCCGGCCGCTGATCGCCAAGAAGCAGATCGAGATCGCCGAGAAGGTGGGCGCGGACGCCGTGTCCCACGGGGCCACCGGCAAGGGCAACGACCAGGTGCGCTTCGAACTCGGCTATTACGCCCTCAAGCCCGACGTGACCGTGATCGCCCCCTGGCGCGAATGGGATCTGCGTTCCCGCGAGCAGCTCATCGCGTTCGCCGAACAGCACCAGATCCCGATCGCCAAGGACAAGCGCGGCGAGGCCCCGTTCTCCGTCGACGCCAACCTCCTGCACGCCTCCTCCGAGGGCAAGGTGCTTGAGGATCCCGCGCTCGACGTGCCGGACTACGTCTATTCGCGCACCAATGATCCCGAATCCGCCCCCGACAAGCCGACCGTGATCCGCATCGAGTTCCAGAAAGGCGACCCGGTCGCCATCGACGGCCAGAAGCTGGGCCCGGCCGATCTTCTCGCGAAGCTCAACGAGTTCGGCAAGATCAACGGCATCGGCCGCCTCGATCTGGTCGAGAACCGCTTCGTCGGCATGAAGAGCCGCGGCATGTACGAGACCCCGGGCGGCACGATCCTTCACCTCGCCCATCGCGGCATCGAGTCGATCACCCTCGACCGCGGCGCAGCCCACCTGAAGGACGAGCTGATGCCGAAATACGCCGAGCTCATCTATAACGGCTTCTGGTTCTCGCCCGAGCGCGAGATGCTCCAGGCCCTCATCGACAAGAGCCAGGAATTCGTCACCGGCGAGGTGACGCTCAAGCTCTACAAGGGCGGCGTCCACATCATCGGCCGCCAGAGCCCCTACACGCTCTACGACCAGGACCTCGTCACCTTCGAGGAAGGCGCCGTCGCCTACGACCACCGCGACGCCGCCGGCTTCATCAAGCTCAACGCCCTGCGCCTGCGCACGCTCGCCCAGCGCAAGAAGAAGCTGGGGCTGTAAGCGACGAGACGACGGGATGCTGCAAAATGGCCGGGCCTGTCCCGGCCATTTTCGTTTCCGACACCGCGTTGCTTCGCGACGGTCCATCTGTCATCTCGCCTCGATGTCATCACCGGCCCAGTGCCGATGATCCCGATGATGAGCCCGGCCATGACGTGGGAGGGTGTCGGCGTCCGCGTGCAGCCAATCCCCGTCCTGTCGCGTTGATGTGAGAGTGCCCTTTGGGGAGAGCGGGGAACTTAAGGGAAACTCAGCCGTAGAGATAAAAGTCTCATCGCGCGAGGGAGGCCCGATGCCGTCGTTCCATGTTCCGTCCCGGCCGTCGCGAGCGGCGGTTGCCGGGCATACGATCCAGAGATTGCTGGCGTCGTTTCCCGTCGCGTGCTTCATCCTCGCGCTCGCCGCCGACATCGCCTATTGGCGCACGTCGAACCTGATGTGGGTGGAGTTCTCCGCCTGGCTCCTGCTCGCGGGAATCACCGTCGGGGTGGCGGCGGCCGTCTTCGGGGCGCTCTATTATCTGGTCCGCTTTCGGACCCGGGCCGTGCGGTTCGGCTGGCCGGCCGCCATCGGCACCCTCGTGGTCCTGCTCCTGGCCTTCTTCAACAACCTGGCCCATGCGGCCGACGGCTGGACGGCGGTCGTGCCCTGGGGCCTGACCCTGTCGGCCCTCACGGTGCTGGCCCTGCTCGTCACGCTCTGGCTCAGCACGTCGTTCGCCTATGGACCTGCCCTGGGAGAGCACGCCTATGACTGATCGATTCCGCGTCCGGCCCTTTTCCGCGCTCGCGGGACCGTGCCTCCTGGTTCTGGCGCTCGCCGGCTGCAACGACGGCAACGGAACCTTCGACATCGCGAGCCAGATCGGCCCCGACCCGGTCCTGCCGGTGCCCAGCACGGAGCTCTTGCCCGACCTGAAGGTCGCCGAGGTGGTCGGCTGGAAGGACGGACAGGCGCCGAAGGCGCCCCAGGGGATGACCGTGACGGCCTACGCCCGGGACCTGGTCAGCCCGCGCTTGGTGCGCACCCTGCCGAACGGCGACGTGCTCGTCGTCCAGTCGCGGGCGCCGGAGGGCAAGCCGCTGTCGCGGCCCAAGGACTACATCCGGCAATGGATCATGGCCATCGCCAAGGGCGACAGCGGCGGGCCGAAGAAGGAGAGCAACCTGATCACGCTGTTGCGCGACACCAACCGCGACGGCACGGTCGACGAGCGCCACGATCTGCTGAAGGGACTGAACTCGCCCTTCGGGGTGGTCTGGCACGAGGACATTCTCTACGTGGCCGCCGCCGACGCGATCCTGGCCTATCCCTACCGGCTCGGCGAGACCGCGATCACGGCCGCCCCCCGGGTGCTGGCGCCGTTGCCCGGCGGGCCGATCAACCATCATTGGACCAAGGACCTGGCCCTGAGCCCCGACGGCCGGTTCCTCTACGCGTCGGTGGGCTCCAACTCGAATGCGGGCGAGCGCGGGCTCGAGGCCGAGAAGGGCCGGGCCGCCATCTGGCAGGTGGACCGCGCCACCGGCCTGTCCCGCGTCTTCGCGTCGGGCCTGCGCAATCCCAACGGGTTGACGTTCCATCCCGAGACCGGCGTTCTCTGGACGGTGGTGAACGAACGCGACGAGCTCGGCCCCAACCTCGTGCCGGACTACCTGACCTCCGTGCAGGAGAACGCCTTCTACGGCTGGCCGTGGAGCTATTTCGGCAATCACGTGGACGAGCGCGTGCACCCGCCGCGCCCGGACATGGTGCAGAAGGCGGTGAAGCCCGATTACGCGCTCTCGAGCCACGTGGCGGCGCTCGGCCTGACCTTCTCGATGAATTCCACCCTGCCGGAGCCCTACCGGAGAGGCGCGTTCATCGGCGAGCACGGGAGCTGGAACCGCACCGCGTTCAACGGCTACAAGGTGGTCTACGTGCCGTTCGAGAACGGCCGCCCGTCCGGCAAGGCGCAGGACGTGGTCACCGGGTTCATCGAGGGCGACCAGGCCCGCGGCCGACCCGTGGGCGTGACCATCGACGGGACCGGCGCCCTCCTGGTCGCCGACGACACGGGCAACGTCGTGTGGCGCGTGGCGGCGAGCACCCCGGCTCCGAGCCAGTAACGGCAAGGGCGGATCGTCGTCAAAAAGGACCGGCTGCGCGCCGGTCCTTCTCAGAGCCCACAAGCCTGGCAATTCGGACCCTAAGGCGTCAGCTGGAGGCGCTCGCTCGCGGCCTTCTCCACCGCGTCCCGAGAATAGACCAGCGGCACGTAATCGCCGGTCGCCCAGAGCGGCGCGAGATCGCGATAATGCGGGCTGTAGGGGTTGCCCGACTGGCCGGGCGTGTTGATGGCCCGGCTGGCATCCCAGTTGCCCACATCGAGCACCATGCGGAACGAGGCCCCGGACGTCACCTTGAACGTGGACGTGCTGTAGCCCGCCGCGTGCGGCACGTTGTTGCCGCCGCCCATCACCAGCGGCCCGACGGTCATCTGCGCCTGGGTGGCCTTGTCGGCCAGCGGCTTCAGGGCGTGGCTGAACTCGGCCTGGTGCAGGTTGCCCCACTTCCATTGCGCCATGTCGTCGCCGAGAAGCTTGCCGACCTCGTCGGCCGCCGCCGTGAGACTCTGGAGCAGAACCCTGTCCCGGGCCGTCGCCTGATCGGCCCCGAGAGCCTGGTCGGGCTTCTCCAGGTAGTCGACCACCGCCGAGAGGCTGCCGTTCCCGATGATGGCGCGCGCCGCCTCGGGCGTGGTCGCGGCCACCGTGGCGCGGCCGAGATGCTTGCTGGTCCAGACCTCGAACAGGGCCGCGCCGGCGCTGTCGGCCGTCTCCCGGGCGTCCCAGTTCTGCAGCAGCTCGAGCGCGGCCCGCTGCTTCGGGTCCTCGGACCGGAGCGGCTTCACCAGGGCCACGAGCCTGCGGCCGAGCATGCTCGTGTCGTCGTTCTGCAGGTCCATGGCGTCGGCCAGGGTGAATTTCGGCTTCGCCTTCAGCACCTCCGTGATGCGCTCGAACCGGGCAGGATCGGCCCATTGGTCGAAGCCGATCCGGCGCTCGTTCACCGGATAACCCGGCGGCAGGTTGTTCTGGTTGGCGGTCGCGAAGAAGCCCTGAGCCGGGTTGTACTCCTTGGGCAGGTCGGCCAGGGGGATGAAGCCCTCCCACTCGTAGCGCCCGTCGCCCGGCACGGGCATCAGGCCGTCATAGCTCGCGCGCCTCGGCGTGAGGCCGCCCGGGACCCAGCCGATATTGCCGTCCGTGTCTGCGTAGACCTGGTTCTCGGACGGAGCGCCCCAGCGGTTCATGGCCTCGAGGAAGCCGTTCCAGTTCTGGGCCGTCATGTAGTCCGACGAGCCGAAATACGCCGAGGTGCCGGGATCGAACCAGACCGACCGCATGGCGAAGGCCCGCTGGCCGGCATCGTCCTTCGACAGAACCGGCCCGTGGCGCGTGAAGAGCAGATCGACATTGCGCGGCTGCTCGCCCTTCACCTCGATGGTCTCGCGCACCACCCTCATGTCCTCCCAGCCGTCGCGGAACCTGTACTGGTTGGCATTGGCCGGGTTGAGCTCGTAGACGTAGAGGTCCTCCTGGTCGATGGCGAAGATCGTCAACCCGAAGGCGATCTTCCCGTTATGCCCGATGGAGACGCCCGGCAGCGCCGGCTCGCCGGCACCGATCACCGACATGCCGGGCGCGTTCAGATGCACGATGTAGCGGAGGGACGGCACCCCGTGGGCGCGGTGCGGATCGTTCGCCAGGATCGGCCGGCCCGTGGCCGTCCGGGAGCCCGACACGACCCAGTTGTTCGACCCGATCCGGTCGATGTTGGCCATCGCCTCGTTGAGGAAGTCCTCATGGGTGTCCAGGGAGGCCTTCTTCTGCGGGGCCACGAACGAGACGTCCTTGGTGCCGAGTTCGTAATCCTTCAGCACGTCCTTGGGGATGGAGCACGGGTCGAGGCCGGCCGGGACCTTCGTCTGCCACTCGGGCTCGAACTTGGTGCGCAGGCGGTCGGCGTCGAGGCCGGCCGCGCAGGCGACCTGCGCGCGCCGCACCTCGGAGGCCACGTTGCGGGTCAGGCCGTGGCTGCGGATGCGGACCACGTCCTCAGGCTTCCACAGATCGGGCTGCGTCCCGGCGATCCTGAACTCCGCCGGCGCCGGCCGCGTGCCGTCCCGGACCTCCTGGACGAACGCGTTCACGCCGGCCACGAAGGCTTCCGTGTAGGTCTTGGCGTTGGGCCCGTAGGCGGCCCATTCCTTGTCCATGTCGCCGCGATAGAGGAACATGCGGGCGGCCCGGTCCTGCTCCGCATAATCGGGGCCGAAATCCTTCGCCAGCAGGCCGAGGCCGCGCTTGCGCCACAGGTCGATCTGCCAGAGCCGGTCGCGGGCCGCATTGTAGCCCTGCATGAAGAAGGTGTCGTGCTGGTTGGCCGTATAGATGTGCGGGATGCCCCAGTGATCGACGATGATTTCCGCCGGCGCCTGCAGGCCCTTCACCTGCTGCGACGTGGTCCGGACGGCGCTCGACATGTCGGCTACGGCCGGAATGGCCGTGCTGGCGAGCAGAAGGCCCACATACGGCATCAGGCGTGCGGTTCCGGTCAAAGCTCCCATCGCGTTCTCCTCCCTGAGCGACATCGACCGTTCCCTTTTTCTCCAGGATCGGAGTGGCGTCGGGAATCGATCACCTGCGATGCTCGGTCCTTTGCCGGGCTGCGGACAATTGCATTCCTGACGGGGCAGATGTCCGGATGGAGAGCTTGTCGCACAGGGCTTCCCCGCTATCTTGGCGCACGCGGGAAATGCATCGCGCATCGGATCGATCGAACCCTGCCGCGAGGCTCTGCTATTTGGCGCCCATCCGCCTGACCTTCTCGCCCAGCCGCTCGACCACCTCGGCCTCGTCGGGCCCGAATTCCATCTCGGTGACCCAGCCTTTTCCCGGCGCCGCATTGGGCCAGCGCACGCAGCCCGCATAGACCTTGCGTCCGTTGTCGAACTCCCATTGCTCGACATGAATCACCCGCTCGCCGAGGGTCGGGCGCGACACCCTCCGGTGGGAGCGCACGATCGTGGAGTCGTTCTGCCTGTGCACCGCGTCGAGGCCGGCGCGCACGAAGCCGCGCATCGAATCGGCGAGCTTCGCGTATTCCTGGCGCGCCCTGACCGCCCTCGGATCCCAAGGCTGCGCCACCAGGAAGATCGCGTCGACGGCCTCGTCGACCTTGCCGGTCGTCAACAGCGCGAGCGTCCGTTCGCAGGCATCGGCCTGCGCCTCGTCGTCGGCCCATTCTGCCGCCAGGGCGGAGGACGCCAGCATGGACGCCGCAAGGGCCAAGGCAGCCGATACGGCACGGATCATGGTCCCGTCTCCTGCGATCGGTATGGCACGATCACCGCAGGGTGACGCGCAAGGCTGCGCCAGGGTTCCTGGCGCAGCACCGCGACCGGAAGGCCAAGCACAGTCGGGCCCTCAATAGGCTGAATGGTGCTCCGCTGTCCCGCCCGTCTCGGTCAACGGAACGTTCATCACGCAGACGACCCCGGTGGGCGCATAGGTCAGCCGGACGTCGCCGCCGATGTCCTGCGCCAGGCTCCGCTCGATCAGGCGCGTGCCGAAGCCGCGGCGGGTGGGGGCGGTGACGCGCGGGCCGTCGCGCTCCCGCCATTGCAGCACCAGGCGCGGAACCTCGCCCGGCTCGACCGCCCAGGTGATGTGAACGCATCCCGACGGGACGGAGAGCGCGCCGTATTTCGCCGCGTTGGTGGCGAGTTCGTGGATCGCCATGGCGATCGCCAGGGCCGTCCGCGGGATGAGGCGGAGGCGCGGGCCCTCGATGTCGAGGTGCCTCGTCTTCTGCCGGAGATAGGGCTCGACCACCTCGTCGATGATCTCCCGGAGCTCCGCGCCTTCCCAGTTCTCGCGCGTGAGCACGTCATGGGCGCGGGCGAGCGCGAACAGGCGATCCTCGAAGGCCTGGAGCTTGGGGCGGCTCTCCTCGCTCAGCTGCCGCAGGCTCTGGGCGGCCATCGATTGCACGATGGCCAGGGTGTTCTTCACCCGGTGGTTCAGCTCGTTGATGAGGAGCTCCCGATGCTCCTCCCATTCCTTGCGCTCGTGGATGTCCACGCTGACGCCGAACCATTTCGCGATGGCGCCCTCCGGGCCGATATGCGGCATGGCCCGGAAGGCGTGCCAGCGGTACTCCCCGTCCCGGCCACGATAGCGCGCCTCGCCCTCGTAGATCTCACCCGTCTCGCGGCAGCGCTGCCAGTAGGGCAGGACGCGCTCCACGTCCTCGGGATGCATCGTGCTGGCCCAGCCGTAGCCGAGCGCCTCCTCGGTGGTCTGCCCGGTGAATTCGTGCCAGCGCTCGTTCATGTAGAGGATACGGCCGTCTTCCGCGCCGACCCAGACCAGGGCGGGCGCCGCGTTGGTGACGGTCTGGAACTCCGCCACGCTCGCCCGCAGGCGCTCCTCGATCTCCTTGCGCTCGGTGATGTCGAGCACCGAGCCCACATAGCCCAGGAAGGTGCCGTCCTCGCCGATGCGCGGCGCGGCGGCATCGATGGCCCAGCGATAGGTGCCGTCGGCCCGGCGGAGCCGGTATTCCAGCCGGAACGGCTCCTGGCGGGCATTGGCGGTCCGGAACATCTCGCCCGACCAGCCGCGGTCGTCCGGATGAACGGCGTCGAGCCAGCCGAAACCCAGTCCGGTCTCCGGGCTCTGGCCGGTGAACTCGTACCAGGTGCGGGACAGGTAGGAGCAGGTCCCGTCGACTTCCGTCACCCAGACCATCACCGGGGCATTGTCGGCGAGATTGCGGAACCGCGCCTCGCTCTCGCGGACGCTTTCCTCGGCCTGAACCCGCTCGGTGACGTCGTATCCCTCGGCGAAGATGCCCGTGACCTTGCCGTCTCTGTCCGTGACCGGCTGGTAGACCAGGTCGACGAAGCGGTCCTCGACGGGGCTTCCAGGCCGCCGCTGGAGGCCGACCCGAAGGTTGCGGCCGACGAACGGCTCACCGCTCGTGTAGACCCTGTCGAGCAGCTCGAAGAAGCCCTGGCCGGCGACCTCGGGCAGAACGTCGCGGACGGTCTTGCCGATAATGTCGCGACGGTGGCCCACGAGCTGAAGATAGGCGTCGTTCGCCAGCTCGAAGACATGGTCGCGCCCGCTCAGCATCGCCATGAAGCCGGGGGCCTGCTGGAAGAGTTCGCGCAGCCGGTCCTGCTCGGCCCGCAGGGCGGCGCGCAGTTTGACCTCACCGGTCGTCTCCGTGCAGGCGCAGAACATGCCGGCGATGCCGCCCGTCTCGTCGCGCACGGGCGAGTAGGAGAAGGTGTACCAGGTATCCTCGGGGTAGCCGTGGCGCTCCATCACCAGGTGCAGGTCCTCGTGGAACGTCGCCTCGCCGGCGAGCGCCTTAGTGACCAGCGGCTCGATGTCGGGCCAGATTTCCGACCATACCTCCCGGAACGGCAGGCCGAGGGCATGCGGGTGCTTCGCCCCGAAGATGGGCCTGTAGCCGTCGTTGTACAGGAAGGCGAGGCGCGGCCCCCAGGCGACGAACATGGGGAACTTGGAGGTGAGCATCAGGCTCACCACGGTCCGGAGGCTCTGCGGCCAGCCTTCCGGCTGACCCAGGGGCGACGTGGTCCAGTCGTGAGCCCGCATGAGCGCGCCCATCTCGCCGCCTCCGCTCAGGAAGTCGAGATTGAGCGCAGGCCTATGGTGCATCGTGACTGCCTGTCGCAGCCGTGGACGCGGGCCGGTGCGAAATGTTCAAGATGAGGCTGGCCGACATGCCGACTTTCGGGAAGCAGGGAGTTCCCTGCCATTTAGGCCGTCAAAGCGTTCGTTCAATGATCTCCGGCCCGTGAGGCGGAGAACTTGACGGGACGGGACGGCTGCGCACCTCGGCAAAGACATTGTCCCGGCCATCCCGCTCCCGCACCTCTCCCGTCTTCCCGCGGCCCTTGGGTCGCCCTCGGCCCGTCCTGACGCCCTCCGCCCGACCCGACACCCTCCTCGTCATCACCGGCCTTGTGCCGGTGATCCCGATCCGGTGAGGCGCGGCGCTCTTCCGATCGGGATGCCCGGGACAAGGCCGGCCATGACGGCGGAGGATGGGGTGAGCCGGTATTCAGCTCGCTGGGATCATGTTCTCACTTTGTTCTTGACAGGGGTGCCAAGCTAAGCTATATCGTTGGACAGATCGGTTCCTTCGAGGGGCGCGCTCGCGAGGCGTCGCAAGTGTGGGAGCCGGCACGGTCCTGCGACAGGCTTCGCACCCCTGGGCGCGCAGGAGGCCGACCTTGGGCTCCGTCCAGCTGGTCCGCCTGAAAAGAACCGTGCGCGACGAGCAGCTTGGCTCTCGCTTATCACCTCAGACATCGAGCCGGGCTGCCACTCGCGCCACCCTCGATCATCCTGCAGGCTCGCAGCGCAAGCTGCGGGCCCGCAGGTGCTGCCCGCTTTGCCCAGAAAGGTACCAACCCGCCCTATTGCCGCCGCAGACTAATCACTATATTGCAGCGCATCAGATTTATCGCCCGGTACGAGCCAGGGGCGCGGCTAAGCTTGCCGCGTGCCGGGCCGCTTTGCTTTGAAAGACCCCGTATGAAACTCCGCAATATCGCCATCATCGCCCACGTCGACCACGGCAAGACCACCCTCGTCGACAAGCTGCTCCAGCAATCCGGCAGCTTCCGCGAGAACCAGCGCGTGGAAGAGCGCGCCATGGACTCGAACGACCTGGAGAAGGAGCGCGGCATCACCATCCTGGCGAAGGCGACGTCGGTGGTCTGGAAGGACACCCGCATCAACATCGTCGACACCCCAGGCCACGCCGATTTCGGCGGCGAGGTGGAGCGCATCCTGAGCATGGTCGACGGTGCCATCGTGCTCGTGGACGCGGCCGAGGGCCCGATGCCTCAGACCAAGTTCGTGGTGTCCAAGGCCCTCAAGATCGGCCTCAGGCCCATCGTGGCGATCAACAAGATCGACCGCCCGGATGCCCGCCACCAGGAGGTCATCAACGAGGTGTTCGACCTGTTCGCGGCGCTCGACGCCACCGACGAGCAGCTCGACTTCCCGATCCTCTACGGGTCCGGCCGCAACGGCTGGATGGCCAAGTCGCCGGAAGGTCCGAGCGATGAGGGCTTGGCTCCGCTCTTCGACCTGGTGCTCGATCACGTGCCCCCGGCCAAGACCGAGGACGGCCCGTTCCGCATGCTCGGAACGCTGCTCGAAGCCAACCCCTTCCTGGGCCGCATCGTCACGGGCCGCATCGCTTCCGGCACGGTGAAGCCGAACCAGTCGATCAAGGTGCTCGACCGTGAGGGCAAGGTGGTCGAGACCGGCCGCGTGTCCAAGATCCTCGCGTTCCGCGGCCTGGAGCGCCAGCCGATCGAGGTCGGCGAGGCGGGCGACATCGTGTCCATCGCGGGCCTCGTGAAGGGCTCGGTGGCCGACACCTTCTCGGCTCCTGAGAACGACATCCCGATCCAGGCGCAGCCGATCGATCCGCCGACCGTGACCATGTCGTTCATCGTCAACGACAGCCCGCTCGCCGGCACCGAGGGCGACAAGGTGACGAGCCGCATGATCCGCGACCGCCTGTTCAAGGAAGCGGAAGGCAACGTGACCCTCAAGATCGAGGAGGCGGCCGACAAGGATTCGTTCTACGTCTCCGGCCGCGGCGAATTGCAGCTCGCGATCCTGATCGAGACCATGCGCCGCGAAGGCTTCGAGCTTGCCGTGTCGCGTCCCCGCGTGGTGTTCGAGAAGGACGCGAACGGCCAGCTGCTCGAGCCGATCGAGGAAGTGGTCATCGACGTGGACGAGGAGCATTCCGGCGTCGTGGTGCAGAAGATGTCCGAGCGCCGCGCCGACATGATCGAGATGAAGCCGTCGGGCGGCAACCGCCAGCGTCTCGTGTTCTACGCTCCCACCCGCGGCCTCATCGGGTACCAGAGCGAGCTGCTCACCGACACCCGCGGCACCGCGATCATGAACCGCCTGTTCCACGCCTACGAGCCCTACAAGGGCGAGATCGCGGGACGGCGCAACGGCGTGCTGATCTCCAACGATGCCGGCGAGGCCGTGGCCTATGCCCTGTGGAACCTTGAGGATCGCGGCCCGATGATGATCGAGCCCGGCTGGAAGGTCTACCAGGGCATGATCGTCGGCGAGCACAACCGCGAGAACGATCTCGAGGTGAACGTGCTCAAGGGCAAGAAGCTCACCAACATCCGCACCACGTCCAAGGACGAGGCCGTGCGCCTGACGCCGCCGATCCGCATGACCCTGGAGCGCTCGCTGGCCTGGATCGAGGACGACGAGCTCGTCGAGGTGACGCCGAAGTCGATCCGCATCCGCAAGGCGATCCTCGACCCGAACGACCGCAAGCGCGCCGAGAAGCAGAAGGAAGCGCTGAGCGCCTGACGCGCCGCATCCCGCCCATGGAAAGGCCGCCCCTCGGGGCGGCCTTTTTGGTCTCGGGAGAGGGCTTATCCTTCGGCCTTGCTGCTCTGGCCCTTCTTCGCGCCCTCGCCCATCGGGTTCGTCGAATCCTCGCCCGAGGCCTCCGGGTTCTCGCGACCCTGCGGGGTCAGCCGGGGGGCGCTGATATCCTCGTCGGTAGCCTGCTTTGACTTGTCGTCGGGTTTCGCCATCGCTGCTGTTCCTTCTGCTGCCTTTACGCGGGACCGCCGGAGCCGCCGGTCGGGCCCGAGCCGGAATCGGAGCCTGCATCCCCCTCGTTGCCGAGGGAGCGCGAGCCGCTCGGATCGGTGAGCCCGGTCGCCCGGCCGCCCGCATCGGTGCCGTTCGTGGGACTGCCCTTCGGCCCGCCGGGAATGGTGCCCGAGCCCACCTGAGTCGTGTTGGAAGGATCCACCGCGCCACCGAGATCGAACCCGGGTCGGTCCTGGGCGCCCGGGCCGGGATCCCGCCCGGCTTCGTCCGGGTCAGGGCGTTCCGTCGGGACACGGGGCCCCGCATTCTGGTTCTGGGTCATGATGGTGTTTCCGTTCCTACGAGCTGGTGGAATCCGTCGCGTCGTGATCGCCAACATCCGGCAGGGCTCCCGTGCCGGGCGTCGAATCCGGATTGGTCAGCGACGGCTTGCTGTGGGGGCCTGCCGCCGGCTGCTTCCCGTCAGGGGATTGTTCGGTCGACCCCTGCTGGCCTCCCTGCGGGTCGAGCCGCTTGGACTCGACGTCCTTTTTCGTGTCGTCGGTGTGATTGCCGTAACCTGCATTGCCCATCGCGGTGTCCTCTCAGCCTTCCTGCTTGCCGTTCACGGCGGTCGCGCGCTCGATGGCTTCGGCCGTCGCGTCCTTGTCCTCGGGCGAGAGGCTCGCGTCGCTCAGGTGCCTGGTGGTCTCCGGCGTCTCGGCGGCCGTGAGCTCGTCATGACCGTCCATGCCGGCCTTGCTGGTCTGGCCGGTCTGCCCCTGGCGGTAGTTGTAGGCCTCGCCGCCGGGCTCGCTCCACACACGCCTCAGGGTCGCGTTGCCCTCGATTCCGCCGTCCCGGTTCGGATCGACGGGACTGTCGATGCCGCCGCGCTGCTCGTTGCGGATCTGGTCCGCCGTCTGATCCTTCAGTGAATGAGGCGCCTTGCGTTCCGCCATGATGAACTCCTTGAAACATCGTTCGAATTTCGTGCGTGCAAGGAGAACCCGGCCGGCGGGGCGAAGTTCTGGCCACGCTTGCGCGACGCGCCAACAAAAAGGGCGGCCGTGAAGCCGCCCCCGATGGTACGCGTACAGAGAGGATCAAAGCCCTTCGAACAAGGCACTCGAGATGTAGCGCTCGGCGAAGGAGGGCGCGACCGTGATGATGCGTTTGCCCTTGAACTCGGGGCGCGCCGCCACTTCGAGCGCGGCCGCCACGTTGGCGCCGGTCGAAATGCCGCCGGGAATGCCTTCGAGCTTCGCGAGCCGGCGCGCCGTGTCGAACGCCGTCTGGTTGCCGACCGTCACCACGTCGTCGATGAGCGAGCGGTCGAGGACATCCGGCACGAAGCCGGCGCCGATGCCCTGGATCTTGTGCGGACCGGGCTGGCCGCCGGAGAGCACCGGGGAATCCTCCGGCTCCACGGCGATCACCTTCATGGCCGGCAGGCGCGGCTTGATCACCTGGGCGACGCCGGTGATCGTGCCGCCGGTGCCGACGCCCGCCACGAAGGCGTCGAACCGGCCGTCGGTGTCGTTCCAGATCTCCTCCGCGGTGGTCCTGCGATGAATCTCCGGATTGGCCGGATTCTTGAACTGCTGCGGGATGACCGAATTAGGGATCTCGTTCAGGAGTTCCTCGGCCCGCGCCACCGCGCCCTTCATGCCCATGGGGCCGGGGGTGAGGACGAGCTCAGCGCCCAGATAGGCCAGCATCTTGCGGCGCTCGATGGACATGGTCTCGGGCATCACCAGGATCAGGCGGTAGCCTCGCGCCGCCGCCACGAAGGCGAGCGCGATGCCGGTATTGCCGGAGGTCGGCTCGATCAGGGTCGTGTCGGGATTGATCGTGCCTGCAGCCTCCATAGCCTCGATCATGCTGACGCCGATGCGATCCTTCACGCTGGAGATCGGGTTGAAGAACTCGAGCTTGACGAGGATCTCGGCGTCGATCCCGCGCTCCCTGGGCAGCCGATTGAGGCGCACGAGCGGGGTGTTGCCGATGGTTTCCGTGATCGAGCCGTAGATCCGGCCGCGCCCGGGCTTGACGTCTGAGCCCGACAGTTGGGCGGTGTCAGCCATGAATATCCTCCTTCAGATCGGCGGAAATCTAGCCTTTCCCGTACGGAGTGTCGATATTCACCACGATCCACAGGTCATATCGTGAAATCCACCGCAGGGATCGTTTCGACGGCCGATTCCGCCTGCGCCTTCTGGCACAGATCCTCCACCGTGACCTTGTCGAGCTCGGCCAGGAACGCTTCGGTTCCGCGCTGAACCAGGGGCGATACGACGGCCTCGGCAAGGCGCGATTCCGGCACCGGCGAGGATCCGTCCTCCTCCAGGGCCGACATGGCGATGCGCACGATGTCGCCGGCCGTGATCCGGCGCCGCTCGCGGGCCAGCTCATAGCCGCCGCGGGGGCCGCGCACCCCCTTCAGGATGCCCTGGCGGACCAGGGCCTGCAGGACCGGCTCCAGGTAACGTGGAGGCAGGTTGTGCCGGGCCGCGAGCGCCTTGGCCGAAACCGGCATCGGCCGGGCGTGGAGCGCGATGTCCGTGACGGCAGCGATGGCAAGAAGCGAGCGGCGCGAGAGGAAATTCATGCGAGTGCTTCCTTACCCCAGCCCGGTCGATCCGAAGCCGCCCGCCGCGCGGCCTGTGTCGTCGACCTGGCTCACCTCGACCAATTCTACCATGGTGACCGGTGCGACCACCATTTGGGCGATACGCATGCCGCGGATGACGGTGAAAGGCTCGGAGCCGAGATTGACGAGAAGCACCTGCACCTCACCGCGGTAATCCGCGTCGATGGTGCCCGGCGTATTGAGCACGGTCACGCCATGACGGAAGGCCAGCCCGGAGCGGGGCCGTACCTGGGCTTCGAAGTCGGGTTCGAGCTGGAGCACGAGACCGGTAGGCACGAGCGCGCGCTGCATCGGCTGCAGGACGATCGGCGCCTCGGCCGGATGGGCCGCGACGAGATCCATGCCGGCGGCTCCGGCCGTCTCGTAGCGCGGCAGCGGCAGATCGGCCGCATGCGCGAGCCGCTGGATGCGCAGGCGACGGTTCATGACTTTGCCCCCTTGGCCATGGCGCCCAGGCGGTCCACGAGCTTTTTGGCCACGTCGGTTTTCGGCAGGGTCGGCCAGGTCTCCACGTCCGACGCGGTGACGAGATGCACCGTGTTGCTGTCGCCCCCCATGACGCCGCCCGCCGCGGACACGTCGTTGGCCACGATGAGGTCGCAGCCCTTCCTGGCGAGCTTCTGCCGGGCATGCTCGATCACGTGCTCGGTTTCCGCCGCAAAGCCCACCATGAGCGGCGGCCGGTTCTCGGTGCGATGCGCGATGGTGGCGAGAATGTCGGGATTCTCGGCGAGCGACAGGTTCGGCAGCGCGCCGTCCTTCTTCTTGATCTTCTGCTCGCCCGCATTGGCCACGCGCCAATCGGCGACGGCCGCGGCGAAGATCCCGATATCGGCCGGCAGGGCCTTCTCGACGGCCTCCAGCATCTCGCGGGCGCTCTCCACGTGCACGGTCGCCACGCCGGCAGGATCGGGCAGCGTCACGGGACCCGAGATGAGCGTGACGCGGGCACCCGCTTCGGCGGCGGCTTCCGCGATGGCATGGCCCTGCTTGCCCGAGGAGCGGTTGGCGATGTAGCGGACCGGATCGATCGGCTCGTGCGTCGGTCCCGAGGTCACGATCACATGCTTGCCGGCCAACGGTCCCGACGGGGCAAGCAGGCGTTCCGCCGCAGCCGCGATTTCGAGCGGCTCGGCCATGCGCCCGGGTCCGAACTCGGCCTCCGCCATGGCGCCGTCATTGGGCCCCACCACATGAACGCCGTCCTGGCGGAGGATCGTCAGATTGCGCTGCGTGGCCGGATGCTGCCACATGCGCACGTTCATGGCCGGAGCGATCAGGATCGGCAGCGTGGTGGCGAGCAGCACCGTGGAGGCGAGATCGTCCGCATGGCCTCCGGCCATCTTCGTCATGAGATTGGCCGTGGCCGGCGCGACGATGACGAGATCCGCATCGCGGGCGAGCTTGATGTGGCCGATATCCGCCTCGTCCTCGCGGTCGAAGAGGTCGGTGTGCGAGCGCTGGCCCGTGAGGGCGGAAGCCGAAAGCGGCGTGATGAAGGCCTGCGCGCCCGCGGTCAGGATGCAGCGGACGGAGGCGCCGCGCTCGCGCAGGCGGCGGATGAGGTCGAGCGACTTGTAGGCCGCGATGCCGCCGCCGATGACGAGGAGGATGCGTTTGCCTGAAAGCGCCGTCATGCGAAGCCCCTGAACAGCATGATCATCAGCGAGGCGGCGATGATCCACAAGGCCGCCACGCCCCAGCGGTTGCCCCGCGCCTCGGCACGACCGATGGCCGCGACGCTGTCTTGGTCGAGGGCCACGCCCCGGGCCGTCACATCCTCGAGCTGGTTGAGCACCCGCTCGGCCCGCAGGGCCAGTTCCGGCAGGTCGCCGATGACGCCGGCGAGCGTCCACAGGCCCCGTCCGGCCTGCTCGGCGCGGCCGAGCGGTCCGAGGTTGCGCTCGATCCAGTCCCGCACCACGGGCTCTGAGGTGGTCCACATGTCGAGCTTCGGGTCGAGGTTTCGGGCCACGCCCTCGACCACCACCATGGTCTTCTGCAGCATGACCAGCTCGATGCGAGTCGCCATGTCGAACAGGGCCGTGATTTCGAAAAGGAGCGTCAGGAGCTTGGCCATCGAGATCTCGTCGGCGCGGCGGTCGTGGATGGGCTCGCCGATGGCCCGGATGGCCTGGGCGAAATCCTCCACCGAATGATGCGGCGGCACGTAGCCGGCCTCGAAATGCACCTGCGCCACCCGAAGGTAATCGCGGCGGATGAACCCCAGGAGGATTTCGGCCAGGAAGCGCCGCTCCTTCATGCCGAGCCGGCCCATGATGCCGAAATCGACGGCCACGAGACGCCCTTCCGCATCCACGAACAGGTTGCCCGGATGCATGTCGGCATGAAAATAGCCGTCGCGGATGGCATGGCGCAGGAAGGACTGGATCACGGTGCGCCCGAGCGCAACCCGGTCAAGGCCCGCCGCCTCGATCCCGGCCAGATCGTTGAGCCGGATGCCTTCGATCCAGGTGGTGGTGAGCACGTCGCGGGCGGTGAGATCCCATTCCGGCTTCGGCACGCGGAAATCCGGGTCGTCCTTCGTGTTCTCCGCCAGTTCGGAGACGGCCGCCGCCTCGAGGCGCAGATCCATTTCGACGGCGACGGAGCGGGCGAGCGCCTCCACGATCTCGAGCGGCTTGAGGCGGCGCGCATCGGGAACCACGCGCTCGAACAGGCGGGCGGCCGCGCGCATGGCCTGTAGGTCGCGGGCGAAGCCCTCGCGCACGCCGGGACGCACGACCTTGACGGCCACCGTCTCCTCGCCTTCCGCCGTGCGGATGCGGGCCCGGTGAACCTGCGCGATGGAGGCGGCCGCGATCGGCTCGCTGAATTCCAGGAACAGCGCGTCGATAGGGCGGCCCAGCGCGATCTCGACCATGCGCACCGCCTCCGCCCGTGGGAAGGGCGGCATGCGATCCTGCAGGCGCTCCAGATCGCGGGCCGCCGCCACGCCGACGATGTCCGGACGGGTCGCCAGGAACTGGCCGAATTTCACGTAAGACGGCCCGAGCCGCGTCAGGGCCTTGGAGAGGCGCGCCGCGCCGTCGCCCGCCTGCGGCCGCTCGATGAAACGCGCTATCCTCAGGCCGAAGCGGGCGGAAGGCGGCAGGGCGCTCGGATCGACGAGCGCCAGGGCGCCTTCGCGGGCCAGGACGAACCCGGCGCGCAGGTTGCGGGCAAGATGAACGAGGCTGCCGATCACGTGTCAGATCTTCCAGCCGGAATGCATGGCGACGACTCCCGCCGTCAGCGACCGGTGCGTCACGCGCCGGAACCCCGCCTCCTCGATCATGCGGGCGAAGGCAGCCGGCGGCGGGAAGCGGCGGATCGACTCCACCAGATACTGATAGGATTCGGCATCCCCCGTCACCATGCCCCCGAGCCGCGGGATGACGTTGAAGGAATAGGCGTCGTAGATCCGGTCGAGGAGGGGCACGTCGACCTTCGAGAATTCGAGGCAGAGGAAGCGGCCGCCGGGCTTCAGGACCCGGTGCGCCTCACGCAGGGCTGCATCGATGCGGGGCACGTTCCGGATGCCGAACGCGATCGTGTAGGCATCGTAGGTTCCGGATTCGAGCGGCAGTTCCTCCGCATTGGCCTCGACGAAATCGATGCGCCCCTCGTAGCGATGACCGGCCCGTTCGGCGCCGACCTTGAGCATCTCGCCGTTGATGTCGAGCACGGTCACGCGGGTTTGTGGGCCACTCTCATCCAGGATCCGGAACGCCACGTCGCCGGTGCCGCCGGCCACGTCGAGATGGCGGAACGGCCGGTCGCGGGGCGGGCGCAGGGTGGACACGAGGGCATCCTTCCAGACCCGGTGGAGCCCGGCCGACATGAGATCGTTCATCAGGTCGTAGCGGCTCGCCACGGAGCGGAAGACCTCGTTGACCCTGCCCTGCTTCTCGCCGAGCGGCACGGACTGGAACCCGAAATGGGTGTTCTCGTCGGTCATGATCTTCACCAAATCTCTCGTCACCCACGGCATCGGACCCGACGGGCCACGCCAGGAAACCCGGATCCGGGTTTCCGCACGATGCACCAATGTCGCGATCCATAGCGGAAGCGGGGCGGGATGGCTATGTAAGAGGTCTCAAGAAGCCGAGAGATGGTTGATGCCCGAACTGCCCGAAGTCGAGACCGTGCGCCGCGGCCTGGAGCCCGCCATGGTCGGCGCCCGCTTCACCAAGGTGACCCAGCGCCGGCCCGACCTGCGTTTTCCCTTCCCGGACCGGTTTGCCGAGCGCCTGGAGGGGCAGGAGGTCACGGCCCTGGGGCGGCGGGCCAAATATCTCCTCGCCGATCTCGCCTCCGGCGAGGTGCTGGTGATGCATCTGGGCATGTCCGGCCGGTTCCTGGTCAGCCAGGACGGGGCCACCCGCATGCCGGGAGACTTCCATCACGAGCACGGCGGCCTGGGGGCTCACGACCACGTGGTGTTCCAGCTCTCCAACGGGGCGACCGTCACCTATAACGATGCCCGCCGTTTCGGCTTCATGGACCTGGTGCCCCGCTCCGCCATCGAGACGTCGAAGCACTTCGCCGGCATGGGGATCGAGCCCCTCGGCAACGAGCTCTCGGGCGATACCATCGCGCGGCTCTTCGCCGGCAGGCGCACGCCCCTGAAGGCCGCCCTCCTCGACCAGCGCCTCATTGCGGGCCTCGGCAACATCTATGTCTGCGAGGCCCTGTTCCGCACTGGGCTCCACCCGGAGGCCGCCGCTGGATCGCTTGCGACCAAGACCGGACAGCCGACTGACAAGGCGCATCAGCTCGCCGGCGTCATCCGCGACGTGCTGGCCGAGGCTGTGGAGGCCGGCGGCTCGACCCTGCGCGATCATGCGCAGGTGGACGGCTCGCTCGGCTATTTCCAGCATTCCTTCCGGGTCTACGACCGCGAGGGACAGCCCTGCGTCACCCCGGCCTGCACCGGAACCGTGGCCAGGCTCGTGCAATCCGGCCGCTCGACCTTCTATTGCCCCGAATGCCAGAGGCGCTCCCGCACGTGAACGCGCCCACGGCTTTGCCGAAAGGAGAAGGCAGGGCTGTTCGGATTTGCTCTTGCCGCATCGACCGCCCTCGCCTACCGGTGTCTCATCCAGCGATGAGGAGACGCCGGCATGGCTTTTGAGACCATTCTCGTTGAGACGCGTGGCAAGGTGGGGCTGATCACCCTCAACCGGCCCCAGGCCCTGAACGCCCTCAATACGGCCCTGCTGAACGAGGTGAATCAGGCTCTCGACGGCTTCGAGGCGGACCCGAATGTCGGCTGCATCGTCATCACCGGTTCGGAGAAAGCCTTCGCGGCGGGCGCCGATATCAAGGAGATGGCGGAACTCACCTATCCCCACACCTACATGGCCGACTTCTTCTCCGGCTGGGAGAACGTATCGGGCCGCCGCAAGCCCATGATCGCGGCGGTCGCGGGCTTCGCGCTGGGCGGCGGCTGCGAGTTCGCCATGATGTGCGATTTCATCATCGCGGCGGACAATGCCAAGTTCGGTCAGCCCGAGATCAAGCTCGGCGTGATGCCGGGCATGGGCGGAACGCAGCGGCTGACCCGGCTCATCGGCAAGGCAAAGGCCATGGAGATGTGCCTGACGGGTCGGACGATGGGTGCCGAGGAAGCCGAGCGCTCCGGGCTCGTGGCCCGGGTGGTGCCGCTCGCCGACCTCCTGAACGAGGCTCTGAAGACGGCCGACACCATCGCGTCCATGTCGCTGCCCATCGCCATGATGACGAAGGAAACCATCAACCGCGCCGACGAGGTGTCGCTGTCCGAGGGCATCCGCTTCGAGCGGCGCCTGTTCCACGCCATGTTCGCGACCGCTGACCAGAAGGAGGGCATGACGGCCTTCGTCGGCAAGCGCGCTGCCGAGTTCAAGAACCAGTAGACCGTGATCACCATCGGATTTGACGCGATCGCGGCGCTCGCCGCGGTCTCCTTTCTTGCGGGCTTCGTGGATTCCATTGCCGGCGGCGGGGGGCTCATCACCGTGCCGGCCCTCCTGCTCGCGGGCCTCGATCCCGCTCAGGCGATCGCCACCAACAAGGTCCAAGGTTCTGTTGCCGCAGCCTCCGCCACCTACACCTTCGGGCGCAAGGGGCTGATCGAATGGCGCAAGGCCTGGGGGTTCACCCTGGTGGCGTTTTCGAGCAGCATCGCAGGAGCTCTGTGCGTGCAGTTCCTGCCGCGCTCCGTGCTCGAGGTGATGATCCCGCTGCTGCTCATCGCGATGGCCGTCTATTTCGCGGTCTCGCGCAAGATGAAGGACGAGGACGCTCAGGCCCGTATGACGGCTCTCGCCTTCGGCCTGACCGCACCGGTCGCCATCGGCTTCTACGACGGGATCTTCGGCCCGGGAGCAGGCTCCTTCTACATGCTCGCCTTCGTGACGCTCCTCGGCTACGGGGTGGTGAAGGCGACCGCCCATACCAAGCTCGTCAATTTCGCGAGCAACTTCGGCAGCCTTCTCCTCTACGCATCGACGGGCGCGGTGGTCTGGCCGGTCGGCCTCGTCATGGCCGGTGCCTCCTTTCTCGGGGCGCAGGCGGGATCGCGGCTCGCCATGCGGCTGGGCTCGCGGATCATCCGCCCGCTCCTGGTCGTGGTATCGGGCCTCATGGCGCTCAGGCTCCTGCTCGACCCGGCCAATCCCTGGCGCCAGGCCCTGCAGAAGGCCTCCCTGGCGCTTTTTTGACGCGCAAAGGCCCACGGACGTTGACGTTCGCGGGCATCGCGTCTATAAGCCGCCTCACATGAGCCCGCGCGTCCCGCGGGCTCTTCGGTTTCCATGCAATCAACCGGTCGCTGCCGGAGCTCTCGACGGGCTCGAGCTTGGCGCATCGGAATTTTAAAGAACGAGGATGGGCCATGGCCAACACCGTGTCCGCCAAGAAGATGACCCGCAAGATCGCGAAGCGCACCGCGATCAACAAGTCGCGTCGCAGCCGGATGCGGACCTTCGTCCGCAAGGTCGAAGAGGCGATCGCCGCCGGCAACCAGACCGAGGCCGTGGCCGCTCTGCAGGCCGCCGAACCGGAGATGATGCGCGCCGCCCAGAAGGGCATCGTGCACAAGAACACCGCGTCGCGGAAGGTCTCGCGCCTGGCGAGCCGCATCAAGACGCTGAGCGCCTAAGAAGCAGCCTCCATCGCTGACTTCCATCATCGATCAGACCCGGCCTCGCGGCCGGGTTTTTTCGTGTCTTAAGCCCGATTCCGCCGTCAAATTTTATCCACACCACAGCTTGACTTTATCCCCGCCTGACAGGGTGAAAGCCCCACAAAGCAGATTCAAACTGCACATAAAACACTCAGCGACATCAACAGCTTAGCAGGCAAAGCATCGCAAAGCATCAGAATCACCTCCCGAGTCGAGGCGAATCGGTTCTGAATCAAGGTTGCGCAAAGACTCTTTTTTCGGGCTTGAGGACGGACTGTGGTGGAACAGTGAATCAGTTGAAGAGTCAGGACTTTAAAGCCCAGATTCAAAAGCTGTGGACGAGGCTGTGAACGCGACAAAGGGCTTGCAGGCCCCCGCGACTCGACTCGGCCGTATTGCACGCCATCCCGCACCCTGTGTAAGGTCAATTTGCTTCAACGGCTCGCCGTGAAGTCATTCACTCAAAGCTCGAACTAAAGACACCATGTGCGGGGATCAGTCGTTGTTTCATTCTCTCCAGAAGCAAGCGAAGGCTCATCCTTTACCGAGAGGTAAACTTGATAGACCTTGAGTGAAGACGAAGGAGACGGCAGTCAGCGACTGTCTCCACTTAAAAGCGTTCAATAAATCTTTAGTACAATTGGGGGCGCCACGTTTTGGATAACCTGTGAGGCCTTTGTGCCTTGGTGTTCGAAACGGGTCATGCGTGGGGGTTTCCGACCTTAAAGAAGGCGGAACCTCGTGGAGGAACATTGATGTATCGCAGCGAAGATCACCGCACCTTTGCCGCTCCCAGCGAGAACGGC